>JAYVCW010000375.1:0-2678 GCA_043749775.1 Acidobacteriaceae bacterium | reverse complement strand
AGCACTCAAACAACTACCGCCAGCGGACAGAGAGGAATACAAGCGACTTCGCGCGATCGACATCTCGACTTTGACGCCCTCTGCCAGAGCGGCGCGTTTCATCTATCTGCACAGATTTTGCTTCAACGGCATTTACCGCACAAATCTTCTGGGGCAGTTCAACGTCCCGTACAGTGGCGTGAGGTGCGGCAACGTTCCTAATGACGAAGTGTTTCATAAATGCTCCAACCGCCTGGGCACGGCACGTTTCATCGAAAGCGACTTCGAGAACGTCTTGAAGCACGCCGAAAAAGGTGACTTTGTATATATGGACCCGCCATTCGCGGGGCGGGCGCGGCGCGTATTCCGCCAGTATGATCCGAGTACGTTTACCCACGGGAATACTGCCCGCCGACGATCGTGGATGGAACGGCTTAACGCCGCGCACATAAACTATGTGGTCAGTTCTGCCGAATCAGATGAGGCGGATGTTCTGCTCAAAAACTTCTCTTACGAGATGGTTTCGGTTCGTCGCCACATCGCCGGATTCGCAGCCCATCGTTCTTTAACCAATGAACTGTTAATCTCAAATGTCTGACGCCGCGATATGCCTACTCTCAACCCGTCGCAACCTGCAATCCCACAAGTCATGCCTGCGGGCGAGTTGCGTAACTTAACGCCTGAGGAAATAAAGCCGAGCAGCAATAACCCGCGCCATCTGTTCGACCCGGACAAGCTTCTGTATCTGAAAGAGAATATCGCCGAGCATGGAGTTCTAGTTCCGATTACCGTCTATCGGGCAAAAGGTCAAACCAAGTTTTCAATCTTTGATTGCGAGCGACGCTATCGTTGCGTCGTCGAGCTTAAGAAAGAAGGACGTGGAGGAATGGGCGGTGCAGAACTCAAGCTGCCCGCCAATGTCGTGGAGCCGCCCAATAAAATCGCTGGGCTGCCCTATATGTTCTCGATTCATAACGTCAGGGAGAGTTGGGATCTGATGCCCACGGCTCTCAACCTGAAGGTTGTGATGGAGGAACTTGGGGAACATGACCACAAAGTGCTCTGGAACTTGACGGGCCTGAGCGATCCGCAGATTGAGCGCTGCAAGAAGCTCTTGACTTTTCCAGAGCGCTTTCAAGAATTGTCTCTCGACCCGAATCCAAAACCCAGAATTCCTTCCACCTTCTGGATCGAAGCGCTTCCAGTCATAGGCCTGGCAATTGATACGGTTCCGACAATCAGTAAGCTTGGACGGGACAAAGCAACCGACAACTTGGTAGAGAAGTATCGAGATCGGAAAATCAAGAGCGTTATCCACTTTCGTCGAATCATGAAAAGCTACTAGCTTTCCGAAGATGATCCAGCAACACGGGCCAAGGTTGTTCGGAGGCTCGAGGAATTCTTCCTCAACCCCAAGGTAGAGACCCGCGAGGCATTCGACGAATTCGTGGTCGAAAAGAAGCGCGTTCAGAATGCCCTTGGCGCATGCGAGGGATTTATCGCGCAACTGCAACGCTTCAAGCTCAAAGGCACCGACGACGACGATGAGCGAAGAACCTGCGACAAGCCCTAAGGGAGGTCCGGGACTATTGCGATAGCCTGGAGCTGGCTCTGACCCAGAGGCACCGCACGACTGAGAATGTGGCGGATTATGTCCAGCATCAAGGCCGCTCTGCGATTTCACGACTATAGGCCTAAGCCGTTGTCTTTGTTATCCGCCAGCCGTTGGATCAACCAATTCGACAAGAACGATCGGAAACTTTCCGAGCAATTCCTCGACAACATGATCTATATTTCCGAATCGAGAACACGCGAAATATTGGTCGAACAGAACGCTTCCCTGATGAAACGGTTGCTCGCTATTGGATTGCCGCCAAAGAAGCTCATTTATGTACAAGTTCACGACGCCGGAAGCAGCAGCCCTGTCATGCTAAATCTTCTGCGAGACGCCGCAGGATTAGAGCGGCTTGGTTGCAGATTTGTAGATGCCCGCGATTCGCTTGGGGGCCAGCCATGTACTGGGCCTGATCGCGCGCCGGATTAGCGCCGACTGGCAACTCAAGTACGGACATCGCGTGTATGCGTTGGAGACGTTCGTAGCCCGTGAGCGGTTCCAGGGGACCTGTTACCGGGCGGCCAACTGGCTGCGGCTCGGCGCGACACAGGGGCGCACGCGCAACGATCGCGAGCGCACCATCCACGCCGCAGTCAAGGACGTGTATCTGTTGGCGCAAGAGTTGAAAGCGCACTATCCGCTCGCCGCCGACTTCCGGCAATGGTTGTGTGCATGATGAAGCCGGAAGAGGCGCTGGCGATTTATCAGGCCGGGCCGGAGACCGTGGTGCGGGCATTGCTGGAGATGGATGCGCATCTGCACGCCAGCGAACTCCGAGTGCGGCAACTGGAAGGGCGCGCGGCAAAGGACTCTCACAACAGCAGCAAGCCGCCGCCCTCCGACGGCTTGAACAAACCCAAGCCCAAACCCAAGAGCTTGCGCCCGGCCAGCGAGCGAACCACTGGTGGCCAGCAGGCACATTCGGGCCGGACCTTGCGCAATGCGCTTTCAACTCTTACGCCGATGGTGGCCAATCCCGATGCCGTGGTGTCGCACCCGGTCAATCAGTGCGCGGGCTGCGGAATCTCCTTGAGTGAGCAGAAGCCCGACCGCGTCGAGCGCCGCCAGGTCTTCGATGTGCCCG
>JAYVCW010000374.1:0-17409 GCA_043749775.1 Acidobacteriaceae bacterium | reverse complement strand
ATCCCTGGGATGCCCGTAATCAGAAGAAGATCGCGTTCTTGCAACACTTTTCCGACTCACTCGTTCTTGAAAAAGTGGTTAGCCAGAAACTAGTTTCCGCGTCCCCAGCCGCGAAACTGTGACCCGTCCACCAGGCTGCCTTCACGGAATTCAAACACTCGCTCGTGTCCGTGCGGACCGCGCGCATAAATCCGCAGCGTCTTTACGCGGCCCGGATCCGGATCCACGCCAAAAGTGTTGTTGCCCATTTCAAACTGCAAGTCTGCCCGGGCCAGTTGTTTCAACCGGTGAGTCACATCGACGTAGTTGCGGTCGGTGCCATATTGAGCTCTCAGAATGCGGAACTCGCCCTCGTCGCGGCGTTGCCCTTCGTCGTGATGTTCGCTCTCCTGATAGCGTATTTCCTCATGGCGTTCAGGTTCGCCGCTCCAGTTGCCGCTCCATTCACCTTGGCCCCACTCGCCGCGTCCCCACCCGCGGAATTGCCCGCCATCAATCACCGTGCCTTCGCGATATTCAAACATGCGCTCCTGCCCGTTTGGGTCACGTGCAAAAATGTGTAACACCTTCACTCGCCCGCGATCCGGATCGACCCCAAACGTCCGGTTCCCCATCCGGAACCGTTGGTCATGGCTGGCCACGATCTTCAATGTGTTGGTCACATCGACGTGATGGAACTCCGTTCCATATTGCGCGCTAAGAATTAAATATTCGCCAGCATCCTGAGCTGCGGCCATGAGCGTCAGCGCAGACAAGGCCAGCATCAGAAATAGCGTGAAATGCTTCTTAATCATCAAAGTCTCTCCTAATCCAAGCTGAATGCAATCCCACTGATGCCCATAACACCAGTTGATATCTTAGCGCCCCGCTAACATGTTTCAGGACACAGATGTCCCAGATCGCTGCACGATGGGGTGCCCAGGAAGCTGTCCTTCCGTAACCACTCCGACGGAATCTATTTGAGGTTCGTCAGTCTGCAATACTTAGAAGAAGAAGATCGTGTTCTTGCAACATAATTCCGGGTATCGTTCTTGAAAAGTGGTAGGTCCGAATTCCACGCAGAAACCTGGCAAGCTTCAGCCGATGATACGTGTCATTAACCGGCGATAAAAGATTCTGCCTTCAGCCTGATCGCGCGTGCCGCAGCTTTTCAGGATCGAGCATGGGAGGGCATTCCCGAAACGCAGGAGATGCTCGACTTTTACGGCAAGCACAACATCACCGCCGATGTCGAAGTGATTCCGATCCAAAAAAGTGAACTAAGCCTACGAGAGGCTGCTCAAGTCCGATGTGAAGTACCGCTTCTCGATTGATATGGGCTCGCTGAAAGGGTGGTAAGTGCAAGGCAAACGCGAGGAATGTGGGTAGAGGCTGACCTGCGCTGAAACGGAGTTCTCTGCCAGGTCAAAAGACCGAGAAGACTGCAGCGTTCGTGAAGAAAGCTAACGAGCATTAGCAGATTGCGTGCCGAGCAAGTCCATCAGCATGATGACCTCTGCCGAAACCAAGGTCCCGAGCGTCGGCTGGAGCTCGGGCGCCCAGAGCGGCGAATGCAGGTCGGGGAGCTTCTCCCCGCTGGCAAGCGCCGCCGGACTTACCGCTCCGATGTGCAACAGAACAGCGGAAACACCCGCCCGTCCGTACTGCGAGAAATCCTCGGCAGTCATCTTCGCCGGCATCTCGCGTACGCCGTCGGCACCCAGGTTGCGGCGCAAGGCGGACTCTAGGCGCGACGTTAGTGCAGGGTCGTTGTACACGGCATCGGTGCCGCCCGCAACTTTTACGGTAGGCATTATTGGTGCAGCCGCCGCCATCGCCTCAGCCTCCACCTGGCGCTTCATCGAGGCAAGAATTTTCTCACGTACCTTCGCGTCGTAAGTGCGCACTGTCATTTGCAGCCGAACCTCGTCTGGAATGATATTGCCCTCAGTACCGCCATGAATCGCACCAATGGTGACCACAGCGGGAGACAAAGGGTCGGTTTCGCGCGACACGATGGTTTGAATGCCGAGGACAGCCCGTGCCGCAATGACGATCGGATCGACCGTGTTCTGCGGACGCGCGCCGTGTCCTCCGCGGCCGAAGATCGTAACGTCGATAGAGTCCAGAGAGGCGCGGAAGAATCCAGCGTGAAACCCGACTTGCCCGGACGGCAAGCTCGGCTCGTCGTGCATTGAGATGGCGTAATCAGGCTTCGGGAAGCGAGTGAAGAGTCCATCGGCTAGCATAGCCGAGGCACCCCTGGAAGTTTCTTCGGCGGGCTGACCCACCAACATCAAGGTGCCATGCCAGGCACCGCGCCGTTGCGCCATGATTTTCGCGGCACCGTACCACCCAGTCATGTGTAAATCGTGGCCACAGGCATGAGCCACCGGGACGAGCATCCCGGACGCATTTCGGGTCGTTGCCTTGCTAGCAAATGGGAGACCGGTCTTTTCCTCGATGGGCAGTGCATCGAGTTCTGTGCGCAACATGGCTACCGCCCCTCGTCCGTTCCGCATAATTGCTACTAGTCCGGTACCCCCGACTCCCGTTGTCACCTCGAAGCCGAGCTCTTTGACGCGCTTAGCAAGCGTTTCCGCGGTACGCTCCTCATGAAACGCTAACTCTGGGTGTTCGTGCAGGTCTCGATAAAGGGCTGCCAGTTCGGGCTCCAGCGCCGTGACTTCCGGCACGGCTGCCCTGCGCTCGGGCGGCATCTCTTTGGGAACGGCGATGCTGGTCAACGATACCAGCAGAAAGACAGAGGGGAGCAGCAGCCCTATCATCAGGGGACATTCAGCGCGGTGTTCGCAGAATGGCATGCGAAAAAATGGCAGCTTAGCAACTTTTAGACGCCCTGGCGAACACGCCGACTTTGAGGCCTTAGCCACAGCAGACGATGTTTTCATTCCAGCTCCTCTGCCTTCACGTGATCGCGAAGCGCGAGTCCTGAAAGTATCACGAGCCGCTCGGAAGTAAGTGCAGTTAGCAGGCGTTAACACTCGTGAGTGATTGGGGCACATACTCGCGTTATTTGGGTGGACAAGGCGTGGGTTACTTTCAAGGAAAAGGTACTGCTCCACCCAGCCTATCCTTGACACTCCCCACCCCCCACCCTAAAATTCCATAAGGCGCGGCGCGGGAATCTAATTCTAAGCCGCTGCATCTAAAGTGGTTGGGATGTACTGCCCCCTCTTCAGGAAGATATGCCATCAGGACCATCCGGCGGGCGCGAGCGGGAAATTCTCACCGCCATAGTCGAAACATTTATTGCCAGCGGAGAGCCGGTCGGTTCGCGCACGCTTGCGCGCGCCAGCCGCGAGGGGCTGAGCCCGGCGACGATCCGCAATGTGATGGCTGATCTGGCGGATGCGGGATACCTCGAGCAGCCGCATACGTCGGCGGGGCGAGTGCCGACGGCGGAGGCTTACCGTTATTACGTCGAGCAGTTGAGTGGCGAGGCGCATCTTTCGCATGAGAACCAAAGCATTATCAAAGACACGCTGACCGGGGCGGCGGACGTGGAAGAATTCATGCAGCGGACTTCGCATGTTCTGTCTCTCGTTTCGCGCAGTGTCGGCGTGGCGGTCGCTACGAAAAACGGTTCGCGCAACGCACTCGATCATGTTTATTTTTCGAGGCTGAGCGAGCAAAAGGTTTTGGCCGTCGTGGTGGCGCGGTCGGGAGTGGTCCGCGATCGCGTTCTTCGTTTAGATATCTCGCAAGCCGATCTCGACCTCGCGGCTCGCTATGTCAACGAGAATTTTCGCGGTTGGACGATGGACGACATGCGCGCGGAGCTGGCGCGCCGCCTGGAGCAGGAACGCAACGAGTACGACCGCATGATGCGTTCTCTCGAGCAACTGTACCAGCAGGGAGCGCTCGCCTCCGCGCAAGGAACGCAGACGGTGTTCGTAGATGGCGCGGCGAACCTTGTCACGGACGATCACGACCGCCAGCGCCTGCAAGACATGTTGCGGACGCTCGAGGAAAAAGAAAAAGTTGTAAAACTGCTGAGCGCTTATCTCGACACCAAGCAGGAGGCGGTCCGTGTCGTGATCGGGCTCGACCAGGAATTGCCATCGATGCAGAATTTTGTGCTCATTGGTGTTCCTGCGCGCGTGGGCGGGGAAGTGATGGGATCGCTGGCGGTGATCGGACCGACGCGGCTTGATTACCAGCACACCATGTCAGCCGTGTCATATATTGCGCGGCTGTTCGACAAACTTTTGAACGAATCGGAGCAAGGCTGAAGCATGCGCAAAGGAAACGGAAAGACTCACAGCAATATCGATCTGGCGCAGGACTTGAGGGAGCAGGACCTGAAGCAGGACGATTCCCGTAATCAGTATTCGCGGAGCCAGGATTTGCAGCCGCAGGATCTGGACCACGAACTTCCGGCAGCGGAAAGCGGGGAGGGAAACGCTCCGGTGTCGATCTCGGGGTCAAGTGCTGGCGAATCCATCAATCCTTCAGAAAACGAAAAGCTGAAAGGCGAGCGCGATGCGCTGCTCGACCGTCTGGCTCGTCAACAGGCGGAATTTGATAACGCGCGCAAACGTGCGGTGCGCGAGCAGCAGGACTTCCGCGAGTTCGCGGCGGCAGACGTGATCCGAACCATTCTGCCGACGCTCGACAGCTTTGAGCGGGCTATCAAGGCGGGCGGCGATGGCGCCGAGTTCCGCAACGGCATTGAACTCATCTACCGGCAGTTTCAAGACGCATTGCAGAAAGTTGGCGTGCAGCCGATCAGCGCCGTTGGGCAGACTTTCGATCCGCGGATTCACGAGGCCATCGAGATGGTCGATACCACGGATGTTCCAGATCAGCGTGTCGTAGACGAGCTGCAACGCGGCTACAAATACAAAGAGCGCATGCTTCGCCCTGCGATGGTGCGGGTTGCACGCAACGAGCGCGGATAAATGAGCGCGGATAAACGAGCGCGGGTAAACGACCTCGGGTAAACGAGCGCTAGCGTCGCGCCTGCGCACGTAGAGTTGCTCAATGTCCCCGGCAATGAATTGTGATGGCGTATCGCGTTGGCAACAACGCAAGTCGGCTTGCAGGTTGGTATCAGGGTATCGTTTCAGTGATGCAGAAGGGCTCTACTAAATCGCCCCGTTAAGGGTGCAATCCACGAGAGGTTGTTCTGGCCGCAAACACAAAACGCGATTTTTATGAAGTGCTCGGGGTGACCCGCACCGCTACCGACGTCGAAATCAAGAGTGCTTACCGCAAGCTCGCGATGACTTATCATCCCGACCGAAATCCAAATAACCCCGAGGCGGAAGACAAATTTAAGGAACTGACCGAGGCCTACTCGATTCTCGCCGATGGGGAAAAGCGTTCCTTATATGACCGCTTCGGGCACGCTGGGGTTGGCGGGCAATCGACCGGCGGAATCGACCCAACCATTTTCCAGGACTTCGGCGATATTTTTGGCGACATCTTTGGATTCAGCGAAGCCTTCGGAGGCCAACGCGGAGGCCGAGGCCGCAGCCGCGCTCAACGCGGCGCCGACCTTCGCGAAGATTTACATCTCGATTTCGAAGAAGCCGTATTCGGCGTGGATAAAGAAGTAAACGTCCGCCGTCACGAAGTCTGCGATACCTGCCGTGGCTCAGGTTCTGCGCCGGGCAAAGCTCCGGTAGCGTGCAAGACGTGCAATGGCCGCGGACAAGTCCGTTACCAGCAGGGGTTCTTCAGCATCGCAAGAACTTGCCCCACATGTCAGGGCGCCGGCAGCGTCGTCACGGATCCTTGCCCGAAGTGCAAAGGCGAAGGCCGCCTGATGCGCGAGCGCGTTGTCGAGGCGAAAGTTCCGGCTGGAGTCGAAGACGGAACTCGTATTCGCTTCAATGGTCTCGGAGAAGCGGGTGTATTCGGCGGTCCCGCGGGCGATCTCTACATTGTGTTGCATGTGAAAGAACACGCGTTCTTCGAGCGCGAGGGTAACGACATTCATTGCGTTGTCCCGGTGTCGTTTCCGCAAGCAGCGATGGGAACGGAGATTATGGTTCCGACGCTCGACGGTGAGCACAAACTCAAAGTGCCGGAAGGAACACAATCGGGAACGTCGTTTCGCATTCGCAGTAAAGGAGTGCCGGTGCTCAACGGACACGGCAAGGGGGATCTCTATGTGGAGGTGCGCATTCAAACGCCGAGCAAGCTGAGCAAACGCCAGAAAGAACTCTTGACCGAACTTGGGAGCTTATCTCCTGTCGAAAATAAGCCCGAGCACCGGACGCTGCTTGGGCGCGTCAAGGATATGTTCGTCTAGGGAATCTGTCAGCAGACAGCTCTTAGCTTTCAGTAACTTCCAACCGATCCGGTTGGTACTGCTCCGGTGAGCCGCCTTCGAGGGGCCGGCGCTGCACTTCCCAGGCGCTGGAATTGCAACCGGCGAGCGGTTGTTATCATGCGAAAACGTTGGTTTTTTCTAAGAGCCGCCCCATGACTCGACGTCGATGGATCGCCGATGAAGTAAGTGGAAATACCGCTTCCATTCTTGGCAATCATGCCTCTCATCTTACGCGCGTGCTCCGCGCAAAAGTTGGCCAGGAATTCGATATTGTCGTTCCCTCTGGCGAAACCGTGGGCTCGAATGCAGGCGTTCGTCGCGGGACTATCACTTCGATTTCCGGGCTTCGCGTCGAATTTGCGCTAGGAGAAGAGCCGGCAACCATTTCCTCAATAACTCCCCAAATCACCCTCGCGTTAACCATCTTCAAGTTTGACCGCATGGAATGGGCGATCGAAAAATGCACTGAGCTGGGAGTGGCTCGCATTATTCCGATCATCACTCGCCGCAGCGATTCGCATCTGGTGGCCGCGGCGGCTAAGCGGCGCGAGCGATGGGAACGTCTGGCTCGGCAGGCTTCCGAACAATCGCGACGGTTGACTCCTCCGGAAATAACGCAGCCGACGAAGTTGAAAGATCTTGGCGGGATGCTTGCACCTGAGTCGATTCGCGTTGTCTTGGCCGAATCGCTGGCTAACACAGAGGCTCCGCGGGTCGCAGATGTTTTGTCATCCGGTGTTGCTGTAGTGGCGCTGGCAATTGGTCCGGAGGGCGGATGGGGCGAGGACGAACTGGAGTGGTTTCATCAGAGCGGCTGGGTGGCGGCATCTTTGGGTAACACCATTTTGAGGGCGGAGACTGCGGCGGTCGCCGCGACCGCGTTGTGCATGAATGCCATCGGCTGAAAGCCAACGCCTGAAAGGCGTGTCCTGATAGGAAATCCAAATCGAATTTTGCTATACGAACGACCGCCCAATACGCGTCACCCATTCCACAACCCCGTCTGCTATTCTCCGGCTAAGGATTTTTCTGTGGCCTCCACTGTCTTACCCGCTTCGAAAATCGTTCCTGACGAGCGCCAGCAGCAAGCCATCTCGCACGTTCACGGTCCGATGCTGGTTATTGCCGGAGCCGGTACGGGCAAAACCACCGTTCTAACGCAGCGCGTTGCAAACCTCATTCGCGAGGGGCATGCGCGTCCCCACGAAATTCTTGCTCTTACCTATACCGACAACTCGGCGGCGGAGATGTTATCGCGGGTTCGCAGTGAACTTGGGCTGGATGCCACGCGGAATCTTCAGGCCTATACCTTTCATGCGTGGTGCGCGGCAGCGCTCAGGAGCCGCGGTGCCGATTTCGGAGTGCTCGACGATCAGGATCTCTGGATCTACCTGCGGCGGCGAATTCGCGAACTGCACCTCAAACATTTTGTTCGAGCAGCAAACGTGGGGCAGTTCCTCGATAGTCTGCTGACGTTTATGCGGAGATGTCAGGACGAGCTTATCGGCCCTGAGGAGTACCAACGCTATGTCGAACGAGTGGAGCGCAAAGAGATTCCCCTGCCGCGGGTCGCGAGCTCCAAAAAACATAGCGAGCTGACCGACGACCAGATCCTGCAGCGCTGCCAGGAAATTTCTCGAGTTTTCACTACCGTGGAAGGCATGTTGGGGAAAAAGCTTGGCACGTTCGGCCACATGATTACCCGCGCCTGCCAGCTGTTGAAGGAAGACCCTGCGTTTCTTGAAGAGCAGCGTGGCCACACCCGTTTCGTTTTGGTTGACGAATTTCAGGATGCGAATTTCGCGCAGGTCGAGTTGCTTTCGCTGCTCGCCGGATCCGAAGCGAACATCTTCGCGGTTGGCGACCCTGACCAGGCCATCTACCAGTTTCGTGGGGCGTCCAGCGAGGCGTTCTCGCTGTTCGTTAAAAAGTTCCCTGCCGCGAAGTTTGTGGCGTTAGAAAAGAACCGGCGCTCACTTTCGCCCATCCTGCGCTGCGCGTTCGGAATTGTGAACGACAATCCACCGGTCTTCGCGCAAAAGACAAGCGCAATCTCATATCAGAGAAGCGCGCTCGTCTCGCTCCGCGATGAGGAAGCGAGCAGGAATGGGCGGAATGACAATGCCCCGCCGGTCGAGATCATTACCTGGGGAGACAGAGAAGTCGAGGCGGCTGACCTTGCCCGGCGCATCCAAAAAAATCGTAAAGCCCTGGGCTGCAAGTGGTGCGATTTTGCCGTGCTCTATCGCCAGCACGTTCATCGCGATGAAATCGTTCGCGAATTTGCCGAGCGCAATATTCCGGTCTCGATTGAAGGTCTCGATGTACTGGACACGCCCCAGGTGCGGGACGTAATTGCCTGCCTGACGGCCGCTGTTTCTCCGAACGACGCTGCCGCCCTCTTTCGGGTCGCGGCGCTGCCTCAATTTGGAATTCAAGGAATTGAATTGCGGTCCGCGATGCGCTCAGTGCGCCGGCAAGAGCTTGATCTGCGCGCTGTGCTCGGCAAATTGCCGGAGGGCGCCCATCTTTTATCGGGACTCGATGACTTGCATGCTCAGGTTGAGAAGGAGGGCGCCCTCGCGCAGGACGCGGTTCGATCGGCGATTCGGCACTTCCGGCTGCCGCTTTCCGCGCCCGTGAATGCGTTCGCAAAGTTCGTTGAGAACTGGCAGAAGAAGCCTGTCGCTGAGACTGGCAGTCCCGCCGAATTTCTGGAATATCTCGATTACTTCGTGCAGGCAAAAGGAGCGGTTCCGCTGCCGCGCGTTGAAGAAGACGCCGTTCGCCTGCTGACCGCTCACGCCGCCAAAGGGCTGGAATTTCGGCACGTCGCGGTGATTCGCGGTTCGTCGACCAGCTTCCCCGGCGTTTATAAAGAACCACTCATCGCCTTTCCAAGCGAGCTTCGGAGGGCGGGAAGCTTCGTGACTGACGAAAAGCAGTTGCATCTCGAAGAAGAACGCCGCCTGTTTTATGTGGCCATGACGCGTGCGAAAGATACGTTGGCAATCTACGCGAATCAAGGCAAGGGCAAGAAGGATCCGAAGCCGACGCAGTTTTTGCGCGACTTTATGCTCAAGCCCGCTTGCAAGCCGCATTGGACGACGAGTTCAGCCGCGGCCGTCCAAGACCGTCTGTTTGCAGAAGAAGAGGAAAGGATCGCGCTTCAGCAATCGAATGTTGCCAAGTGGTTGCTGCTGCCGCCATTGACTCCGGTCACGCGGCTGAGTGCTTCATCCATCGCGATCTACGAGCAGTGCCCGCTTCGCTTCAAGATGGAAACGGAGTGGAATTTGCCGCGCGATATTCCCGCCGCTCTGCATTACGGGGCGGCGATGCATCGCATCCTGCTGACTTTTTACGATGCGCAGCGTTGCGGACGCGAGATGAGGGAAGACGACTTATTTGAACTTTTCCGCGCCGACCTTGCGGGGGCGGGAATCGCGGATCGCTATCAATATGAGTTGTATCTGAATCAGGGAATCGAACAGCTGAATCAATTCTTCGCCGCGGCAAAGAACTCTCCCGCGCCGGAGGTTCTCGAGACGGAGCGGCGCTTCGAAATGAAGGTTGGCGAAGCAACTTTGGTCGGACGCATAGACCGCATCGATCGTATCGGCGGCGGCAATCCTGATGCGGTCGCGGTCATTGACTACAAAACCGGCAAGCCCCTTTCACAGGAAGATGCCGACGATAGCCTGCAACTCACTCTTTACGCGCTCGCCGCTCGAGACGCCCTTAATAAACGCGCCGAGCGATTGATTTTCCATAATCTGGAGAACAATGCCGCCCTCTGCACCACACGAAGCGACGACGAATTGGACACGGCCAGATTAAAAATCGAAGCAGTCGCTCAGGCGATCGCGGAGGAAAAGTTCGAGCCGAAGCCCGGCTACCATTGCAACTACTGCCCATACCGCAATTTGTGCCCCGCCACCGAACGGATCATCCCGGAGAAGGCCGCCACGCATCAGAAGAAGTCCGCGTCGCGGGTTAATTAAATAGATTCAAAGTGGTCGTTGATTGGGTTCCTCAAAAAAACTTTGGGGACGCTCATCGCGTCCCCTTTGTCGTTGCCTGTTGCCTTTGGTTAATGTTTCTTGCTGCTTTTTTTCTTTGCTTTCTTTTTGGTTGCCATGGATCTATTCTCCCTTTCCATTCTTCATGGAATTTTTGCAACGGTATTTTGTTGCAACTGTTTGATGTATAGAGTCAACGCGAATCGAAGTCAAGAGAAAAATATCTGTATGGACTCGATGCAATGCTGTACTAAAGTCACATGCGTGAGTCGCTCCAGAAAAAAGTTTTAGCGACTCAAATTTCTCTCTCTTCTCTTTTATGTTGATGCGGCACGCAGAACAATTGTATTCCCCGGCACCGCAATCTTCGAAACGCATACTCAATCAGCGAGCGAGCCGTGACTCCCTCTTACAACATCTATAATGGAAGATGAATTCAAGCGATGAATGTTTGCCGCGCCGCGAAGCGCAAACACCGCGAAGGAGCGCAACTATGGCGGGTTCTAACGATGTTGTCATCATCTCGGCATGCCGCACGCCGATCGGAAAATTCCAGGGCAGCCTCAGCGATTTAACCGCGACCAAGATCGGAGCGGTCGCCGTGCGCGAGGCAGTGAAGCGCGCGAACCTGCAGCCGGAGCAAGTGGACGAGTGCATCATGGGCAATGTCGTCTCTGCCGGGCTCGGTCAAAATCCTGCGCGACAAGCAGCGCTCTATGGCGGACTCACTCCCGCAGTAGGTGCCATGACAATTAACAAGGTATGCGGCTCTGGATTAAAAGCAGTCGCGCTTGCGGCGCAGGCAGTCGAGACCGGCAACAGTTCCATCGTCGTCGCCGGAGGCATGGAGTCGATGACCAATGCTCCTTACCTGCTTCCGAATGCGCGCAAAGGATATCGCCTCGGCAACGGACAACTTGTCGATTCCATGGTGTATGACGGTCTTTGGGATATTTACAACGATTACCACATGGGATTGACCGGCGAGAACGTCGCCGAGAAGTACAACATCACCCGAGAAGAGCAGGATGAGTTCGCCCTCAACTCGCATCGCAAAGCTATCGCGGCGCAGAAAGAATGCCGATTTAAGGAGCAGATCGTTCCCGTGGAACTCCCGGCCAGGAAAAAAGGGCAGGCCCCGGTGATCTTCGATAAAGATGAAGGTCCGCGCGAAGACACCACCATCGAAGCCCTGCGAGCGTTGAAGCCGGCCTTCAAAAAAGATGGAACCGTGACGGCAGGCAACGCTCCCGGAGTAAACGACGCGGCGGCCGCCGTAGTCGTGACCAGCGCCGCACGCGCGAAAGAGTTAGGTGCCACGCCGATGGTCCGTATTGTGGCGCAGGCAACCAGCGGAGTCGAGCCGAAGTGGGTCATGATGGCTCCCGTAGGCGCAGTGCAAAAAATCTGGGAGAAGACGGGCTGGAAGAAAGACGAAGTCGATCTCTACGAACTGAACGAAGCCTTCTCCGTGCAAGCCCTCGGAGTGATCCGCGAACTAGGCCTCGACATGAACCGCGTCAACGTCAACGGAGGCGCAGTCGCCCTCGGCCATCCTATCGGCGCAAGCGGAGCCCGCGTGCTCGTCACCCTTATTTACGAAATGATCCGCCGCGATGTGCATCGCGGAATCGCCGCGCTCTGTTTGGGCGGAGGGAATGCGGTGGCTATGGCGGTGGAGCGCTAGGCGGGTAATAAAGGGACGTCGAGGCTACCTGTCAGCGGTCACAGCTGGATCAACGCGTCGCACGGTCGAGATCATCCGATTGATCTCAGCCTGAGTGATAGTCAAAGCCTTCATGTCGTTTCGTCTGAAGGTGAATTCAACCACGCCATCGGACGAGTACAACGCTACGTCTATCTTCTTAGGATGCTTCTTCGGATCGCCATACTGAAAACCCTTGAATTCGTTCGATCGCACATTGAAAATGCCCGAATCTCCGGTCACGATAAGGGACTTGACTAGTAGTAGCGGCAAAGTCCGGGCAACGTTAGCCTTTGAATCGAACATTCCTACGCTGGTGGGCGTGACTCGGAGGGCGAGGTTCAAAAAGTCGTAGTCCGATTGCGTTGCTTTGTCGCCATATATCGCTCGAAAAGAGTCCGGCTTGGTTCCGGAGTTATCAATAACGGTGTCCAGGATGTCATGGGTCGAACCGTGTGATACAAGCAAAACCAATCCTGATCGGAATGTGATCAGCACCATGGCACTCTTTACCACCTTCTCGGTGTCGATGTCTTGCCATGGAACATCGAATTCGTAGTTAAAGTACGAGAGCTTCTCGCATGAAACTGAGCTAACGCTCTCGTCATGCAGATCGATCGGAATCATGCTCGCGGCTGGTGTTTGGCGAAAAGAGTGTCGCGCTTCAAGAACTAGGATGTTCTGCATGCCGAAAACCCAAAGATAAGAGCCGATCGTAACAAATACAGCGAGAGCGATTACAAACCTATTCCGCCTGCCCTTGTGAAAGCGTTGGCTACGACTGGATTCCATAATTAGTCTGTAGGAAATCATGTTGAGGTGGGCATGTCACGGGCCGGATGTTCCGGGCCCTGGTTCTTTAGTTACCGGCAGCGTGATCGTAAACACTGCGCCGCCGTCTGCAGCCGAGGCGGCTTCAATATTTCCGCCGTGTTCGCGCAACACTGTCTTGCAGATACTCAGTCCGAGCCCGGTTCCGCGGCCGGGGCGCTTGGTGGTGAAGAAGGGGTCGAAGATGTGGGTCAGGTTTTCGGGAGCGATGCCGGGGCCGTCGTCCTGAAAGACAATCCATACTGACTCCGGCTTGCGTCCCATGCGCACGCGAATCGTCCCTTTGTCGCGGCTCTCGCGGATGGCCTGCTCGGCATTTAACAGGAGGTTGAGAAAGACCTGCATGAGCTGATTCGGGTCGGCGACGATTGCGGGCATGTTTCGCTCCGGCAAATAGTCGACGTTGATGTTGCTCTTGCGCAGCGGGTAGGCCTGCATCTGCACCGTGCGCTGTACGATTTCGTTGAGATCGACCTGGCTTCTTCCGGGAGCGGGCGGGCGCGCGAAGTATTGCAGGTTCTGCACGATCTCGGCGGCGCGTCTCGCTTCTTTGTGCAGGACGGCGAGTTGCTTACGCGCACCTTCGCTCGTCTCGCCCTCCTGTAAGAGTTCCGCCATACCGAGAATACTGGTCAGCGGATTATTGAGTTCGTGGGCAAAACCACCGATCATCTGCCCCATGGCGGCCAGGCGCTCGCTCTGAATGATCTGCTGCTCGAGTTTCTTCGCCGTGGTTACATCACGGACGGAGATAATCACGCCCGAGGGCTTGCCTTCCGCATCGAGCAGCGGGCTAGCCATTCCGAGCATGGTTCGGCCGCTGCCGTCATGGTGGCGCGAACTGTATTCGCAGGACGTTCTCGTGCTCTCGCCCTTCTCCACCGTGTGATACAGCTTCGCCAAATCCGGCGAGGTGGTCTCGGCATCGTCAATGCTCTTGCCTAAGAGTTGCTCTGGCCCGTATCCCAGCAGATCGCGAATACGCGAACTTACGAACGTGTATTTTCCGTTGAGGTCGATAACCAGAATCAGATCGGGGAAGCTTTCGAGCAATTGCAGGCGGAATTCTTCCTGCCTCCGCAACTGCCGCTCCATGGCATGTTTTTCAGTCACGTCGACTAGCGTGCCCTGGTAACGGACTAACTTTCCGTCCTCAATTACGCCGGTCGAAGTATCGACGCACACCGCGACCCCGCCATCTTTCTTGCGCAGCCGAACTTCCCGAGTGCGGGTACGTCCGCTTAGGCTGCCGGTTTGCCCGAGCACCGGATCTTTCCCAGCGTCGGCATTCAGTGCCTCGGCGGGTAATTGCAGCAACTCGTCTTTACTGGAATAACCAAGAATCGAAACCAGAGCCGGATTGACCTCAAGCAACCGGCCCTGAGCGTTGCCGATGTATACGCCCTCCTGAAGCGATTCGAACAACTGCGAGAATCGGCGCTCTTTCTCCCGATTGGCGGTGACATCGCGAGCTAAGACACTGGCTCCTGTAACCTCGCCATCCTTGACTATGGCATTGATTACGCATTCGTAATACATCGGGCGTGGCGTGTTTTTCAGGCGAATCTCGACTACTCCCGACCAGCTACGTTTTTCGAGAAACCACTCCATACTCGCGCGGCCTTCAAGGCTGGGAGGCCCGTCGGTGAAGGTATCGAGCTTGTTGCCGACCACCTCCTGGTAGGGAACTCCGAGAATTTCCGTAACCCGCCGATTCACCGTCCGCAAGGTACCGTCAAGCGCGATCGCCAGCGCGACGTCGTCAAGCGAGTCGATAAGCTCCTTGAAACTGCGCTGCGACCGCAGAATCAGCTGGCCAAGTTGATCCAGTTGCTCCTCTGATGGAGTAACTCCCACATTACTCTGGAGTCCGCGCAGAATGTGCTTGAGCTCGCTTACTTCCTTTTTGCGCCCGAAGGCGTAGGCGGCAAAGAGAATCGAAAGCAGGAAGAGCCCGCCCGGAATCGCCCAGAGCCGATAAGGAAGATCTTTGAGTTGTTGCCACGACAATGCCGCGACAGCGGCTGCCAACAGAATCAGAAGCCCGAGGGCCCAGCGCCAGAGCTGATTTTCTTCATACTCCAGACGATTCTGCCCTGGCTCGCGGGGCTTCGACGCTTGACCGTCGGCTGGCATGGCGCTACTCCTATGGCGCAAAACTATAGGAAAGATTGCCCTAAATGTAGCACCGAACCCCTCGGCGTAGCGGAGAAGGTTCGGTCAGGTTCCATCACGGTAACCGGGTGACCGTGATCACATCGTATAAGTCCCTGGGCAAATAACATTGCCGTCAGGGATCCTCCGTCATCGCTGCCCCTTAGTGTGTTTACCGGCCTTATGCTCTATAAAACTCTTAGCGCGGCAGTCTATGGGGTCGACGCCAACATCATCGAGGTGGAGGTTGACGTCTCTGGCGTAAAGACAGCTGAGGATCATTTCCATACCGTCGGCCTGCCCGACGCTGCCGTGCGCGAGAGCCGCGACCGGGTTCGCTCCGCGCTAAAGAACTGTGGGTATGACATTCCGCCCACGCAGATCACGATCAATCTCGCGCCCGCCGACATCCGCAAAGAAGGCTCAGGCTTTGACCTGCCGATGGCGCTTGGCATTCTCGGCGCTTATGGAGGTCTGAATAAGAAAGAAATTCCCGACGCATTATTCGTGGGCGAACTGTCGCTGGATGGCCGAGTGCGCGGCATTCGCGGTGCCCTGCCCATCGCCCTCGAGGCGCGACGTACGAAGGTAAAACGCCTGGTTGTGCCGGAAGTTAATGCGCGTGAGGCTGCCATGGTTGGCGACGTTGAGGTCTTCCCGGTTAAAACGCTGCTCGACGTGATTCATCTGATTGATACCGGCAACGGCATTTCGCGCATGCAGATTGATACCGCCAATCTGTTGAATGAGGCGCAGCAATTCCACGTGGACTTCAAGGATGTCCGCGGACAGCAAACCGCCAAACGTGGCCTTGAGGTCGCCTGCGCCGGTGGACATAACATTCTCATGATCGGACCTCCGGGCTCGGGGAAGACGATGCTGGCGAAGCGGATGCCCACGATCCTGCCGCCGTTTACTTTTGAAGAAGCGCTTGAGACCACCAAGATTCACAGCGTCGCCGGGGTGCTCGATGCGCATGCGGGCCTGGTCGGGATGCGTCCTTTTCGCGCCCCGCATCACACCATCTCTGACGCGGGACTGATTGGTGGCGGTGCGATTCCTCGTCCGGGAGAGGTTTCACTGGCCCATAACGGCGTTCTGTTTTTAGACGAGTTTCCTGAGTTTCCGCGCAACGTGCTCGACGTAATGCGGCAACCCCTGGAAGATGGCACAGTCTGCATCGCTCGCGCCGCGATGTCCCTGACGTTTCCGGCGCGCTTCATGCTGGCGGCGGCGATGAATCCTTGTCCCTGCGGATTCCACAACGATCGCACCCGCGAGTGCCATTGCACCCCTCCGATGATTCAACGCTATGTGTCGAAAATTTCCGGGCCACTGCTCGACCGCATCGACATCCATATCGATGTTCCAGCGGTGAACTACAAAGAGATGCGCAGCACAAAAGAAGCGGAGAACTCCGCCAGCATTCTGGAGCGCGTGGTGCGCGCCCGCAACATACAACTAACGAGATTCTCGACAGGGAGGCAGAAACTTTACTGCAACGCGCACATGTCATCGCAACAGATCAGAAAATTCTGCGAGCTTTCAGCTGACTGCGAGCGCCTGCTCGAACGGGCCATGACACAGCAAGGGCTCAGCGCACGTGCCCACGACCGTATTCTGAAAGTTGCACGTACGGTCGCTGATCTCGATGGCGTGCCCGAGCTTGAGCCCAAACATATCGCCGAAGCAATTCAGTATCGGACGCTCGACCGCACGTATTGGTTGTGACGGAAGTAGTAATTCGGGCCGGAAATAGCCTTGGTTTTTCAGTTAGTCGGCAGCGATTGAGGCTGAGAATATTTCCGATAGAACTGGCTTTGAAAAAGTTCTTGCGGATCATACTGGCGCTTCAGTTTGAAGAATTCGTCCGCTTGTGGATAGGCGCGGTGGAATTGCTCGGGTGTCGCGTGCAAACGATACGGCAGATAATATCGGCCTCCCGCTTCTAGAACGGCATCGATCAGTTCCGCGGTCATAGCTTGCATTTGCGCGTCGCCGACTTTCGTCCGCGCCTGACTGAAAAACATCACGAAGGCCAGTTCATCCTGCCGCGCGTAGTTTAGAAACGTGTCGTGATCGGTTCTAACATCGCGAACCGTTACATTGAGCAGGTCGGCATCATATTTTCGAATAATCGTTCGCGCCGCGAGCAAAAAATGAGCGGCACTTTCGCGGGTTACGAAGTATTCATGCAATATGTCGGTTGTCTCTTTGGAGTGATCCAGGTACCACTCTGCGTTATCGTTCATCAACTGATTGCGGGAAAATACAGTCCCGGTAAGAGAAGTTTGAAGGTTTGTTTCCGCTGACCAGCGCATTTCCTTGCCAAAGGTACTACCCTCGGAGCCTCGGAAGATCAGCCGCGGCATCCAGTGGAATGTATCGGCGACCAGAGAGGGAATAGGTCCGCC
>JAYVCW010000373.1:0-4254 GCA_043749775.1 Acidobacteriaceae bacterium | reverse complement strand
GAAGATGAGATTTGGGACAAACTCGCATCGTGCAATTTTACGACGGCAGTTTGCCTCCCCATCCCCATCCCGCTTGCAGGCTGGTGCGAATGACTCCGAGCAGTTCTTCGTTGTCGGCGGGCTTTTGAAAGAAGGCCACTGCGCCCAAGCCTAACGTCCGCGTCTCGTTGCCTTCAGGGTCTCGCGCCGTAAGCACTATGACCGGAATGTTCGCTAACGCCGGAAGTTGCTGCAAGTTCTTGAGCACAGCGAATCCGTCGCCTGCGGGCAGTCCCAGGTCGAGAATGATGAGTTGAGGCTTCTCTTTCTGCGCAAGTGAAATCGCGGAGTAGCCATCACACGCGTTGATGGCGTCGAAGTTGTTGGCTCGCAAACGCAGAGTCAGCGCTTGCCTGAGATCAGGGTCGTCGTCCACCACCATGATCTTGGCTCGATTTAGAGTTGGCATTTGATCGTTGTTGTCAGCTCGCATTGATAGTCATCTCTTTCTCGTCCGAGTTCGGTTTCGCCCAGAGTCCTTGTTGAATAATTTCAGTGACGTAGTCAGCTACGCCCCACACTTGTTGCTCGAGCGTCCTCGCATCCATGGCGGGAGCGGGTGGTATAGGCTCGGCCATCACCCGCATCGTGCCGCTTGCCTTCAACTGCGGCAGGTTCCCAATCTGCTCTCGAATGCGATCCATCAGAATTGTGACCCTGGCCATGTCAGTCGAGGCGAGCACAAAAAATATTTGCGCCAAGCCGCTGTTTCCGGTTGGCGGTAGCACCAGATCTTTGTCGACAAAGATGCAGCGCCGCAGAATTTCTAGACTTTGCTGGCAGGTTTCCCGCCAGCTGCCGCGAAGCGATTGATTTCGCGGAGTGAGTTCCACTCGCAGCAAGACCATGTCCGGCCGCATCCGCCCCTGGTAAGTGATGATCGGGAACAATAACTTCGTCAAAGAGTACAAAGGGAGCGTGAAAGAGAAAGTGCTTCCGGTGCCTGGTTCGCTCGCAACCCACATCCTGCCGCCCTGAAGCACGACAATTTCTTTCGCAATAAATAACCCGAGTCCCAGCCCGGAGCGATTGCCGTCGATTGCATCCGGGTCCTGGTAGAGCCGCTCGAAGACTTGTGAAACCGACGCTGGTGGAATTCCGCGTCCCGTATCATTCACCGAAAGGTAAACCGAACTGGGATCAGTCTCGACCAGCGATGCCTTGACCATAATCGTCCCCGCTGCCGGTGTGAACTTGATGGCGTTGTCGATCAGGTTGATGAACACCTCCAGGGTACGGTCGGGGTCGGCAAACACCAGCGGAATCGCCGGATCGACACTGACCTCGACGGATACACGCTTCTCCGCCGCCGTCGGCTTCATCATGGCCACCGCCTGCCGCATCAATTCACCAATATCGATGCAGCGCGGTTCAACGCGCAGCTTTCCACTATCGGCCCGGGTTGCCTCGAGCAAGTCTCGAATCATGGCGTGAAGCTGATTCACGCTCTTGAGCACAATTTTCAAGTGGTCCATCTGCTCGGGAGAGACTGGTCCCGACAGGCCATCGAGGATCAGCGTAACGTACTGGTGAATGCAGGTGAGCGGGGTACGCAGTTCGTGGGAGACGTGCGAAAGAAACTGGTTCTTGAACTCCAGTTGCTGTTTGCGCGTGATTTCGAGCGATCGCAAGAGGCCTTGACGCTCAACGGCGTAACGCAAAGCGCGCTCCAGTTGCTTGCTCGTGACGTCGCTCTTGACGAGATAATCCTGCACGCCCTGATGGACGGCCCGGCTGGCCAGCGCCTCGTCGTCTTGCCCGGACAAGATCACGATCGGAACATTCGGCGCCTTCTGCAGGATCTTCCGAAACGTGTCCGCGCCATGGCTGTCGGGAAGATTCAGATCTAATAGCACCAGCGCGGGAGTATCTAAAGCAAGGCACGCCAGAGCATCGGAGAGCCGCGGAACGCAGTTGATCTGAACCGCGCTTTTCGATTCGACCAGCCGTAGACGCACCAGATCGGCGTCCCCTGGATTGTCTTCGATTAGAAGAATATGAGCAGGTTCCTGTTCCATTATTTTCCCTCTAGTGGCAGGCTGGCGGAGCCCAACCAAAATTCTTCGATCGATTTCACTGTCTGGAAATATTCCCCCAAATTACCTGGCTTGCTGACGTAACAGTTCGCCCCCAGTTCGTAACTCCGGACAATTTCCGGCAGCGAGCGCGAAGTGCTGAAGATGATGATCGGAATCGACCGCAGCTTCGCGTCCCCCTTAATCTCTGCCAAAACGGCTCGCCCGTCCTTTTTTGGCAAGTTCAGGTCGAGGATCATAAGGTCGGGTCGAGGCGCATTCGCGTATGGACCAGTCCGATTCAAGTACGCTATCGCCTGCTTGCCGTCGGCAACGCTGTGGATGCAGCTCTTTGACTGCCCTCCCGCCAATCCTTCCTGCATCAACACCACGTCAGCTGGGTTGTCATCCACCAGGAGAATGTTGAGCAAGGAATTCACCTTTCGCGTTGCATGCCAGCGGCCACATTACTCCCGGCCATGGATTTCAGCCGCGCCCATTTGGCCCGGCTTATGGTGATCCATCGGCGCTGTAAGGTCGACGTTGAGTGCCGAAAGTTCAAACCAAATTCCCGGTACGCGCAGGCAATTGTCGAAGAGCTTACGTACCCATGGGTGAATGGCGGCGGCTATCGGAGGTAATACGGAGTAACACCGACCGTGATATTCCAACTACATCGAACGGAAGTATAGGGTCGATTAACGTATTGATCGTCGAGGCATTGATCGTCGAGGCATCGATTCGATGAAGCTATAGGCCGATGACGCTATCGATCTATTTGCGATACACCGTAGGCGCCGGACCCCGTTCGAGCGTCTTCATATCCCAAATCATGCCTTCGCGCGTATAGCTTGCGAGCTCGAAGTCCTGCGTCAGTTCGAGCGCGTCCGTCGGGCAGGCATCCTCGCACAAGCCGCAGAACATGCAGCGGCTCAGATCGTAGGTGAAGGCAACCAGTTCCTTGCGCCGCGTCTTCTCGTTACGCTCGCTCGTCACCACAATCAAATTTTCAGGGCAAGCTATCGCGCACAGATCGCACGAGATGCAGAGGGTTTCGTCCGTATCCGGGTTCACGTTCAGCCGCGGAGCGCCTCGGTACCGTTCCGCCACCAGCGGCCGTTCCAGCGGATACTGCTCGGTATAAATTTCTTTGGGATTCTGATAGCGAAAGGTGACGAGCAGGCCTTGCACCAGGTCCAGCAGAAAAATCTTCCGCAGCATCGCTCGCAACCGCATATTCGCCTAGCATATCACCGCCACAACTTGGCGGGCGCCCTCGCCATCTCGGGATTTTGCTCCGATGCAGGGAAATCAGCGACGACGGGCACGCAGTCTTAGGAACGAGCTTCCGGCCGGATCTTCCGAACCAACCTTCCTTCCAATCGTCACTAACCAGACCACTATGCTATTTTCCAGACAATGACTCATCGTAAGCAGAACCTTGCCATGCCCAATGCTGAACCGGATGGCCCCGCAACCAGCGTATTTAAATCCGCCTTTGACGAAAGCATGATGGAGGAGGCGTTGCGTTGCGCCCATCGCGCTCTTCAAGCCGGAGAGGTCCCCGTCGGCGCGGTCGTAGTAGCGGCGGGAAAAATCGTCGGGCGTGGCTGGAACCGCAACCTTACCGAGCACGACCCGACCGCCCACGCCGAGATTGTGGCCCTGCGCGAGGCGGGGAGAAACATCGGTAACCATCGGCTGAGCGGCTGCGATCTCTTTGTTACAATTGAGCCCTGCCCCATGTGTGCGGGAGCGGCAATCCACGCCCGCCTTCGCCGCCTGGTGTATGGAGCGGATGATCCAAAGGCTGGCGCCGTACGCTCGATTTTGCCGGTGATCAATCACGCCAAGCTGAATCACCGCATGGAAGTAAACAGTGGCGTTTTAGCCGGAAGATCGGCCGATATGCTGCAAGAATTCTTTCGACAGCGCCGCGAGACCAACCGCGAAGTTGCAGATGCAATGAAGGCTGACATTGACGATGAAGACTAACCCCGACACGGACACCGACACGTGCCGGACTTCACGTCCAGCAAATCGGACTTGTCTCGTTTCGTTGCAGTTCTTGTAGCGCCGTTCTTTTACATCTTTAGTCTGCTCGTCCCAACGGAGAGGTGCGTGAGTGGTTGAAACGATCCGCCTCGAAAGCGGACATACCTTAACGGGTATCGTGGGTTCAAATCCCACCCTCTCCGCC
>JAYVCW010000372.1:0-2802 GCA_043749775.1 Acidobacteriaceae bacterium | reverse complement strand
GGCAACTTCGCTTAACACAGCGGCAACGCTGATCTCAAATACCTCTTCCTATAATTCGGTTCTTGTCACTTTAGTTCAAGGCACTACGCTGACGGGCGGAGTCGTTACATTCGAGCAGTCAATTGACAACTCGACCTATACAACGGTCCAAGGCGTCACACTCGGGACCACGGTTATCGCGGGACCGACCTATACCCTAGTCGCCTCGACGAACGTATCGTTTCTCTTTCCGGTCAACGCACCGTATTTTCGCGTCCGACTTTCGACCGCCATCACGGGAACAGGAACGGTCACAGTCCAGCACGCTTCGCAAACTTTCCCGCTTGCAGCCTTAATTGCCGGAACCGAAACACTTGCGGCAGGCTCGAATGCCATCGGTTCAGTGACTTTAGGCGCTGCATTGCCCGCTGGAACGAACGCGATAGGCTCGGTCCAGGTAACCGATGGCACAAATTCTGGCACCGTGAAAGCGGCTTCCACTACAGCGGCGGCAACGGACACAGCGATGGTAGTGGCAGTTTCGCCGAATGGCGGTAATCCTTGTCAGAATCAAAGCGCCACGCTAGCAATGGTGGCAGGACAGACGTCTGGCACGGCGGCGGTTCAACTCGTTGCGCTCTCTAGTACTAAGAAAATCTACGTCTGCTCGGTCACGATTCAGGGCATAAGCGGCACGACTCCGACATTCTCGCTTAAATACGGAACGGGAACAGCTTGCGCTACGGGCGGAGTGACTTTGATTGGAGCTTTCACGACGACTGCCAATCAAACCTTCTCCTGGGACCCGCCGTCATTTGTTACGCCAGCCAGCCAAGAGCTTTGCTACGTCCAAACCGGAACAACTCCAGTCGCTAATTACGCGATCACTTACGTGCAGCAATGAAACGCCTTATCTATCTCGTACCGCTTCTCTGTGTCTTATGTGTAGGGCAGGGAATCTTGATTCGCTCTGGCGCTGCTGTGGCGTCCGGTAATACGTGGACTACTTCGTCTGGATGGTCAGCGACCGGAGTATCTAGCGGACAGATTTCTTGCACGAACGCGCCTGGTCAACAATGTCCGGCGGTAACCGTTCCTGCTACGGTGGCTGGCGACCTGCTTTACGTTGAACAGATTTACGGTGGCACTGGTGGGCAGCTATCAAGTGGCTCAGGCGGCGGGACATGGGTTTTTCCGGCGAACTGCAATAATTCTATAGCCAGTGCGGGGTCCCTGAGTTGCGGTTACGTGCTATCGGCAACCGGGGGCGTCACGTCCATCACCATGACACTCAACGCCGGAAACGCGGTGGAATTGCATTTCCGTTCTTATCACCCAAGTTCTACTACGGCTGTTGCTGAGACTGTTCCTGCTGCCACCACTAACGCAGCTTGTTCTAATAACTGCACTACGCCAACGGTCACACTCACTGGCACTTCGGATGTAGTGATCGCAGCAATGGCCAATCAATTAAGCAACTGTAGCGTTGCCGCTCCCTATGGCAATTATGCTGCTCCGTCAGGCGATGGAATCGCAGACAATCTCAACACTGCATCAGGCACAGGTGCCACATTTTCACAGGCAAGCGTTTGTCCCTCTACCAATAATGGCATTGCTACCCTGAGCACCGTAGCTTTCAAGTAGCAGTTCAATGCTTTTAACTCTTCGCTCTCTTCTATGGCATAAAGTTTCATCCATAACGGGAACCTGCGCGACGCAGCAAGCGCCGCAGCTTGAGGATTTAGTTGGTTCGATCCCAGTCGTTGCGACTGTAGGCGGATCGCTACCAGCGAAGCGACGTAGGGCTGGCGGCGGGGCGAGAGCTTATCCAAGAACGCAGCCCGTTCCACTTCCCGAACTGATTTATATTCCGGCGATTGTCGGAACCTCGGCAAGCGTTCAAGCGCAGGGATCGACAAGTTCATTCGCAAGCCTGAATTTCAGGGGCTTCGTCAATTCTTATCAGCATCCTCAATTTACAGAAGCAATCGGCGACGTGATCGACGTGGATTTGGAAATGATTGCCGCGTTGTTTATGGAATTCGCCTAAACCTAACCGGGAGCGTGCACACGTGAATAAATCAGCTTTCAAACTCGAAATCAAGGAAATGGGCTCGACCGAAGGCACGTTTACCGGACTCGCCTCAGTGTATGGAAACAAGGATCTCGGCGGCGATGTCGTCATGCCGGGAGCCTTTGCCAAGACTCTCAACGACAAGAACGGCGAAGTTCCGATCCTCTGGCAGCACGATACCTGCGAACCGATTGGACTCGGGAAGCTCAACGACTCGAACGATGGATTGCAGATCAAGGGCGAACTCGTCCTCGAATCTCCCGTCGCACAGAAGGCTTACGGCTTGATGCGTCGCGGCGTTCTCAAGGGATTGTCGATCGGATACGACACGGTAAAAGAAGACATAAAAGACAGCACCCGGTTCCTTAAGGAAATCAAGCTCTGGGAAGTTTCACTCGTTACATTCCCGATGAATCAAGCGGCCGGAGTCCAAAGCGTCAAACGCATCGAGGACGAATTCCGCACGGACTTGGCAGACTTCATCGCCGCCGAAAAGGCACAATTTAAGGTACTCACTCAGGCACTCGCCGAACAATCAGCCGCCGACGTTCAAGCACTGATTGATCGACTAGCCGCCTCTCTCCAAAAGGAAGCGCCGGAGTTCTTCCACGCCTCTTTCGATCGAATGAACACCATCTCCGAACTCCTAAGAGGATAATCATGGAAGTAAAAGATCTGGAAAAACAGCTCGGAACCATTGAAACCGAGCTAAAGAAATTCATCGATAAGCACGCCGACGAAGTTAAAGT
>JAYVCW010000371.1:0-3408 GCA_043749775.1 Acidobacteriaceae bacterium | reverse complement strand
CAGGTGACGAACACTGGCACTCCTGCGGGCATATCCGAGACGCATGTATTTGCGGAGATCCTGAACTATCAAGGCGGGCCGATAAACACCTATCCCGGCGCGGGCGCAACCACCGGAGTGACACTCTCGACATAATGAAACACGATAAACAGAAAGACATGGATGCGGCTGTTTTGCTTGTTGAGAAACTAGCTGAGCTTGTTGTTGAGTTGTGCGTGGATTGTGACACCAGGAAATTCGATACTCGGCACTGGAAAGTATTCAGGCGACGAGTGGAACTTGCTGGCAAAGTGCGTAGCGCAAGGTCTATGATCGAAGGCTAATGCCAAGTCCGCACCTAAAAACCAGGCAGGAGTTTCGCGATAGCATAAGGCGAAAGCTCGGCATTATACCGCCTATCGACATAATCGGTACGTCGGCATTGCCGGGCGATCAGCCGACGAACTATCCGTACCCTACCAATATGCAGATCAACGACGCTCTGCTAGGTGCGGTCAGCGACATCAATCGGGAGTGCCAGTTCCATACTCAGCAGTACACGGTGCCGGTTCCGCCGTTTCCGACCAATAGCAGGGGGCCGTTCCAGTTAGACCTGTCAAACCTGAACCCTAACACAGTGGGCACTCTGGTAAGCCCCGTAGGGCACATCAACGATGTTCTCAGGGTTCTATGGGTGCCGACTGGCGGCGTGCAGACATTACTCTCTCCGTCGAACCGGGACTACCAGGACCGGGCGGGAGTGACGCAGTACTACTCCGATGTGGCGTCGGTGCCTCAGTCGTGGTATGTCGAGCGGTACAGCCTGTTTATCTTCCCTCCTCCATCGGCGGCGGGAACGCTCATTCTGACGCTTGGAACGGGCATCGTCGGACTGGACTGTGAAGACTCGGTCATAGATCAAGTCCCGATAGACTTCCAGGACATTTTCGAGTACCAGGCCATAGTGAGGCTCGCCAAGACACAGACGCTCGATGTTGAGGCCCAGGAGCGGGCGCAGATGTTCGGCGCGGATGCCATGCTCGGAATGCGGCAGTTCAAGGAGTGGCGGCAGGGAGTGAGCGGCGCTCCTCAGCCCAGATTATCATTCGCAAGCTACCGTACCGGGTACGGAACAAGAAGGACGGTTCGATGAGCCTGCTTACTATCCAGGGGTCATTCACGGCGGCGGGGGCCGGGCAGCTTGCGGTGAACATCGGCATAGATGTCCCTGCGCCAGTGTGCAGCCAACAGGTAGTTCAGCTTGCCAGCGGATACAACACCGTCAATATCCCTTCCGGCACGACCATAGTCATCGTCAGGCTTCCTTCGGCCAATGCTCAGACCATCGTATTGAAGGGGCCGACTGGCGACACTGGAATACCGATCAACTCGAACGGTCTGGCGATATTCACGCCTTCGACGGGAGCGACGACATTCGGGATTACGGCGGGCGGGGCTGACGCTCACAATGCCATCATCACGTTCCTATGAGGAGAGCCATGTACGTTCCAAGTGAAAAAGACAAAAAGAACCTTGATAACAACTTCATCTATCACTCTCCGAAACCGGGCCAGAACGATAGATACCAAGCGTTGCGCGACAAGGCAAGGGAACTCGCAACCATGATGGTGGAGCAATGCCCGCCGTCCCGCGAACTTTCAGTAGCACTGACAGAACTGGAAACCTGTGTTATGTGGGCGAACGCCGCCATAGCAAGGAATGAATGAGCCGATTACCTAATCAGAGCCTTACCGCTCCGTCCGGGATGGACGTTACATCAGATCCGGTGGCAATGGGGCCGAACCGGGCGAGGCTCCTGATAAACTTCCAGATCGACCGGAGCGGGCTGATAAGATCGAACCTGCGACTGGTCAATCAGCTTTCCATGCCGCAGGGCGCGATAGACGGCGTAGGGTACTACTACCAGGCCGTTATTCGGAACAATCAGACCGGGTTGAACCTGTTCTCTGACTTGCTGGTATGGGTATCGCAGGGGTTTCTGTTCATCGGAACTCCGAGCACGGACCCGCTGAACACGCCTGTAACCAACACTTCGATAGTATTTGACAGCACGGGGCCAACGGGGTATGTTCCCTTCGGAGACTTCTTCGAGGGCAAGCGAGTTCGGTTCGCAGCACTGCAAGACGAACTCTTGATGGTTCAGGACGGAGGCTTGCTGCCCCTGCGCTTCTGGAGCAGCGCGGCACACGGAGAGGGCTTTGCCAGAGCAGGTATAGAGCCGCCGAACGTTGGATCGGGAGGGGCGATTATTCCCGCTCTTGATCTCACGGCTACAGGCTCAGGGCTTACCGGAGCATGGCAGTATAAGCTGACGTTCGTAGACGAGCGGTTCCGGGAGAGTAGCCCGACGCCCGCTGTCAGTATCACACTGACAAACCAGGGAACTAAGGCTCAATATGACCTGGGGTATTCGACGGGCATACTGCCGCGTTACGCAGGAAGCAACATCAAATATGCCTATCTGTACCGAAACACAATAGGAGCGCCGTCTGTTTACTACCGGATAGCGGCAGCGACAATTCCGCTGATACCGCCATTCGGGCCAACAACATTCAAGGCGGCCGACTTCTTCTTCAATCCGGGATCGACGGACTATGATAACGCAACAGACGCTGCTATCAGTGTTGGCATACTGGCACCTAATCCTGGCGAGAACGATCCTCCGAATGCGGCGAGCGTTATCGCGATATTCAAGAACCGGGTATTTCTGAATGACATCACGGACAGCAACAATTTGCAAGTGTCCAACCTGCTCAGTACGACGCAATATACTGCTCTTCCGACTTCGCCAGTGGTGGCGACGGACGGCGTTAGGTCGAGTATTGGGACAGACCAAGGTGATCCTATCACGGCGCTCATACCTTTCGGCAGTGTACTGGCAATCTTCAAGCGAAGAGGCTGCTTCTTCCTCTACGGAGACGCGCTCGACAGCTTCGTAATCAGGCCGATCCATGAGCGGGGATGTATTGCGCCCGATACCGCCATACGGTGCGACAATGTAGTCTGCTTCTTGTCCGACGACGGAGTGTACGCGGCGGCGTACGAAGCAGGAGAGGTCGTCTCCAAGATCTCCAAGGAGATTGAGGAGGAGTTGTTCCAGACCACGCAGGCCCAACGGGAGTCTGCAATCGGGTGGTTCATTGACAATTCGTACCATATGGCGGTGTTTAACACCATATTTGTTTACAGCTTCGATGCCCAAGGGTGGACGAGCTATGCCTTCGGCGCGGGGAAGCTGTTCTTAGGTGACGGCGTGCCTGATGTATCCGTCATGCCGGGCTTCGGTTTCAACCAGCTTCAGGACGCCGGTCTATATGGATCGTTCGTTCCCGACGAAGGGGCTTGCACCGATGACTGCATGATAACCGTAGATCCGACGACTATCGGAGCAACGCCGGCCGGCGGAAC
>JAYVCW010000370.1:0-32572 GCA_043749775.1 Acidobacteriaceae bacterium | reverse complement strand
AAAATCATGCGTCGCTTGCTGAGAGAGTTGGCCGGTGGTGGGGAAGTGAAGGGCGACACTACAACATTGGAAGATTTTGGGGTGCTCGCGAAACTGAAGGAGCAAGACGAAGTCTAAAGAGTTGAAATGGAAAGATTGAAATGGAAAGACTCTAGCGGGAATGCGTTGTTTCAGCCTGGCGTTGCTCTCGCAATTCCTGCATAAAAGTTTCGACCGGTAACTGATATTTTTCGCGGAAGAGCTCTACAAGCGCATCTACCGGAGCCAACTCTTCGTTCGGAGCGGCTCCGCGCGGAGGCCCGAGACCGGCAAAACCCTTGAACTTCCCCAGACCGTCTGCGGGTGACTGCTCCTCCATGCCATCCGCTTCCACGTGGAGTTCTGGAGATGTCTCTCCTGTCTTGCGTAGCGCCGTGATGATGTTGTGAACTTGATCCTGTTGCTCTGCAGTTGTCTGCAGGAACTGCACGCCCATGCCGAATTCCGGATGCGTCACGAGCACAACGCCGCCGGCATGCATTTCTGCCTTACCGCTCTTGATGGAAAGAATGACCCTGGCTCCTCGCGGAAACGGGGAATCGGTGGTGAGGTAGCAACCGCCAATACTCATGTCCGTCAAGCGACAAATCAGTGGATCGTCTTGCTCGGACTCTGGAAGATGCATGGCCAGCCAGTCCCGCAATAGTTGGCGTTGTTCGTCGGTTGGATTTTTAAAGCGAACGCCAACTTGGTCGTCGGTACCCGCCCACGCCAATTCCCCGAGAATCTCGAGCTTGCGCCCCAACCCCGGGAGTTCGAGACAGAATTTGAACGAAGTTTCCTTGGTAACGCGGCGCGAGAATTGAAGGGCCATCCCACCTTCACACAGGTCGATAGTCTTAGCTTTGTAATGATTGGTGCCCTTGCATTCGACCGGAACCTGAACCGGAACTCGAAGCTGCAAGCGCCGTTCGCGCTTTATCAATGCCCTTACAGCCCTGAAACTCGATTTGGCGCGCTCGACCGCGAGGGGCTTGTACAGAACGAAATGTGCTCCCATCTCGAATCCACCCTTAAGTCCTACCGATGGCTCGACCAATACGATGAGGAGCGCCCGCTTGTTGACGGGAGCGGCCTGCGCTGCCTTCATTAAGCTACCGGCCGCTTTAATGCTGGCCGAGTCAACGATGATGGCATCGAAGCGCGTCCGGGTGATGAGACGAATAGCCCCATCTACCGTAGAAACATGCTCGGCGCCGATCTCAAGGTCGCTCAGGACCCGCCGCAATATTCTCACGGTATTTTCGTCGGAGCTAAGCAGCAAAGATTTAAGGTTCATATTCAATGCAACGGTTCAGCGAGGGTCCGATCGCTCATTTCCACAAGCGTCGAAAAGTGTGTTGCCCGGTAGCTGACATTCAGACTAGCGGTCACTAACATTCAGATCGGAAAAAAAGCGCCTTCTGAACTGTAAGTCCGCAAGATTTCCGGGTCAATGTCCGCGGCTGACAGTGAATTACCCCCGTAACGTAATGTTTTCGACACTACCCCAGGATGTACCATCGGCTACAACCGCCCGGGCTCTGCAAGTGGCTCTACTCAAAGGGGATAAAATTTTTGTCTACAACTGTCATGGTTTACGGTTGACATTGCCCATAAAACCTATTATTATCAGTAGTTTCCAAGGATCAGGAGCTCCGGCTTTCCTGCTGAATCCCTTGGAATTGCAAATCGAATCTAAGCTAGCAGGTCCTTATTTCAATTTTAAGAGGGTCAACCATTCATGGCTAAGCGACGTGGAAATCCAAACTGGGGCAAGCCCGAGCCAATCGGTCCGGTTGTGCCTACCATCACCGAATTTGAACAGGTCGTGCACGAGTACAAACTGTCTCCGGACCAATATTTGCGCTCGACGCGGCTCCGCGAGTGGGCTCGCCGGAACAAAAATTCGAAGTACATTCCAGAACCCTTGCTCGAAGCCTGGGGCTTTGAAATCGAGTCAACCCTATAAAGGCATTACAAGTTCATCTGCAGGACGGGGTCGCCGAGGCGGCCCTTTTCTATTGCCTGCAGTACGTTTAAAATCCTGATGCGTGTCAGAACCAGGGTGTGTCAGAACCAGAGTAAGAGGCACAGTCCAAATTATGGATCTTCACTCCTCATTCACCGATGTACCCGCCGCGATCGAAGAAATCCGTGCCGGACGGATGATCGTTGTCGTGGACGATGAAGACCGTGAGAATGAGGGAGACCTTACCTTGGCGGCCGAGAAAGTCACACCAGAGGCGATAAATTTCATGGCGAAGTTCGGCCGCGGATTGATTTGTCTGGCCATGACCGAAGAGCGTCTGGACCACTTGCGCATCGGCCCGATGAGCAGCGAAAACACAGCCCAGTACGGCACCGCCTTCTGCGAAGCCATCGATGCCCGCGACGGAGTGACTACCGGGATATCCGCTTTCGATCGATCGCACACCATTCTGACTGCGCTGAATCCGGCTACCAGACCAAGCGATTTAGCCCGCCCCGGCCACGTCTTCCCGCTTCGTGCCCGCAAGGGTGGAGTTCTCGTGCGGGCGGGTCAAACCGAGGCAGCGGTGGATCTGGCTCGGCTCGCGGGCCTGGTTCCGGCGGGCATCATATGCGAAATCATGAAAGATGACGGCACCATGGCGCGCGTGCCCGACCTGATCGAATTCTGCCAGGCGCACGGTCTGAAAATGCTGACCGTAGCGGAACTCATTCGCTACCGTATGCAGCACGAGCGCTACGTGAATCGTGTCGGCGAGGCGCTTGTACAGACGAAACACGGAGAGTTTCGCCTGGTCGCTTATGAGAGCGAAGTAGATGGCGGCAGTTCGCACATGGCGCTGATTCGAGGCGACATCAGCGATTCTGAAAATCCTGTCCTCGTGCGCATGCACGCTCACTGTTTGCTGGGCGATGTTTTCGGCGCGACGGGATGCGATTGCAATCAAACCCTGCAAGCTTCAATGAAGATCATTGCCGAAGAGGGAAGAGGAGCGCTGATCTATCTCCATCAAACTTCCAAAGGATTCTCAACCGAGAAGGTCGGCGATCAAGCATTTCTGCACTTTCACCAGCAACGAGTCACGCCTTCAAGGCAAGAGAGTGAGAGAACAATCCGCCGCGAAATCGGCTTGGGAGCCCAGATACTCTCAGACCTCAAATTGAAGCGCATTCGTTTATTAACGAACCACCCCAGAAGAGTCGCAGCGCTAGAAGGATTCGAAATCGAGATCGTCGAGCAGGTCCCGGTTACTCTCCCAAAAATTGCCTCGTAGGGACGCGCCTGCCGTGTTTGGCGCCTGCGTTAGAACGGCTTGCGCGGCGTAATCACTTCATTCTTGATAAAAAATTGTGCCGGGCAATCCGTCGACCCGCAAATTGTCGGCAACAACCCTGCCATTTGCTTGCGCGTAATCAAGCCCAAAGTTCCACAGGATGGGCACGAAAGCACCGCCCAGTATGGATCCTCGCGCTCTCCGACCTGTCCCGCGTTCTCCAACACAAACACAGTTCCGGGCTCCATCTGTTCGGGAATCCATTCGTTGATAATGCTCAATTCGCCGATCACCATGTCGCTTCCCCGCTCCTTGTTTATGTTTATGCTTGCTGTTTATGCCCGTTTCGTACGTCGCAAATGACTTTGCTCAGAGGCGGCAGCCTTCTTGCGGCTTCGAATTTCTCCGCGAACTCGGCGCACTTCATCGCTCAAGCAGATATCGAACATTGGCTGCCGCGCGTTTTTCAGCAGATCCACAACTTCTCGCGCCGACGTTCGCAAATACAAATGCTTGCCGTCGGTCAGCAGGTGGTACTCGGACGATGCCTGCACCGATGCCGCCAGATTGGTACCAAACTCTTTTTGCAGAAACCCGATCACTTTGCGCATCCGTTGCAGAGAAAATCCGCGTCGCCGAAGTTGGCAAATCACCGCCACCGTCACCAGTTCATCCCAGTTGTAAATTCGGCGATGCCCAACCCGTGCCGGAGCAACGATGCCTTGCTCATCCCACCACTGCAGTTGACGCGGAGTGATTCCGGTCAGCGCGATCACATCATTCGACGAAAACTTTTGTTGCATTGCGAGCAAGTCTCGTTTCAAACAAGTTTTGATGGAAATGTTTGAAACATTCTAGGCGGGAAGGCGTCAAATCCGGCTGTGCATTCTAACGTTGTTGTTGACTAGGCGGGTACGTTTGAGGCCATCCATCCCCATAACGCTTAACAAAAGAGCGCTTAACAACAAAAGAGCGCTTAACAAAACAGTTGGGGCGAGCCTTTCAGAGAAACCGCACCTTCTATTGAGAGAAACGTTTGTATGTTTCCTGCCTCGGCATTACCATTAGCGTCGTATGATTCTTCCCCTGGGGGCAACAAAAATTGAAAATTCCATTGGCCAAACTTGGCGGCGCAGTGCTTGCTGCGCTTTTCTGCCTTTCGAGCACGCTAACTTTTTCTCAACAAAAAGAGGGACACAGGCAGGCCGAGGCCGCGCAGAAGGCTACATCCAAAGCAAATCCGACCGACGAGAAAGAGACCGATAAAGATAAGGAAAAGATAGAGAAGAGCGAAGACCCCGCTTTCAAGGGCATGAAATATCGCTCCATCGGACCCTACCGCGGGGGCCGTTCTCTCACCGCAGCTGGAATTCCCGGCGATCCCACCACATACTATTTCGGTTCGACAGGCGGAGGCGTTTGGAAATCCATCGACGGAGCGAACACGTGGTCTCCAATTTTCGATAAAGATGGCGCGCCTTCCATCGGCAGCATCGCGGTCTCTCTCTCTGATCCGAACGTGGTCTATGTTGGGACCGGCGAAGCCTGCATTCGCGGAAATATCTCCTATGGCGACGGCGTCTGGAAGTCGGTCGACGCGGGCAAATCCTGGAAGAGTATGGGTTTGAAAGACACGCGCTCCATCGGTAAAGTCATCGTGAACCCGCACAATCCCGACGTCGCTTTCGTGGCCGCGCTCGGTCATCCCTACGGTGCTAATCAGGAGCGGGGCGTCTTCCGCACCACCGACGGCGGAAAGCACTGGGACAAAGTTCTCTACAAAGACGAAAACACCGGGGCGATCGATATCGCCTTCGATCCGCAAAATCCAAACATCCTGTTCGCATCTCTGTGGGAGGCACGCCGCACTCCATGGACGCTTTCGAGCGGCGGCCCGGGCAGCGGCATCTACCGTTCATCGGATGGTGGCAGCACCTGGAAGAAACTCGAAGAGCATGGTCTTCCGAAAGGCCCTTACGGACGCATAGGCCTCGCCGTTGCCGCGAATTCCGACCGTGTCTTCGCGATCATCGAGGCCAAAGAATCTGGCGGACTCTACCGTTCCGACGATGGTGGCGATACCTGGGACCTCGTCAACGGTAGTCATTCACTCTTTCAGCGGCCTTGGTACTACATGCACGTGATCGCCGACCCGCAGGATCCGGGCACGGTCTACGTGGCCGACGTGGAATTTTTTAAGTCAACCGATGGCGGCCACCTCTTCAACAAAATTAAAGTTCCGCACGGCGACAATCACGGATTGTGGATCGATCCGAAGAATACGAAAAGAATGATTGCTTCAAACGACGGCGGCGCGACCGTCAGTCTTGATGGCGGAAAATCATGGACTCGCGAGGACAATCAGCCGACGGCGCAGTTCTATCACGTGATCACCGACACGCGATCGCCCTACTACGTCTACGGAGCGCAGCAGGATAATTCCACGGTTGCGATTGCCAGCCGCAGCGATGACGGAATCATCGGGCGCGACAATTGGTACCCGGTCGGCGGTGGGGAAGCGGGTTATATCGCGCCCGATCCCAACGATCCAAATATTGTTTATGCGGGAGATTACGAGGGCAACCTGACCCGCTTCGATCGCCGCACGAACCAGGTGAAGAACATCGGCATTTATCCGGAACTGAGCGATGCGCGCGGCGCCGCCGTGCTCGACCACCGCTTTCAATGGACCGCTCCGCTGGTGGTCTCTCCCCAGGATCCGAATACGATCTACTACGGTGGAGAACGAGTCTTCAAAACCTCCGACGGAGGCATGCACTGGCAAGCCATCAGCGAAGACCTCACTCGCAACGATAAATCAAAGCAGCAGCCCGCCGGAGGCCCGATCACGATCGACGACACGGGCACCGAATATTACGACACCGTGTTTACGATCGCCCCGTCCCCTTTGACCAAGGGCCTGATATGGGCCGGTACCGATGACGGCCTCGTTCAGATCACGCGCGACGAAGGGAAAAGCTGGAACAAAGTCACGCCCAAAGATCTGCCCGACTGGAGCCGCATCAGCCTGATCGAAGCTTCTTCGCACGATGCCGGAACCGCATACGTTGCCGTCGACCGTCACCAGAACGACGATAACGCGCCCTACGTTTACAAGACATCCAACTACGGTTCGACTTGGAGCCGAATCACAACCGGAATTCCGGATGGCGCATTCGTTCGCGCCGTACGCGAGGATCCGAAGCGAAAATGCATGCTTTATGCCGGTACCGAACGCGGCGTCTTTGTTTCTTTCGATGACGGAGCTCACTGGCGCTCCATGCAACTGAATCTTCCTAACGTTCCCGTGCACGACCTCGTTATCAAGAACGACGACCTGGTTCTCGCGACCCACGGCCGTTCGTTCTGGATACTCGACGACGTGTCTCCGCTGCGTCAATTCGGCGATTCCGTGCTCGCCGAAGACGTGCATCTTTACAAGCCGGCGACTGCTTACCGAATTCATGCCGGCGATGCCTCTCCGGTGCGTCAATCCTTCGCCGGCAAAAATCCGCCCAACGGAGCGGTCATTTACTACTATCTGAAGCCCGCGCCGAAGCCGGACGACGCGAAAGCCAAAGACAAGAAGCCGCAGGAGATCAAGTCAGAAGTAAAAATCGAAATCCTCGATTCTTCCGGTCAGGTGATCCGAAAATATTCGAGCAAGAAGTCGGACCCATTGGAAGAGCCCCGCGACCCCGACGATAAAAAGCCCGAAAAGCAGATTAAGCCGGAAGAAGGCCTCAATCGCTTCGTCTGGGATTTGCGTTACGACCAAGCGAAGCGCGTGTCGGATTACTACCTCTGGGAATACAACGAGGGCGCTCGCGGACCGCTGGCGCTGCCCGGACAGTATCAAGCGCGACTGACGGCAAACGGCAAGACCCTGACCGAGCCGTTTGAAGTGAAGATTGACCCGCGCGTCACCACGGCGCAGTCCGATCTGGAAAAGCAATTCAAACTGCAAATGGATTTGCGCGATCAATTGAATCGGGTCTACGACGCCGTCAACCAGATTCAGGATGTTCGCGAGCAGTTGGACGGACTGAAGAAGCGAAAGGCCGCCAACGATACGTCCAAAGTCTTGATGGACGGGGCAAACGCCCTCGAGGCAAAGTTGGTTGTCGTCCGCGATCCGCTGATCAACTTCAAGATCAGCGCCAGCGAAGATTCCCTGGCCTATGCCCCGGGAATCGACGCCAGGCTGGCATTCCTCTCCATGGCGGTATCGGGCTTCGCAGATTCGGCTCCAACCGAGTCGCAGGTGCAGGAGTACGAAAAACTGAAGAAGGAGACCGACGAGCTGCTCTCGCACTGGGAGCAAGTTCGCAACACAGACATTGCATCCTTCCAGAAACTGGCCACGGACCAAAACGTCCGTCCAATCTTCGTACCCGACGTGCAAAGCGAGCGCATACAGGGCGGAGGCGAAGAAGACTAGACGAAGAAGACTAGACAAAGAAGCTAGACGAAGAAGAGCAATTCGCTAGGCCCGCTGGTGGCGGGTAACCTGGTCGGCGCCAGCTAGACCGCTCGATTGAGTGGTCGGTTCCGCATCCCCTAGTGAACGGGATGTGCGCATAAAAACAGGCGGCCCCATAAGGGCCACCTGTTTTTTCCTTGCATTGACATTGACTACGAGATCAGCAGTCTAAATAAACATCTCGTCCCGCTGAGCCCCGTTTCTCGGACGCTTCTTCTGGCCCAGAAAAACTTCAAACCCGGTGTGTAGAGCAGCCACGATGCCATTAACTTGGCGCAGTGGAGAGGTAACCGTTCGTTGTACCGCTTCCGTCGTCATCTCCACTTTATCGATAGTGCGGCTGAGCAGTTCGTCGGCCCGAATCACCTGTAACCGCGCACGATCAACCGTCTCAGTCACCGTGTTGTCTATGTTATGGACCTGATTCTTGACAGTCGTCGACATCTCGGAGACGTTAGCGCTGATCTCCTCGACCTTGCCGGCTATCTCTTGCACCTTGGCGGTGATCGCTTCGATCTTCGGGCGCAGTTCAACCACGGAGCCTTGCACCGTCTGGATCAGTGGCATTGCCTTGCCCTTCACTTCTTCAGCCATGGCCTCAAACTTGGACGTGGTTTTTTTCACGGCCACAAAAAGCCCAACCAGTATTCCGGCCTGAATCAAGACCGCAATCGAGGTGACTGCGATGAAAATTCTCAGTAGATTGTCATCCATACCTGCTGCCCTACCCTTCGATTCGAATCCTTTAGAGATTTAGAGATTTTTTGCCGATGAGCTTCCCGTCGCGGTGGTGTCGTTATAGACCTCACGCCCCGCTTCATAGGCATTGCGAAGCTGTTCTTTTTGCTGGCTCACTACATTCCGTCCCTTGTCGGCCCATTCTCCGGCCTGCGCCTTCACCTTCTTCGCCTGTTCTTTGGCTTTTTCCGCGCCTTCTTGCGCCTTGGTTCGAAGCGCCTCGCGTGTTTCTTCGCCTGCGCTCGGAGCGTACAGGATTCCAACCACTGCTCCTACCCCAAGTCCTGCCAGAAACCAACCGAAACCGCCGCTGTCACGATCTGCCATAATTGCTTCCTCCTCTTTCTCTCTATCGCGGATGGTAGCACCCGGATACGATCAAAACAATTCTCCGAGCACGACAACAGCACGCTCGCAAGTCTACTTTAGAGGGTCATAGCGATGGCAGGGTTGGCTGCACTGACTTGAAAAGCCAGCTACTCGCCCGCCCCATCGAAGAAAGATCGCTATCAGACTAAACCTCACCTGTTCTTCGGCCATCCAGTGCCTTAAAGAGACACTTGTGCTGTTTCCGGCAAAAGCGCAGAATGAGGCAATTTCCGGAGGCATTTTGTCCGATCCAAAATACCGCCAGCGCGGTTATAAAGATTCTGGCGACCGTCCGAAGCGGGACGACGACAGGCCGGCTGCTCCCAAGAAAGAAAATACATTCGGTCCGCGACCTATTAACATGCCGGGGACGCGAACCGTCTCGCGCTGCGCGGAATGTGGAGCGCTCCTGCAAAACCTGACTCAACCCGTTGGCCAATGTCCGAAATGCGGTTTCGCGCTTCACGCCTGCAAACAATGCGAGCACTTTGATCCATCTTGCCGCTTCGAGTGCAATCAACCTATTTCCGCGAGAATTTCACCGAAAGACAAGAAGAATGAATGTCCGCTCTTTTCCATCCGCGTCATGGTTGAGAAAGAGACCTCAAGTCGGGGCAATCAGCGTCCCAACGACGCCCGCGCCGCTTTCGATAATTTGTTCAAAGACTGAACCGTCTTCACGGCTTCTGCGTCGGACGCAATAAGATCTCGCTCATAAATGACTGCGGCGCCTGCGTGACCAGCATGCCAACGGCGTGCGCAACATCGGAAGCCTGCAACATCTTTTCAGCACTCTTGCCCGCGTGCGGACTGAAATCGGTATGAACCGAACCTGGGCAGATGACCGACACGCGCACATTCTGCGGGCGGAGTTCTTCGGCCACGGAATAGCTCAATCCATTCAGTCCCCACTTCGACGCAGAGTAGGCAGAGAGATTCGGAACTGGATTCTTGCCGGCGAGGGATGAAATATTGATGATGTGCCCGCCCCCCGCCTTGATCATTACCGGCGCCAGACTGCGGATGCAGTAGTACACGCCGCGCAGATTCGTGTTCATTACATCATCCCAGGATTCAGCAGAGAGTTTCAGCAGCGGACCCGCATCGCCCGCGATCCCAGCGTTGTTTACCAGGATGTCCAATCGCTGAAAGCCGCTCTCGATTTTTTTGGCGAGCGCTTCCACCGAACCTCGATTCGTCACATCACATTCAATCCCCGTTGACCCGCTGCTTTTTGAGCCGGTTCGGCGGCCTACTCCCGACAGCTTTTCAATCTCAGCCGCAGTTTCATCAAGCGCTTCGCGCGACCGTCCACAAAGAATGACGTGGGCTCCGAGTTCCGCCAGCTTGAGGCTAATGGATCTTCCGATGCCTCGTCCGGCACCAGTGACTACCGCGATTTGGTCTTCGAGGGGAAGTTTAGAATTATCGTTGGGCAAGAGAACTCCTTAATTTAGGTCGTTATTTAGGTCATATAGAGCAGTTGATCTGCCAACATTCTGTTGCGAGGCTGGCACGCTGTGGTTGCAATCAGCATCTTACGGTGAGGCCAAGCAGGGAGAAGGCCCAACCAGGAATAAGACGGGCTAGGCTTTCGGATTTGATATTGCAGAGATGTCGCGCCAGCAAGTGACTTGCCTTAGGTGAGGTACATCCTTATAATCCGCTCACCCATATAATGTTGGATGAGTCGGAAATGAAATCTGATTCAGAATGGGTGATAGAAGAGTTCGCAACTTTATTCGCAACTTTCAAGGTGCCCGCCCGACGCCTCGCTGCTGTACCTCGGGTATACGAATTCAATTCCAGCTTCCCCAATGAGTGAAGGAGCCACGTTAATGAAGAAGACTGTTCTTGCGATGATGCTGGTGGTAGCGGTTGCCGCTGTCGCTCAAACCGCCGCGCCCGCTCAACCTGCGCCGCAACAGAGTCCAGCCCCATCCACATCCGCCCCAGCCTCGGGAGCGTCGCAGACAGCGACCCCATCGACCGCTGCGCAACCGACGACCCCTGCCGGCACGACACCGCAGCAAGGTGCAGCTCCAACCGGAGCGCCGCAGAAAAAAGAAATTAAAGATCCAGCGGAATATAACGCCTATGTGGGCGCGGTTCAGCAAACGGATCCGGCGTCGAAAATCAGCGGACTGGAAGCCTTCCTCACCCAGTACCCGAACAGCGTGATGAAAGAAGACGCCCTGGGCTTTTTGATGGCCGCCTATCAGCAGACCGGCAATCAGGCCAAGATGCTCGAGACTTCCCAGAAAGTATTGACCGCCAATCCTTGTAACATCCGAGCCTTGGCGCTCGTGGCCTATACCAAGCAGGCAGCGGGAGTTGCTGGACAAAATGCCCAGCAGAATTTTTCAGAAGCTGGCCAGGCCGCAGAAAAAGGTCTGCAGTGTTTGCAAACCACCGCTAAACCTGCCGATACGCCTGAGGCAGACTGGGCGAAGCTCAAAACTCAGACAACCAACATTTTTAACGGCGCCGCTGGCCTGGCGGCTTTCAACGCCAAAGATTTCGGCAAAGCCACTCAATATCTGCGCCCGGCCGTCGAAGCTGACCCGACCAACCTGCTTAATGTGTACGATCTAGCCTTGGCTTACCTCTCGCCCGGTCCCGCCGCGAAGGACGTTGATGGTCTTTACTTCATCGCCCGCGCGGCATCGCTTGCTCAAGGTGCTGGCAAAGATCAGATTTCAAAATTTGGCAAGAGCCGATACGTGAAATATCATGGCAGCGAAGATGGATGGCCCGCCCTGCTCGCGCAGGCTGCCTCTACACCGCTTCCGCCTGCCGATTTCGCAATTACCCAATATGTTCCGCCCACTCCAGCGCAGCAAGCTGCTGATCTCATCAAGTCCAAGAAGGTTGAAGAGATGAGCTTCGCCGAGTGGCAACTTGTCCTTTCAGAAGGAACTCCAGAAGATGCCGAGAAGGTCTGGACTGTCCTGAAGGGTAAGCCGTTGCAGATGGTGGCGCACGTGATCTCCATCGAGTCGACCAGCAAATTGCAGCTGGCGGGCAGCCAGGACGACATCGACGCCAAGCGCGCCGACATCGACCTCACCATGACGGCCGGAATTCCCGCGGCAAAGATGCCAAAAGCGGATACCGACTTCCAGTTCGAGGGAACTCCAGAGTCCTACGTGCCGAAGCCATTCGTGATGACCATGGATAAGGGTGCCCTACTCGTGAAGGCTGCGCCGAAAAAGCCGGCGGCGGTTCACAAGAAGCCCGCGGCTCACTAGATTCAACTCACTAGATCCAAATCATAGAATCAAAGACGCACTTAACAATGGAGAGCGGCCCTGAGTGGGGGCCGCTTTTTATCTGCACACAAATTGCAGGAAGAGATGCGAAGACTAGCGAGGACTGGCGCAGACTGGCGAAGACTAGCGAACTTGCTTCCGCTCGAAGCTCGACGCGCGGGCACTGCTAGGCGGACGCTTCGCGCCAGGGCGCAGCGCACGCACATCAATCTTGAGCTCTTCCATCGTGCGGCTGAGCGTGTTGCGGTGCATCGCAAGCTGCCGAGCCGCCTTACACTGATTGCCGCGATTCTCTTCAAGAACTCTGATGATGAAACGCTTCTTGAACTCGCTTACCGCTTCCGAATAAAGAATATTGCTCTTGTACATCTGGAGGACGAGAGCTTCCAGTTGATCTTTCACCTAATGCCTCGATTCCGCGCTTTTCAACCAAGTATCTGTGAATGATTTCGATCCGCCGTGAAAACGGCATTTCAAATTACTTAGACTGCTGCAACTCGCGCCGCAATCCGTCAGCGGAGTAGTCACTGCGCCTTGCAACATCCAACCCACGATAAAAGCGCTGTCGCAACTCCGAGGGAGCCAGCCAGATCGCGGCCCGGCCGCCCACCAACAAGTACGGTGCCAGTTGCGACTCTGCCAACCATTGGCTGCCAGGAGCGAAGGCTGCGACCGCCGTCAAAACGATGGCCAACACCAGCACGCCTCGCACAAAACCTAATAGCCCACCCAGGAGCCGATCAATGCCACGCAGCGAAGCCTTCTTCATCAGCCATCTTGCTGTTCTTCCGATGAAGCCCGCGACAACGAGGACAACGAAAAAAATGGCCAAAAATGCGATCAATTCGCCGATCCAGCGCGTCTGCACGTAAGGAACCAGCACATCTGCCAGCCGATGGTACTGCCAAGCCGCTAAAAGATAGCCCACAATCCATCCGGCCAATTTAAAAACTTCAAAAAAAAAGCCGTGTAATGTCGCGACAGCGACGGAAAACGCGAGAAAAGCAAGGATGATCCAATCCGGAGTGCTCATCGTTCACAACTCGGGTGACGATTCGCGCGCACTGTCTTAGGTCTCCAACTCGCGTCCCGTCAGCTGCCGATATGCCTCGAGGTACTTATCGCTCGTCCGCCGCGCAACTTCTTGGGGGAGGGCCGGCGCGGGCGGTTGTTTGTTCCAGCGAATTTCTTCGAGGTAATCCCTAACGTACTGCTTGTCATACGAATCTTGCGCCTTACCCGACTGAAAGCTGTCCGCCGGCCAGAAACGCGAAGAATCCGGTGTGAGTACTTCATCCGCCAGCGTGATGCCCTTGGCGGTCAGACCAAATTCGAATTTCGTATCGGCAATGATGATGCCGCGCTCGCGCGCGTAGTCTGCCGCCTTCTTGTAGATTTGCAGGGTGAGATCGCGGAGCTTTTTGCTCTGCTCCGGGTCGACAAGTTTACACATTTCTTCAAATGAAATGTTGACGTCGTGCCCGGTTGTTGCTTTTGTTGCGGGAGTGAAAATTGGCTCGGGCAACTGGTCTGATTCTTTCAATCCCCCTGGCAGCTTGATGCCGCAGACTGTGCCGCTCGCCTTGTATTCCTTCCAGCCTGAACCGGAGAGATATCCGCGGGCCACGCACTCGACGGGAAACATCTCAGCGCGCATCACCATCATGGAGCGGCCACGAAGCTCATCCGCGTGCGAGCGAATCGCCGCCGGATATTTTTGAGCGTCGGCGGTGACAAAGTGGTTCGGCACAACATTTTTAAGAAAGTCGAACCAGAAAAGCGAAATCTGCGTCAGCACTCGCCCTTTATGAGGGATGCCCGTTGCGAGCACATAATCGAAGGCCGAGATGCGGTCGGTGGCCACGAAGAGCAAGTGATCACTGTCGAGATTGTAGACATCTCGCACCTTGCCGCTGGCATGTAGTTTGAGTTCCGGGTAATCGGTTTGAAGAAGGGGGGTATTCAAAGTTTCTGTGCTCATGCGTTAAAAATCACCTGTAAAAACTCCGCGTATTCTAACTATCGCGGAAGATTTGTCAATGCTTTCCGTTCGGTACGGCAGCGAACTAGAACGACATGAAAATGAAAAGTCTTGACACTTTCAGTGTAAGTGAAAAGCCGCGCCTAGCAAGCGTTTTCAAAACGGAGTGGTGTGGAAAAACTGAGGAAGCCGTTGGAAAAAAAGCTGTCATTCGTACAAACCTAAACTAGAAAAATCCACTCCCTGTCAACTGGGGAGAATACAAATTTTTTCGGATGCCGTGAGCGCCAACGAATCAGCGGTTACGGCGCTCACCGGATTACGCTGCCCCAAATCGTACCGACACCAGTTTCGAAACTCCCGGCTCCTGCATAGTCACGCCATAAAGCACGGGCGCAATGCTCATCGTCCGTTTGCTATGCGTGATCAGGATGAACTGCGTCTGCACGCTCATCTCACGAACCAGTTCGGTGAAGCGCGCGATGTTCGCCTCGTCGAGTGGAGCATCGACTTCGTCCAAAATACAGAACGGGCTCGGCGTGTATTGGAAAATTCCGACCAGAAGAGACAGCGCAGTGAGCGCCTTTTCTCCACCAGAAAGCAGCAGCACGTTTTGCAATTTCTTTCCCGGAGGCGAAGCCACGACATCAATACCGCTGTCGGCACTGTTCTCAAGGTCGGTGAGGCGCATGAATCCATGCCCGCCACCGAAAAGTTTGCGGAATGTCGCCTGGAAGTTTTCGTTAATCTTGTGAAACGCCTCTTCGAATTTCTGCCGCGAGATCTGGTCGATTTCCTTGATCGTCGACGCCGTGTCGGCAATGGCATCAAGCAAATCTTTACGTTGCGTTTCCAAAAACTGGTGACGCTCCGCGCTCTCTTTATATTCGTCAAGCGCCATCATATTGACTGGGCCCATGGCGTCGAGACGAGCCCGCATTTCGCGTTGCGCCTGATCTTCAGCCGCCAGCTCATCCCCCGATACACAAGCGATGGTGGTATCCGCCATCAACACCGGCCGTTCAACCCCGAGGTCGTTCAGGCAAGTGTCGGCGAGATGTTGCAGATCCGATTGCAGCTTTGCCGTCGCCGCCGACAGTTCGCCGCGGCGGTCGCGCGCGGCATCAAGCTGCTGCCGGGTGCTGCGCAGCAATTCCTCGATCTCGATCATCCGCGCTCGCACTTGCTCGGACTCTAGTTGCAATAATCCTTCGCGCGCTTCGCCGGCGTTACGCTCCGATTCAATCTGCAGCAACTGCTCGGCAATCTGTGTGTTCTCATGCTGCCGCTGCGCGATCTCGGCGCTGGCCGATTCAATCTGCGATTGAAGAGCGCTGACCCGCTGCCGCATTTCAGACACAACCGTCTCAATCCGCTGCAACAGGGCGGTCGCTGAGCGATAACGCTCTTCCAGTGTGGCCACGCGAGCTGCCCGCTGCGAAGCAGTCTCTGATGCCACGTCGCGGCTCTGGCGAAGCTCCGTCAAGCGATCCTGCCCTGCTGCAAGCTGCAATTCCAGCTGAAGGCGTGACTGAAACACCGCGGTCAGTTCAGCATGGCGCGATGTGATTAGTCGTTCCTGTTCTGCGCGCTCCGCGGTTAGCCGCTGTAATTCTCGCTCGCTCACCGAGATTCGCTCCCGCACCCGCGTCATCTCTCCATCCAATTGCTGCAGCAAGTGGCCAGAGGTCATCGCCTGCTTTTCGGCTTCGCGCTTTTCATCCTCTAGGCGATCGAGCAGGGAAGTGTAATCCTTCAATTCGCGGCCCAGGGTAACGGCAACAATCTCTTTCTCCCGCAACGCGCGCTCCAGTTCCTCCAGAAGCCGCATAACGTCTCGCAACTCACGCTTCATCGAGAGCGGCCCTTCGCTACGCTGCTTGCCTCCAGTGACCGTGACGTTGTGGAAACACTCGCCAGTCTGCGCCGATAAAAAGAACGCGTCCGGACTCGATAACGCAAGCTCCCGAGCCACCGCCGGATCAGGCACGATATAGCCGTTGCCTAATTTCGGAAGAATGACCTCGAGCGACTTGCCGAATCCATTCAGAACTCGAATCGAATTCTTCAACGGCAACACCGTGTCATTCAGCGGCGAATATTGCAGGCTCTGATCGGCGACAAACGAGAATTTCGCCTGCGAATCTTCCGGATGCACGAGAAATGTAGCTCGTCCATGCACATCAGAACGAAGAAGGCGTAAGCCCTCGTCAGCCGCGTCCCAGGATTTGACTACGATGTAGTTCAGCTCATCGCGAAGAAAGTCTTCAACCACGCGCTCGTAGCGCGGTTCGACTTCGAGAAAATCCGCCAGCACTCCAGCCGGAGTATTGCCCCCTTGCATGCTTCCCGACTGAAACAAACGTCGCACCGACTCCGTGGAGTAGCCATGCTCCGCAATCACCGCTTCAAGCGACCCCTTCTTTCCGAGCGAAGTCGCATATTCGGACCGGATCGAATCAAGATGTTTTTTCGTGTCGCTCTCGGCGCCGCGCTTCGCCTCGATCGCCTCGCGAAGGCTTGCGACTTCGGCATTCAGGCCGCTGACTCGCTGTGAAACGGTCTCGAACTCCAACGCAGTCTGCCCGCGCTGCCCGCCAAATGTTTCGGATTGCGATGACGCCGTCGCGATCTCCGATTGCAGTCGCTGTTCCTCACGCCCAATCCCCGCCAGCCGCTCTTCAGCCTGCGTGAGTTGATTACGCAAAGTAGAAGCCGTGCCCATCGCCTCGAGAATCGCCGCCCGATGCGACTCTTGCTCTTTCTCAAGCGTGGCTAGATTTGTGGACGCGCACGAAGCATCCTGCTGGCTCGCAATCAATTCCTGTTGCGCCGCCGCAAGTTCAGCCGCCGCCGATTCCAGAATCTGTCGATTCGCGTTCCGTTCTTCTTCGAGCGCAGTCATGCGCGTCTGCGCCTGCGCCAACTCAGCCTCGCCTGCCGCCGAGCGTGCAACCAGTTCCGCGCAGCGCTCTTCGTTATTGCGGATGCGCGCCTTCCCGCGATCGCTTTCAATCGCAATCTGATTCAGCCGGTCCCGATTCTGCCGCGTCTCAGCCTCGATTGCGTAGCCGCGCTGCGTGCGTTCGGAGTGCTCTAACTCCGCCTGCTGCACGCCTTCGCTCTGTACCCGTATCTCATCGCCCACGCGATGAATCTCCAGATCAAGCGTCACCACCTGTTCATCCATCTGATTGAACTTGCTCGCCAGCACCACGCGCAGCTTAGCGCGCATTTCGTCGCGCAACTTGCCATAGCGCTCGGCCTTTCCCGCCTGGCGTTTCAGCGAATTCATTTGCCGCGTAACTTCTTCGAAAATGTCGTTGACGCGGTTAAGGTTCGTCTTGGCGTCTTCAAGCCGCGCTTCGGCCAGGCGCTTCTTAGTCTTGAACTTCGTAATCCCGGCCGCCTCTTCAATAATCGCGCGGCGATCAGTCGGACGGCTGCTCAAAATCTGTCCTATGCGCCCTTGCTCGATCAACGCATACGACTCAGGCCCGAGGCCCGTGCCCATAAACAGTTCCTGAATATCGCGCAGGCGGCACAATTTACCGTTCAGCAGATATTCGCTATCGCCGCTGCGGAACAACCGCCGCGTCACCGAAATTTCGCCAGCATGATGCTGCTGCTGATTAAATTTGCGCCGCCGAATCTTCAACACAATCTGCGGACCAGCCACAGCTACCGCGGCTCCCGCTGAAGCCGAAGGAGCGTCGTCCACCGACCCTTCGATCGAGAAGCCTTCGACCGTCGACCTTGCGACCACCGACCCTTCGACCGACACCCCTTCCCCATGAGCGCCCTCAACCGTCACCCCAGCAGGTCGCGCCTCGCCTTCAACTTCTTCCGTCTTCCCCGGTTGCGCCTCTTCTACCGCGCGCGCCGTCTCCGCCGCAGCCTGGGCGCGAAGTTCCGCCTCGTCCCAATCCTCATCGCCCTTCGCGCGCGACGACGGCAGCTCATCCTGAATTTCAATTTCCGTCGGAGCATTCGGGTCGGGCCCGCCATACGTCTCCGGATCAAGCAACGTCAGCGTCACTTCCGCCATGCCCGTCGGATTGCGGTCACGCGTGCCCGCGAAAATGACGTCTTCCATGCGCGATCCGCGCAACGTCTTGGCCGACTGCTCGCCCAGCACCCACGAGATCGCGTCGGCAATATTCGACTTGCCGCACCCATTCGGACCAATAATGGCGGCAATGCCTTCGCCATGAAATTTCAGCTCCGTGCGGTCGCAAAAAGACTTGAATCCCAGAATTTGCAGCTTTTTGAGTTTGAGCAAAATGACTCCTTTATAGGCGGACGCAGGCGTCCGTGGACTCGGTTTGCGCTTGGCTGGAGTGCGCTGCAAATGGCGAATCGGGTGCAGTTTGGCTGTTAACTGCCTCGGTTCCCCGCTGACCTTTAGTTGGATGAATCCCGGTCGAGACGGGGTATTCATCCAGAACTTTGACCAACTTTAACGGTGAAAGCAGGGATGGGTCAAGTAATAAAACACCACATATAGGGGTAGGCATCCCAACACCGCCTTTAGTTGCACACACAATGCAGCTATTTCGCGCAATTTAACGGTGAGAGAAGAAGGTTGGGGAGATCGCGAGAGCATCAATACTCTACCGCCGATAGCGGAGGACCACAAGCGCCGCGGCAACCTCGCTAACTGGAAAAGGAGGGAGACGATAAGGGAGGAGGGTACGACAGGATGTGATGCCCTTAACCTTGCCGCTGGGGATCTTCGATTTGCCGTAAAACTATTTGCCGTTAAAGCACATAACCTAAGGTTGTCGGATCAGAGCGGCCACCGCAATCCGCTTGGGCGCCTTGCCAACTTTAACCCGCGCCACCTCGCGCCGCTCTTTCGCATTTATGATCGAGACGTCTTCGCTGCCCGTGTTACTCACACATACAAGTTTTCCGTCTGCGGAAAGCACAACCCAGTTCGGACCGTCTCCGGTCTTGACCTGCCCCACCACTTTTTTCGACTTCAGATCGTAAACGTAAATGCTGTCGTCGAGCATGCTGGTAACCCATACTTCGCTTTCATCGGCGCTTAGCACCAATCCGTGACTTTCCGTGTCGGGCGTCTCAAAGTCTCGCGGTCGCGGTGGTCCCGGATGTTCCGACGGGATTTCGACCCGCCGTATAACTTTTTTGTCTGCAATGCTCACGATATTAAAGCCATGCAGGTTAGCCAGAGCCACATACATCGTCCGGCCATCTTTAGAGATTACAAATGGCCGCGGCCTGCCCCCGACGGGAATGTGGTCGGAGAAATCCATCTTTTCAAAGTCGATCACAGCAATTTCGTTCGAACCCATCGAGCTGACAAACATGTAGCGATTGCTGCCCGTATTGAGAGAGTTATGAGGCTCTTTAAGCGGCAGCACTTTGACCAACTTTTGTTGTTGCATGTCGACAATGGCCACTCCGTCGCTATCCCGAAGCGGCACGGTAACGTAGTGTCCGTCGGGAGTGACCGCAATCTGGTTAGGCTTTCCCGGAACCTTCACGGTACCGATAATCTTGTGAGTCTCGCTATCGGAGGTGACCAGCGTGTGGTCGACCTCGCTGGTCGTAAACAATTTTTTGCCGTCGGAGGAAATTGCGACTCCGTGAACGTGATCGCCAACCTGAATATCTCCAATGAGCTTGAAAGAAACCAGACTAATCAGAGAGACCGTGTCGGCGCGGCTGTTTCCCACGTAAAGCAACGGCTCGTCCGATGAAGAAAAGCAAAAGGTGCTCAGCGCCAGAGAGGTTACGGCTACGAAGAAGGATGTCAGCTTTGAACGCAACTAGATTCGCTCCCAGGGCGGCCCTAAACAGGATACTAAATAGAGGTCAAAATACGCAGGAGCGCATCCGCTCGTCAACTGGATAAACGCGCAGTTCGCACCAGCGCCGATCACGCAGAGATAGAAAGAGATGAAGAGATAGAGAGAAGATAGAGACCGATACGCAGAGCCTCCGGCAACCAAACTCACTCCTCAACGCTTCTCATCATTCAAGCGCGTCGGTTCCTGCTCATTTCCCCTCGCGACCCGGTTCCCGATACAATAACGGATTCCGCACTACTCAACTTTTTCAACGGAGCGTGAATGAAGCGGTTTGTCTGGCTGGGGTTCGTGTCGTCTATCTTTATTATTTTGATTGGCTGCGGCGAAACCTTCCGACCAATTATCGTTCCGAATCCTCCAATATTCCCCAACCCTAAGGCTGCGCACTCTGTTATCTCAATAAACGACAACAGCACGGCGGTGCCAGGCACGGCGATGGTCGTGGATGTCTCCGGCGACACCAACATCAGCGTAACCGACGTTGGAATCGCTCCCGTGCACGCCGTGCAGCAGGCTGCAAACCAAATTCTGGTCGTTAATCAAGCCGCACCCGGAGTGCAGGCCGCATCGATCACCAAGTTGCTCTTCAACAGCATTCTCATCTTCGGCAAGAGCACGATCAGTTTGCCTCCGAATTCTGCTCCGAATTTTGTCGCTTCAACAGAGCCGACTCAAGCCTACGTCACGTTGCCAGGGCTTACACCGCCATCAGTCGGCGTTGTGAACACGGTCAGCGACGCCGTGACCAACACGATTGCAGTCGGAAATAATCCTGTTGCCCTCGCGGAAACCCCGAACGGGCAAAAGCTGTATGTGGCAAATCAGGGCGACAACACGGTCGGTTCATACAATACGAGTGATCGCTCGCTGCGATCTGTAATTACCGGCTTTTCTTCTCCGGTATGGTTGAATGCCCGCTCCGACAGCCAGCGTATCTACGTGCTTAACCAGGCGAGCAGCCTCGTGAGTACCATCGACACGACGTCAACTGCCGGCCCTGACACCGTGATTGGAACGACCCTTGCCGCTCCCAACGCCAGCTACATGCTCTACGATGTCAATCTCAACCGGCTCTATATTCCGGGTGCATCAGAGTTGGTGATGCTTGACGCATCGCAATCCATCCCGCAGCCCGTAAGTGGCAGCCCCGTCCTGATTCCGGCAGTTGCACCCACATCGCGACCTTCGACCGGAGACCCTTGTTTCACAACCGCCGTCACCACCTTAAACACCATCGCCGTGACAGCATTGCCTGACGGCAGCCGAGTCTACGTCGGCTCCTACTATAAAGACGCTTCGAATAACATCTGCCCGCAAGTGACGGTGATTGACGCCGTAAGCAACACCATCAAAGGCAACATTGCGATTCCTGGATTCGCGGCGTTCGATTCTTTCTGCTCCACCACTCGTTTCCGTCTGATGATGGCTTCCGCCGGAGACAGCTCCCGCGCCTACCTGTCAAGCTGCGATGGCGGCAGCGTAAATATAATCGACACGTCGAAAGACGCCTACGTCGGCAATCTGCCCGCTCCAGCCGGGACGAGGTTTGGCAACCCTCCCCAAAGCCCTGTATTCCTGATCGCCGGGCCATAGATGCTTCTATAGAAAAGCGTCTTGCGGCGCCTCCCCAAGCCAGCTGCTGTCCAGGGAAACGCGGCAGCAACTCCCTACCGTAGTATTTAATTGGGTTTTTAATTTTTTGACGGATGGAATATTTCAGTGGTGATCTTCGAAATCAGGCCCTACAGATTTCCGGCGACCGCGTGACGCTCTTTCGATCGGCGGCGATGGTAGAGCAGTGCAACATTCATAAACACTTTCCCGCTTGATGTGCTGAAGCACATCACTAATGCTTCCGTGTCTTCACTACTCGTTCCTCCAGGGTCGGAGGTAAGCAGCGCGGGCGGATGCACATGGAAGTGGAAGCCCTGGTCGTTCAAGGTAGTAACCGCGTTTCCGATAATCTGATTGGCCAACTCGCATACCGCTTCCCGAACCACGGTCTCGTCGGTCTCAGCGACGGCGATCCCCGCGAGGCGGCTCGCCAGTTGGATCGCAAGCTCGAGGTCAACGTCGAAAATGATACGCCCTTCAATCTCTCCCGTGAGAGCCACTTCGGCGGCGATGCCATGGCGCCGGTACGACTCCTGCTCCATGCTCAGATCTTCAATCGACACGGGCGATCCCAGAGCCTGTGCCAGCACAGCATCGGCGGAATTTATGAAGGGTTGAATCAAATCCATCCGCATTGACTAGACTCCGGCTCCCGCCCCTGCACCCCGTGCCGGCGTGCTCTCGTCTTTCATGACGTACTTGATCACTTCATAGAGAACTTCGGGCTTCACCGGCTTCTGTACGAAGTGACGCGCGCCACGCTGCAGCGCGGCAACAATGTTTTCCTGGTAGCCAACCGACGACACCATAACGATGCGCGCGCCGGGATGGTTTCGCACGATTTTCTCCGCCGCCTCAATACCTTCCATTTGCGGCATGGTGATATCCATCAGCACGATATCGGGCGACAACCGCTCATACTCCTTGATCGCGGAGATGCCATCACCAGCTTCGCCGACGATCTGTCCGCCAAAGCTCTCAATCATGCGGGCAAGGTTTTTGCGGGCAAATACGGAGTCATCCACAATCAGGTAGCGAACCGGTTGCCCGTCTTCGCCTCGTTTCACAGCAGCAAACTCTTCCATAACCTTCCTCCACCATTAACACTTAAACAAAATCCAGGTACTTTCGATAGATAACTTTGGTTAACGCTAGTTACTTCCGGCACCTGTGCCGCGCTTCAGCTCCGTGTTTTCTGCCCGGCTCCGCTCGGGAGCGCACTGGGCCTGCAAAATGTTCGGCATATCCTGGAGATCCGCCACCCGCATGGCATAGCCGCGTTCGATCGCTGCTTTGGGCATGCCGTAAACGACGCAAGTCTGCTGGCTCTGCGCCAGTGTAAATCCGCCTGCGGACCGTATCTCTCCGAGGCCGGCAGCTCCGTCCTCGCCCATGCCAGTCATCAGCAATCCCATGGCTTGAGGGCCGAATACTTCGGCGACGCTGCGAAACATCACGTCGACCGAGGGCCGGTGTCCGTTCACCGGACCCTCATCCGACAGCAGGGCCACGTTTCCTAACGGCAGCTTCATGACTTTCATGTGTCGATTACCGGGGCAGATGAGCGCGCGTCCCGCAACCAGAAGGTCGCCTGATTGCGCCTCTTTCACCCGGATCGGGCAGCATTCGTCGAGTCGCTTGGCAAAAAGCTCGGTAAAGCCGTCCGGCATGTGCTGCACCACAAGTATGCTTCCCGAAAAATCTCCCGGCAGCTGCGAAAATAAATAGTGCAAAGCGTTCGGACCGCCAGTGGAGACTCCGATCGCAACAATGTGAGTCGGCGCGATCGGTCTTAGAGATGTAAATTTTCCAGGTTGCGATTCTGCGGGGAGGAACTGCGCCTGCACTCCTCCGCTCTGCGCGGCCGCATGTATTTTTTTAATCAGTTCCGCTGCGATTTCCGGCATGTGTGCGGAAACGTTTGTCGGCTTCGCCACAAAGTCGAACGCCCCAAATCCCAGCGCCTTGAGAGTAATGTCGGCTCCGGCGGTGCTGTGCGAACTGACCACGATCACCGGTAATTTACGCTGCTTCCGCGTAATTGCCTTTAGGGTGTCGATTCCGTTCATGCCCGGCATTTCGAGGTCGAGCGTCACCACATCCGGCTTCATGTCTTCAATTTTTTTCAGGGCAAAATGACCGTCAATCGCGGTGCCCACGACTTCTACCGTTCTGTCTTGCTCAAGGATGCGAGGAATCAGCTTGCGCATGAGCGCCGAGTCGTCGACCACCAATACTCGTACCGTCTTTTTCATGCTTGGCCGCCTGCGGCGCGTCTAAGTTCTTGACTTGTCTGAGAGCCACCGTCAGTCACCCTGGGTAGAATGGACCCGGAGAGAAGGCCCGACGCCCCTGCTCCGGCGTTGTTTGCCCGTCCGCGTGTAAAGCGATCCATCAACGCGATCATGTTGAGAATCAGAATTACACGGCCGTCCCCTAGAATAGAAGCGCCGCTGATCAGGTCCGTCTGAACCGATTGATCGTCGAGTGCCTTAATGACCAATTCGTCTTCGCCCTCTAGCGCATCCACGATCACGCCAAACTTGCGCTCGCCGCTGTGAATGACCAGTACGAATACCTTGCGCCGGGCCGTATCGGGGCCCGACGGAGGCTTGGACCCGAGACGCAGCAAAGGCAATACGTCGTCGCGTAACTGCAACACGTCATATTGTTCGACCTGACGGATTTCGCTCTCAACCGTGCGCGCAATTTCGGCAATCGCATTGAGTGGGAGCGCAAACAGTCGGTGATCAACTCGAAACATCAAGGCACGGATAATTGCGAGCGTCAGCGGCAGGCGCAGTCGAAATGTGGTTCCCCGACCGGCAACCGTTTCGATCTGAACCGTCCCTTTCAGCCGCGTCAGAACGCTCTGCACGATGTCCAATCCGACCCCGCGGCCCGAGAGTTCGGTGACTTCGTCGGCCGTTGAGAAGCCGGGCCGCAAAATCAGCTCGAGCGTCTCCGCCTCGGTCAGCTGATCGAGTTCTTCGGCTTTGATCAGTCCTTGTGCGACCGCGCGCTGCCGCACTTTTTCGACCTGAATGCCGCGCCCGTCGTCTGAAATCTCAATCACTACCTGATTTCCCTGGTGGTAAGCCGAGAGTCTCAGTTGGCCTTGCGGAGCTTTGCCGCCGCGAACCCGTTCTTCCGAAGTTTCCAATCCATGACCAACCGCGTTTCGAACCAGGTGCGTCAGCGGCTCGGCGATCGAGTCGAGAATACTTTTGTCCAGATCCGTCTGCCCGCCCCTGACCGAGAACGCTACGTCCTTGCCGCATTGAATTCCAACGTCTCTGACGATTCGCGGAAAACGCCGGAACAATTGATCGACCGGTACCATCCGAATCTTCATCACGGAGTGTTGCAGGTCGTTCAGCACACGCCCCTGGAACGCCATCGCGTCAGCGAACTTTCCTCGCAAGGCATCCTTCGGAAAACGCTGCCCGAACTCGATGAGGGCCTGCTGGAGCATCGATTTTGCGAGAATCAACTCGCCGACTAAATTGAGAACGCTGTCGATTCGCTCGGCATCTACCCGAAGCAGTTTGTCCGCCTGGTGAGCGGCCGGCAAGGAGGCAGATTCGTCGATCGATGTCGACCTGGGCTCGGCAAATTCTTCCAAAGTGGTCGTGGCGCCTGCATTGACCTCAGAGCCGACAGCTACTGTACCGATAGCTTCCGGGCCCTGCGGCGTAACGTTAGCGTCCATTGCCTGCGGGGCGGGCGCGGCGCCGGCGCTGGCGCTCTCTACGCGAAGTATTTTCACTTTCACGTCGGTCGAAATAGTCGGAATACTGCACTTGACCTTGATGGCTTCGGCGGACTTATCGGACGCAATCGCCGCTTCAATTTGCGTTGCCGGTTGGTGGCTGCCGTCGGCGGGATAGATCGCCAGCAACTCGCCCAGTTCCGACAAAGCCAACTGAATCATCTGCCTTCCGGCGATGGGCATGGCGCACTGCGGATCAATCTGCACCAGAACGTGGTAGATTTTCTTATTTTCCGCCGCCGCGCGTGCCAGAGACAGTTGCTCGTACTCGGTCCACTGCGTCTTTTTTGCGGAAACCTTACCCGCTTTTTTCTTTTTTGCTTTCGCCCCAGGTGAGCCTTTGGGATGCGCCAGGCGGGCGATATCCTCGCGCAGCGATTGAATGGAAGGCAGCTTGGTTCCGTTGCGATAGGCCTCGAGCAGCCCGGCAAATACATCTGCAGCCTTTAGAGCGATCGGGGGAACCGCCGCATCGAGGTCCCGGTTCTCGAGCGTGAGAACGTCCTCAAATTCGTGCGCCAGTTCGCTCAGTTCGCGATAGCCGCAAGCCGCGGAATCTCCCTTGAGGGTATGAACGGTTCGCCGCAGGCTCCGAGCAGTCTCCTGGTCCCCAGGAGTTTTTTCGAGCTGCATGGCTTCATCGTTAAGTCTCTCGACTAACTCGCCAGCACTTTCGAAAAACAGTTCCCGCAGTTCAGACATCCGGTCTTCGGGGGGACCGCTCACGCTGTCTCCTCTACTCGTTGATACGCGGTGCCGCTGTTGCGATGCACCATACGGAATTTCTCCGTCATTCCCAAAAGGCTTTCGGCGTGGCCGACAAAGAGATAACCCTGCGGATTCAAGCAGCGATAAAACTTTTCAACCAGACGCTTCTGTTCCGCCTCGTCAAAATACATCATGACGTTGCGGCAGAAGATGACGTCGTTGCGCTGCGGCAGATATTCGGTTTTCAAGTTGTGAAAATCGAAGTGCACCAGTTCTTTCACGTTCTTCTTCACCGCATAACGAGCGCCCGTCTTATCGAAATAACGCAAGCGGTATCCATAGTCGACGGCGGCCATCTGATGCTCGGCGTAGGAAGCCTCCTGCGCGGTGCGCAGGACGGAGTAGTTGATATCGCTCGCAAGAATTTCGACCCGCCATGGTGCCGGCACAAGCGGTTTCGGAAGCGGCGACTCGAAAGGAATCGGATGCCGCAAATAGTGGTACGACAGCGCATCCGCCACCAGCATGGCAGCGGTATAAGGTTCCTGCCCGGTCGAGCAACCCGCGCTCCAGATACGGACGCTATAGTCTCTGCGCTCTTGCTTGCGATTCAACAGGTCGTCCATCACGTCGTGCTGAAAGAGATCGAGCTGGGCTTTATTGCGAAAGAAACTGGTTTCATTAACCGTGAGATTTTCGAGCAGCTTGGTTAGTTCTTCTTTGCCCTTCTGGCTGATCAGCAGGCGATAGTAGCTATAAAAAGAATCGAGCTGGCAATCTTTCATGCGGCGCTGCAGACGGTCCTGCAGAAAAGGCGTGCGGCGGTCGTCGAAGTGCATGCCGCATTCCTGATAAACCAAAGCCTGCAGAAGTTTCAATTCCGCGTCGGTGAGTGCCGGGGTTTCGATTGTGCTCATAGGCTCGAGTTCTTTCGTTTACTTTCCGGCGGAGACGCTTTTTTTCTGAGCGCCGTTCACATTTGCGGATGACGTTGCACTCGGGCCCGGCTGGGCCTCTGACTTTACGGTTGCTGGCTTGACGGTGGCTGCTTTGACAGTTGCTGGTTTCGCACCCGCGCCGCCATCTTTGTCGAGCTCGCTCTCACGCCCTAATTCGTTCACCGACAGGATGCGGTCCACATCGAGCAGAATGATCAGCCGACCCTGATACTTGCCAAGGCCGGTCACGCAATCGAGGCCGCCCTCCTGCATCATGGCCGGAGCAGCTTCAATGTCCGACTCCGGTATCTTCAAAACTTCGGTGGCCGAGTCAACAATCATTCCCACCAGACGGCGGCTGTGTTCAACCACTAAAATTCGGCTGCGCCGGTTGAGTTCGGTGGCCGTCTGTCCAAACCTCTTGCGGAGATCAACCACCGAGACGATTTTTCCCCGGAGGTTGATGACGCCTTCGAGATAATGGGGAGCGTCTGGAACCGCCGTGATCTCCGGAACACGCACGATCTCGTGCAGCGCCGTGATCGGCACGCCGTACGTTTCGCGTCCCACTCGAAAGCCAACGATGTGTTTTTCCCGGCTCATGATTTGTCCTAGCGGGATCCTGCCCTGGCGGTCCGGAATTCTGGTTTGTGGGGTGCGCTGTGATCGGGGCTGTGATCGCTCGCGCGCAACGCAAAGCGATCCATCGAATCGAGCAATCCGCGCGACATCTTGGACATCTGGTCAGACGAGGCGGCCAGTTCCGTCGAGCCCGAAGTGTTCGACTGCACCAGTTCGCGCATGCGTTCCATCGCCTGCACCACCGCCTGGGCTCCCGAAGCCTGCTCTTCGACGGCTGAGTTGATCTCGTGCGTGATCTCGTTCAGCCGCGTGGTCGCGCGCGCAATCTGGGTTGACCCGTGCGACTGCTCGTTCGTGGCCGCGCCAATCTCTTGCGCAAATTTGTAGACTTCAGTGACCACGTTCGAAATCTTGCGCAACGCGCCGTTCAGCTCCTGGCCTAGATTCAGACCCTCGTTGACGATGGTCGTGCTGTTTTCCATGTTCTCGACCGCTTTTCGAGCTTCTTTCTGAATGCTCGCAATCAGTTCGGAAATTTCCTTTGTCGATTGCGCGGATTTTTCCGCCAGCTTGCGGACTTCGTCGGCGACCACTGCGAATCCCAGTCCGTGCTCTCCGGCGCGAGCCGCTTCGATGGCGGCGTTCAATGCCAGCAGGTTCGTCTGCTCCGCGAGATCGTCAATCACTTCTACGATCTTGCCAATATCATCGGCGCGTCCGCCCAGGGCATCGATAATTTCGCCCGAGGAGCGAATCGTGGTATTGATCCGGTTCAACCCGTCGGTCGCCTTTTCCATCGTGCCAATGCCGCTGTGCACCTCTTCGCGCGACCGGTTGGAGATATCGAGCAACACTTTCGCCGTATCCGCCACCCGCTGAATCGAGGTCACCATCTGGTCGATAGAAGCCGAAGTTTCGCTGACGCTCGAGGCCTGGGTCTGCGTGCTCTTGACCATGTTCTGCACGTTGACGCTCATCTCGTGCATGGTGCTCGTAACTTCGTCGATGGCAGACGATGTCTGCAAGCTGTTGCGGGCCGACTCGTCAGAGGCGGTCGCCACCTGACTCGATGCGGTCGCCACCTGCGTGGCCGCTTCACGAACGCTTCTGACCAAACCGCGCAGCCCTTCCATCATCCGGGTAAACGCATTCGCCAGGGTGTCATTGGCGGAGCGAGGTCGGACGTCGACTGCCAGATTTCCACCGGCGATCGCTTCGGATACAGCCGCCATCTCCTTCAAATACTTCACCATCGACTCGAAAGTTCGAGCCAGCTGTCCGATTTCGTCCGTACTGCGAACGTCGATATTATGTTCGAGATCGCCGCTCTGCCCGATCTGTTCCGCAACATGAATCAAGCGCGCCAGTGGCTCGGTGATTCCGGTCGCAGTTCGATAAGCGATAACGACGCCAAGGCCAAGCGCAATCAGCGAACTGAAAACCGAAGCGAGAATCGTCCAGGTTGCCGCCGACTCATCAGAGTGCCGGCGCTCCTCGAGAAGTTGACGGTTCCCACGGTCAACCTCATCGAGAACTTCGCTTGAGCGGGCGACCCAGGCATTAGGATCTTTTTGTAGATAGAAGATTTGCAGTTCGGCCACGGTGGCGTTGCCGCTATCAACCCCGCGCCGCTTCTCTACCAGCGGATTGGCAAACTCAGTGCCCCACGATTGCTCGAGCCCCTGCACTTTGTCCAGGTTGCCGCGCTGCTTGGGAGAGTTCGCCAGATCCTGCGCCCGGCGAAGCGCGTCGTTCAACTGATGCTCGCCGTCGTTCATCTTCTCGACATCGCGGGTATCGCCGCTGAGCAGATAGTTCTGCAGGTGCAGGCGATTCTGCATCATCTGGAAACGCACAGATGACGTTGCCTCGGCCATGTCGATGGAACGTTGGGCAGCCGCCTTCGTCTCATGCTCGCGCTGCACCGCGATCAGATTGATCGCGAGCAGCACCAGAACGGTGCCTAGAATGATTCCGAAACTCCAGTACAGCTTCTTGCCAATCGTCATACGATACCTTCCATTAGCCCGCTCACCGAATAAAATCCGAATAACATCCGAATAACATCATTGAGCGGGATCAAATCGAAATTGCACGATTCCCGTCGTTTCTACGGAGGCTGTTTCGAAGTGCCATTTCTTCACCGCATCGAGCGCCGCATTGGCCAAAACCGGATGCCCCCCGATCAACTTCGCACTCTTGACTGACCCGTTCGGAGCGACCGTGATCTCGACCTTGACTATGCCCGCCAGGCTCATGCGTCTGGCCAAATCTGGATAAATTGGGGAAACTTTGCTTTTAACCGCACGCGCGATTTCCACCTGTCCCCGTGCTTCGGCTGGCCCTGTTGCCAACCAACCGCTGAACAATATCAACCCTATCGTCAACCCACGATTGCATCTGTGAATGAACACTACGAATCCTCCGTCACTTTCTTCACCTATCTTGCTGTAATGGAAGCATCGGCGGATATCAAAAGATCGTGCATCGCGTTACTTTGGTGATCTTCAAAACGCAATGTGCGCCCACTCCTTCCGCCGCAAGTCGTAAGCTCAGTGCATCGATTCGAGATTCTCAATCTGACGTGTGAGAAAAATAATCTTCAAATTCGGTCGCACTGTCCTAGAGCGGACTTCATGCGGGCACAAATGTCACTTTGGTTCCATTTGTAGAGTCGATACCCGGGGGCGTATTCCCTTGACTCAATTTGAGATTCGCAGGTAGCTTGAACTTAATCTAATTGTTTTCAGTTGCTTAGACCGAAAAGGGTGCGCACTGGCGAGCATGGCCGACAATTCGCTGTCCGGAAGTGCGTCTCACCCCGACGAGGCTTTTCAAAAGCTTTTACTCAACCTCTCTCGTGCCGCCTTCCAAAGTCCAGACCTGGATCACCTGATTCGGTGCTTCTGCAGTCTCACGCGTGTTTTTTTTCAGGCGAGCGGTACCTACTTTTGGAGGCTGTCGGCGGACGGCGAATTGGTCGGCGCGGAAGCGGACGCACCCGACGTGGAATCATTTCGCGGCATTCGACGTCGTCCCGGGGACGCCTCTTTGGCGATGGACGCGGTGCAGAGGCGCCGTGCTTTCTTCGTCAATCAGCTGGATGCCAACCGGCACCCGTGGCTTACGTCGAGTAATGCCCGGGCTGCCCTCGCCGCTCCGCTGATCGTTTCCGGCGAAGCGATCGGCGCCATCACTTTTGTGAAAAGCGGTCGCGGCCAAGCCTTTGACGATGATTCCGTCGTCAAGGCCACCATCCTTGCCGCTCAGCTCGGTACCGCTATTGAGGCCTTGCGTCTGAACCAGCTTTCGAGAGAGGAGCAAAAGCGGGCCAGCGTCCTGGTCGAGGTGGCCACTGCCCTAAACGGCCGGCCCGATACCGCTGCCGTTCTCGAAAGCATTGCCGACAAGCTGCGCACCTTGCTGCATTCCCCGGTTGTCCTGGTCTTCATGCAGCAGGAAAAATTGTTCCGGCTGCAGGCCGCTTCGACCGAAGATTCAAAGCTTGCGGCCGTCATCCATTCCCGGTTTCAGCAGAATGATCTACGTTCGTCCCTCGAGATTGCGACTCGTGCCGTCGCTGCCGGAGAGCGCATCACCGTCAGCATCGATGGTTCGAGTCATTTCGGAGAAGAGTCGCCCGCCGGTATTCTCGTGGCGGCGCCGTTCCGTACCTCTCGTTCTTACGGGGCGATTCTCGTGTATCCACGCTCTTCCGGACCTTTTTCGGCGGAGGACAAGAGTCTCATCTCAGCCCTCGCTGGCTTCGGCGCCGTGGCTCTGGCCAACGCGGAACTCTACGGCATGGCTCGCGCGCAGGCGCACGAACTGCACGAAATTCTCGAAATCAGTTTCGAGCTTGGCTCCGCCGGAAAACTCGACGAGTTCATGCAGACCTCCGTCGTCCGAGCTGCGAGCTTTCTCGGCTACCGGCGTTGTTTCATCGGCCTTCTCGAAGGTGAGAACTTTCGCGTTCGCTGGGGAGTGGAGAATGGTCAGGCGCGTCCCATGGATATTCCGCTTTATGATGGGACCGCCACCAGGGCTTTAAAAGGGAAGAATGTTTTCTTCACCGAAGACGCAAGCAAAACTCCGGGCGCGGATTTAGAGTTCGTCGCTTCCTTCCAGATTCAGCAATTGCTTGCGGTTCCGCTGCTCGGTTCTAACGGTGACGTGCTCGGCATGTTTGGCGTGGTTGATCGCGTCGAAGAGGGCCCAATCAACGAGGAGGACGTTCGCCGCGCGCGGGCCCTGGCCGCGCAAATTGCAATTGCGCTCGAGCTGACTCGAAATCTCCATCAATCGGAGGAGCATCGCAGACGAGCCGAAGCACTGGTAACAATAGCGCTCGAGTTGAATGCGGTCCTGCATCTTCCGCAGTTCATGCAAAACTTCGCCCGGCGATCGGTGGCGCTGCTTGGCGGGCGCTCGGTGGCCCTCAGCCTCTTCAAGGCCTCCGAATTCGACACCCTCATTATTTCGCAGGATGGCGAAGTACAAGATCGAGAAGTGCAAGATCGCGAAGTGCAAGATCGAGGAGTGATCAGGCATTTTAATCAGGCCTTGGTTACCGCTCTGGCAAAGTACTCCGCTGATGTGACTTACGCTTCCTCCAAGGAAGTGCTGGGGTCAGCACTCGCTGCAAGTTTAGGATGGGCCGATTGCACTCTGGTCAGACTCGCGGGTTCAACCGGCGAACTGGTTGGCGTTCTCTGCCTGGCCGATCGTGGAGTTCCACCCTCGACCGAAGACGAGCAATTGATGCGCGCCATCGCCGGACACGCCAGCATCGCCATCGAGAATGCTTTTTTATTCACCCGTATGGAGCAAGCCAATCGTCATTGGCTTGAAGTCTTCGACGCGATCAGCGACTTCATTATCGTGCACGACGAGCAGAACAATATCCTCCGTGTGAATCAAACCCTGGCCGACTTTGTCGGCACTACTCCCGATGCCCTGGTGGGAGTGAACATGCGCGCGCTCGAAGCGCTCTC
>JAYVCW010000369.1:0-3719 GCA_043749775.1 Acidobacteriaceae bacterium | reverse complement strand
AAGTCTCAACCGCGCAACCCCCGCATCAAGACAACCAAATCTTTTTTCCGGCAACAATCCGCCGGCAAACGTGTGAAGCTCCAAGTCATTAGCCTTCTTGTGACTGACCCTGAAGCTAACGATTCGCAGCCAGAAACTGTTCTACGCTTCTTTAAACTTCTTCTGCTCAACGCCCTGACCGATAACGACCGCCAGGTCTCGCCCAACCGCATTCATCGTCGTGACCAAGCGTTGTGCCGGGGCATTCAACATGAAGAGCAACTTGGAATACAGCTCTTCTTTCGAAGGCATGGTCGCAAGCGACTCAATCTCTTTCACGGTGATGACGCGGCCTTCGACGAGGCCGGCCTTGAAGGTGAATTCAGGATTCTCTTTGGCATACTTCGCCAGCGCCTTAGCAAGCGCCACCGGATCGCCTTCGGTATAAGCAATTGAGGTGACTCCGGTAAGATCCTTTAAAGCCGATTCAACCTTCGTGCCCTTGCCCGCCCGCTCCGCCAGCGTGTTTTTCACGACGCGATACGTTGCTCCAGTCGGGCGCAGCGCCTTGCGCAATTCAAAATCCTGCATAACCGTCAGCTTCGAATAAGTAGCGACGATCATGCTCGAAGCATTTTTCAAATCGGCGCTCAGCTTCTCTACCTGCTCAACTTTTCTTGCCCTGGTAACCGCCATAATCAAGCCCTTTCAAAAACTCAGTGTAAGGACGGGCGAGCTCGCCGCGTCCGCTCGGGGCAGAGCCCGGAAACCTAAACCTTATTCGCAGCCTCGATTGCAGTCGTATCGAGCGAAATGCCAGGACCCATGCTGGAACTGAGAAAGCATCCCTTGATGTACTTGCCCTTTGCGACCGATGGCTTTGCCTTGATAACGCTCGAGATCAAAGTCGTGGCGTTATCGATCAGCTTGTCGGGAGTGAATGAAATCTTTCCGACCGGAACGTGCACAAGCGCGGTCTTATCCGTCCGGAATTCAACCTTGCCGGCCTTCACTTCCTGCACCGCCTTGGCGACGTCCATGGTGACCGTGCCCGTCTTCGGATTTGGCATCAGCCCCTTCGGCCCAAGCACTTTACCCAGGCGGCCAACCGATTTCATCATGTCGGGAGTGGCAATCAGAGCGTCGAAGTCAGTCCAGTTTTCCTTGGTGATCTTCTCGACCATATCTTCGCCGCCGACAAAATCCGCTCCCGCCTCCTGGGCCTCGCGCACCTTATCGCCGCTTGCGATGACGAGAACTTTCTTCGATTTGCCAAGGCCGTGCGGAAGCACAACCGTACCGCGCACCATCTGGTCGGCATGCTTTGGATCGACGCCCAGCCGCAGCGTGACTTCGACGGTTTCATCAAATTTTGCGAATTTTACCTTCTGCAGCAGTGGAACCGCTTCCTGCAGCGTGTACGGCCGCGCTTCTACTGCCTTGCGCGACTTCTCGATATTCTTCCCTGACTTCTTCATTTTCTACCCTCAGTCTCCCACCGCTCAACGCTATTCCGAAGAGCCGTAGTGTTTGTGACCATCAAATTCTCAAACTCAGGCACGGCGAGTGTGGGAACGGACGAATCGCCCTCCGCGAAGCACCGCTTCCCGAACTAACCAACCACTTCAATCCCCATCGACCGGGCGGTGCCGCGAACGCTCCTAATCGCCGCATCAACCGACGCCGCATTCAGGTCGGGCATCTTCTGTTTCGCAATATCCTCGACCTGCTTCAAGGTAACCTTGCCAACTTTGTCTTTATTGGGAGCGCCTGATCCCTTAGCGATTCCGGCGGCGCGCTTCAGCAAAATCGAGGCCGGAGGCGTCTTCGTAATAAAAGTAAAAGTGCGGTCGCTGAAAACCGTAATCACCACCGGAACAATCAGCCCTTCCAGTTCCTTCTGCGAAGTCCGCGCGTTGAACTGCTTACAGAACTCCATAATATTGACTTGCGCTTGCCCAAGCGCCGGGCCAACCGGGGGTGCCGGAGTAGCCTTGCCCGCCGCAATCTGCAACTTTACTGATCCTGTAGCTTTCTTAGCCATGATGCCTTTCCCGTACCTGAATTCAATGCGCGAAGGTCTAGGATTTTCGGCCCCCGCGTTTTAGTGGTTCGTGTCCCTTCGGTATAACCGTGCCTCAAGCTTTCTTAGCCGGCGACGAGTCGTAAATAGTTAGGCGACCTTCTCCACCTGCCCAAACTCCAACTCCACCGGAGTCGAGCGCCCGAAGATTGTCACCATTACCTTCAACGTTTCGCGATCCTCGTTCACGTCGTCCACGGTCCCTGTGAAGGTTGCAAATGGACCTTCGCCAATCCGCACCTGCTCGCCCTTCTCAAACTTGACCTTGAGCTTCGGCTTTTCGCGGCTGTCGGCAACCTTATAAACGATGTGGTTCACTTCTTCTTCCGACAGCGGAGTAGGCTGCTGCCCCGTCCCGACAAAGCCCGTGACCCGCGGAGTCGACTTCACGACATGCCAGACGTGGTCATCCATGTCCATTTCGACCAGCACATAGCCGGGATAGAACATGCGCTCGGAGGTGTACTTCTTGCCGCCGCGAATTTCCGTGACCGATTCCGTCGGAATCAAAACCTTGCCGATGCGGTTCTGCAACCCAAAAGCCTGCACCCGCGATTCAAGCGACTCGCGAACCTTGCGTTCAAAGCCCGAATAGGCGTGGATGATGTACCACTTCATATTCGGATTGCGAGGCGCCTCGCCTTCAGCCGTCGCTCCCGCTGTTGCTGGGTCAGGCGGATGAGTCCCCTCTTGCCCGGCTGCAGCCACCACCCCGTTATTTTTTTCTTCTTTATCAGCCATTCAATTCGCTTCTTTCGCCCGCAGCCTCAACCTAATGACGCGAGAAATAATGCAACATGCGCTCCAAACTATTGCTGATCGCCAGATCCACCAGCCAGAAATAAAGCGCAAACAGGAACACCGTGATGATGACGACCGTCGTAGTCGCCTGAACTTCTTTCAGCGACGGCGACGTAACCTTCTTCATCTCTGTACGCACGTCGTGATAGAAGGCCTTGATCCGCTCCGGCCAGGATCTGAGCCGATCGCCGAACTCACCACCCGTTGTTGCAATAGAATTGCTCACTTTTTTTGCCTCTACTCCCATCACAGACCTGGCCTTTTCTCTCCCTCAAATTCTGGCAGGGGCGGAGGGATTCGAACCCCCAAGTTCGGTTTTGGAGACCGACAGTTTAACCGTTGAGCTTACGCCCCTGTTTTTCGTTGTCACCCTGAGCGCCGCCCTTACAATGAACTCGCTTCCTTCACACCGCGAGACCTTCGCTTCCAGACCTTTCGCTTTGCTCAGGATGACGCCAGCAGGCTCGCTTCGCTCACGCCTGCTGAAGCGCGTCACTTAACTTCTTTATGCGCGGTATGCTTGCGGCACCGGTTGCAAAACTTCTTCATCTCCAGACGGTCCGGAGTCGTCTTGCGGTTCTTCGTCTTGGAATAATTCCGCTCTTTGCAATCCGGGCACTGCATGGTGATAATTTCTCGGGGCATACTCACTCCAAATCTTTCGTGTCGTGTAGCGCGGGCACTCCTGCCCGCGCTTGCTGCTGATCTGCTTCCTGCAGCGCGGACAAGAGTGTCCGCGCCACACTTGAAAATTAATTCTTACTTCACAATCTCGGCAATCGTTCCGGCTCCGACCGTGTGGCCGCCTTCGCGAATTGCGAAGCGCAAGCCTTTTTCCATCGCCACCGGCGTGATC
>JAYVCW010000368.1:0-9985 GCA_043749775.1 Acidobacteriaceae bacterium | reverse complement strand
ATTGCGCCATATGCCACGGCAATGACGGCAGCGGGAAAACGGAGATCGGACAGAACCTCTATCCGAAGACGCCAGACATGCGCCAGTCCGAAACACAGAGCCTCACGGATGGACAGATGTATTACATCATCCACAACGGCATCCGGCTCACGGGAATGCCCGCGTGGGGCGGCCCGGATAAGGATAACGACAGTTGGAGACTGGTTCTCTTCATCCGCCACCTACCTCAGATGAGCCCGCAAGAAATGAAAGAGATGGAGGAGTTCAATCCGAAAAGCTCTGCAGAACGATTGGAGGAACAAGAAGAAGAGCAGTTCTTAAATGAAGACCAACCCAGCAATCACGCAGTTAAATCAGCACGCCAAAAACACTGAGAGGAGAAACTATGAAACGCAAGGCCGCAGTCGCTACATTATTGCTCGCATTCTCCGTAATGGCGCTTGCCCATGGAAAAGAAAAGCATGTCATGGGCACCGTCACGAGCATTTCCGATAGTTCCATCACTGTTGAAACCACGGCCAAAAAATCCGTCACTGTAGATGTGAATGACAAGACCAAGTTTGAAAAGAGCGGCGCAGCGGCAACCCTGAAAGACTTGAAGGTTGGCGACAGGGCTGTAATCCATGCAGACGTCTTGGAAGACAAGCTAGTCGCACACGAAGTTCACTTTGGCACGATGAAAGGGAAGCAATCCATGGAGGGGATGAAGGGCATGGAGGGCATGGATCATAAGTGAAACGTGCGTTTGGTGAGCACTAGGAAAGTGATCAAGATGTCCACTGAACGACGACGTAAGTATCCCTCCCCAATGATACGTCGGCTGTCGCAGTGGAGAGAGCAGACCGGTTCCTGAGAGAGAGGCGGAAGACCGGGCTGCGCTCGACACGGGCAGCCGAGCGAGAAATCCAAGGATCGCTCGCTTTGCGCCAGTGTTTCCCAAGGTAGTGTGGGCAACACATGAAACCATCGTCGAACTCGTACATTCCGGCCCTGGGATATCGCTGGCTGACGCGCTTCTACGATCCCGTTGTCCGCGCTACTACGCGTGAGGCTACATTCAAGGAAGCGTTGCTCCGGCAAGCGAGAATTCAAGATGGGCAGCGAATCCTCGACCTGGGTTGTGGGACTGGCACTCTGGCGATGATGGTCAAGCGGGCCAATCGAAGTGCTGAAGTGTTCGGGTTGGATGCCGATCCGGAAGCTTTGAGACTTGCAAGAACAAAGCTGAAAGCGGCTGGAATCGAGGCCCAACTGGATCAAGGGCTGGCATCCGCGCTGCCTTACCCGGCCGAATCGTTTGACAGGATTCTTTCAAGCTTGCTCTTTCATCACCTCTCCTCTGCCGTGAAGCAGGAGGCGATACACGAAGCTTTCCGGGTTCTACGTCCCGGAGGACAATTTCATGTTGCCGACTGGGGGAGACCAACAAATCCCGCGATGAGACTGGCTTTCGTTGCGATTCAAATGCTCGATGGTTTTGCGAAAACCGGCGATAGCGTTAAGGGTTTGCTGCCGGATTTTTTCCGGCTCGCAGGATTCGAGAACGTGAAAACCACCGAGTGCTACTCGACCCTTTTGGGAACGCTATCGCTTTACCGGGCAAGGAAGGCATCTTGTGAACAGGCGAGGAGAGCGGACGCACCCAGCAGTCTATCGGCTGAAGGAGGACATAGTCGAAAATGAATATCGAGGCAACGAAGCGATCTGTTTGGAAAGTAGTTGGCGTGGCGGCACTCTTTGCCGCAACGGTGGTCACCACGGTGCATGTTGGGGCCATTCATGATCCAGTTCATAAGCTGCACAGCACAGGTGTCGCCGGCTTGACATACGCGCTGCTCCTGTTAAGCATTCTCGGTGTCCACGAGCTCGGTCACTTCGCCGCAGCTCGATGGCGGCGTGTCGCAGCAAGTTTCCCGGTCTTCGTACCTGCGCCATTCGGGTTAGGTACCTTTGGCGCATTCGTTCGCCTGAAAACACCTGTGTGGGACCGAAGTGACTCCTTTGACATCGGAGTGGCGGGTCCCATCGCTGGACTAATAGTGGCTGTTCCGTTGATGCTCTATAGCCTTTGGGAGTCCAGCGCGACTTTTTCGCTGGCACATCCCCATGCGATAACGATCCGGTCTTCGCTTCTTCTCACGGTCCTCTATAAGTTGGTGAAAGGCGGTTCGGTTCCTATTGAGATCGGTATTTCTGATACTGGCTTCGCAGCCTGGATTGGAATCTTTGTTTCGGCCCTGAACCTGCTCCCCGTCGGTCCCCTGGACGGCGGCCGGATTTCGGCTGCCCTGTTCGGCTGTAAAAGAACTGGCGCGATCCAGCTTGCCACCGTTGGCTTAAGCTTTCTGCTGGCGCTGTTTGTCTGGTCCGGTTTGTTCTTGTGGGTCGCGGTATTGCTGGCTTTCGTGTTCCTTCCGCAACAGGAGACGTTGGACGAGTACACTGCCCCAAGCGCCGGGAGGTATTGGGGGGGATTTGCATTGTTTATTTTCGCTCTTCTGGTGCTTCTCCCGGCCCCTGGGGGAGCCCGGTTGGCCATGATCCGGTGCCCCTACATGTAGCAGTGCTCGCTTGTGACTCAAGTTTGCAATGGTGTTGTCCATGATGAACAACTCGTTTGGGGCCATGAAGAAGGGGGTGCGTGTAAGACGTAAAGGAATGTCGCGGGTGTAATCTTCGCCCCAATCGTTAAGGAGTTATGTCATGAAGGCACTGCGGTCGGAGCAATCCTGTGGAAGTGACTGGTGGGGATGTTTTGTGGAAGCTCGCTAATGCGAGGCTTCGGAGATTGAACATGCTGCAACGATATAAGGAAATCTTCTATGGCCTTCTATTTGGCCTCGGTGCTTCCGTGATCGACGTGTCCATGCATGCGTCCATGGAGAATCAGGGATTCTGGACGGAACTGCTCCGGCCACACGTTGCAATGTTGGCTTATCGGGCATCTTTCATTGCCCTTGGACTTGCGTTGGGCTGGTTGCTTTGGCGAAAAAACAAAGTGGAGCGTGACTTCCGCAGCCTGCTAGCAACTGTTGAGCAATTTCGGCGCGAGATCAGCACACCGGCCCTGCTTATTCACGCGAAGCTTCAGGCATTGCTGACTCGAGGCGATCTCCATCTTCCATCCGAAGCAGAAGAGATGGTTCGCTATGCCTACGAAAGGTCGCGGGAGATAGGCGCCCTTGCTGAAGGAAAGCTCCCGTCAATGAAGAGCGTCAGCATGTAGGGTGTGCGTTCTGACCATTAAGTGGAGCAGGCCCAGCGCAGGACTATGCGGTGTCCCTAACTTTACCAGTCAGACGTCTCAAGACCTTTCGCAATAGAATGGAGAACAGCATGAGAAAGAGAGTTGGGCTAGCACTTCTGTTTCTACTTTGTTGCGTCGGTCTCAGAGCATTTGCTCAAACGGATTCTGACGAAGCCCAAGTACGCAAACTGATCAACGAATTCGAGTCTGCTTTGGCCAGAAAGGATATCCCAACAGTTGGAAGTTTCGTGTCGCCTCACATTGTCGTTTTCGAAAACGGTTATCGAAATGACGGCTGGCAGGACTTCCGGGACAACCACTTGATTCCGGAGTTCAAACATGCAGGTTCTCAATACTCAACCACTCTCATAAAAGTGGAGGTGAGTCCCTTGATGGCGTGGGGATACTCCAGTATGAAACGTGTTCAGCTTTAAAACAAAAATGCTGAGCCGGATGTGTGGACAAGTTACATCCTTCGAAAGGAAGACGGAAAGTGGAAGATCGTCGCCCTGACTTGGAGCGTCAGACGCACGAATGAGTAGTTGCTCAATGAGCACGCACAGAAATGCGGACCCGCAAGTCTGCAGATGCAGAGGCCCAGAGTCATCACCGCTGAGGCAGGGCGACGCGTATGCGTGGGCTGGGTTTTCTAAGCGCGTCGTTAGGCGGATTGTGAACGGGGTTTAGCTGGATGGGGTGGCGACGCCCTTCTTAAACTACCGAATCAAGATCGATCCGATTCGGAGACGGGAAGTATTTAGCGAAGGGCTATCGGGTAAGGCTATATGCGTCTGTGTGGTTGAAACTCGTTCGAGCATCGGACGAAGGCAAGCGATCGGTTGTGCCCATTCGCGAATCATGGAAAAAAGGATTGCCACGGCAAAGAGCGCAAAAATGGTGTAGCTCCTTGGTTCTGCCAACCCGTTTTCGGATCCGTTCTTCATATTGTCTATGGGGCGACCATACACGGCCCCTTCGGAAAAGTAAGCGGATGATCCCTGACCACCCGCTACCGCTAACCACAACTTCGTTGACTTTCTGTTACCTGTAGCGCTACCGCGCCTGTTGGCGTCGTCGCTGCGTTTACGCCAAACTCGCGAGGGCTAAGTTCAGATTCTCCCCGGCGCGTTTCGAAGAATCTAAACACAACTCAGGAGGATGGTTGGACCTCTAGAACGACCTCGCCTTCTCGCGATAGTGACAATGATCGCGACGAGCAAGCAGCCGGACAACCAAATCAACGAAAGCCAAAACAGAAAAGGCAGAAACCAGAAAATAATGATATAGCTGCCTCCTGCTACTTAGATGCGGGAGCCTTGTGAAAGAACCGGTTTTCAACACGTATCGGTGTCGCATTGACTTTTCGTAGATGCGCCTTGAAAGAGGAATAGGGGAGATGTTCCGTGCGCATCGCGGGCGTCGGCTTTCTTTGTCAAAGTGCGGTCTGTCTCAGGTTGTCGGATCGCCCTCGACCTCGATATGCATCATCAGGCCGCCACCGCCATTCTGCTCGGTGTTATTGTTCGTGGTGTGGTGCGAGATGTGGCAGTGGATCATCCATTTCCCCGGCTTGAGCGCCGTCCAGATCACGTCGTAGCGTTGGCCGGGACCCACATTGATGGTGTCCGCCTTGAAGCGGGCCGAGGGCGCGAGCGTCTCGCCGTCGCGCGCCACAACCACAAACGGGCCGCCGTGGATGTGCATAGGATGAATGAAGCCGCTGTTGGAGCCGATGAAGCGAACCTTGAGCGTTTCGCCAACCTTCATCTTGATGATGTCGGTCGAAGGGAAGGCGCGTCCGTTGATAGTGAAATAGTTTGGCTGGCCACCGTCCATCGGCATCGCCGGGTACGTCAGACCTTCTCGTATCAGCCACTCCTGCAGCTGGACCGTGTATTCGTGATCAGCGGCAATCTCGTCCGTGGAACTTGCTGGATCTATGATCAACGCACCATACAGCCCTAACGCTTGCTGACGGTCAACGTGGTCGTGAGAGTGATACAGATAGGTGCCAGACTGCAACGCGGTGAATTCATAGCGATAGATATGTCCATTCTGGATCGGCTTCTGCGTAAGGTTTGCCGCGCCGTCCATGACGTTGGGCAGCACCAATCCGTGCCAGTGCACCGTCGTCGAATTCGGCAGCCGGTTGGTGACGTTGATTCGTACGCGGTCGCCTTGGCGAAAGCGCAAAGTCGGCCCCGGCACCTGGCCGTTGAAGGCATATGCGTCGACTGAAACCGTGGGCAGGATCTGCCACCGGATAACGGACGTCTCCAGGTCGAAGACTTTGATGCCGTTTTCGATGCGCGGGGCGAGCGGTTGCGCCCCCTGCTTGTTGAGGCCGTAGGTGGCGGTGACCTCGCGCGGGTCCACGGCCGCCATGTCGAGCATCGCCGCGGCCGGGGTTTCCTCCGTCATGATCATGCCAGGCGGCATGATTGCACTACGGACATCGTGTGCGCTGAGCCGCAGATTGACGAACGCGGCGGGCAAGGTCATGCCCGCAGCCAACATGAGCAAGGTGAAGAGCGTAATCGTCACCAACTGCGGCCGGGTCACGTCGGCCCGCATGCCGGATCCGGCAGCCATGGGCATGGCCCCCGTCTCATGACCTTCACTCTCGCCGGTGGCACTCTTTGATTTCGTGTGTGCCTTTGTGTCAGCAGACGCTGGCTTGGTGCTTGCGGAAGTTGACTTCGCCATTTGCATTCCCGGATGGTCCATACCCGCCATCTTGTCGCCTTTACTCGGTGAGGCGTCCCTGCCGCGGGATGATTTCCTTTCCTGCCTGGCATCGGGTGTGGCGTTCGCACGCTCGGTCATCAGCCCGTGTTTTAGGCCGCGTGTCACCATCCAGACATTGACCGGATAGGCGATCGCGAAACCTGCAATGACACCGAGTGACATCACCACCCAGAACAACGGCTCACCCGGCCACATCGCCCGCATGTCGCGGCCCATCATCAGCAAAACCATGACCGGCGCCATGCCCCCCATCATGCAGTTCATCGAAATGAACTCGGGCAGGAAGCTGCGCCTCACGTTTTCGACGTAAGTGCCGCCCATCGTCTTGCGCATGAATAGCGCCTGGAAGATCAGCAGGCCAAACAGGAATCCGGCGGTGTATTCAATGATCAGATCCAGCCACATCGGCAGACCGACCAGCGCCACGGCCACGGCGGCAACGATGATGCCGGTGGCATCGCCCGCCACACAGTGCACCGTGGAGCCCACGCCCTGTTTCCACAGTGGCTTGATGAACTCTTCGTGGCCACCGGGCGTGGGTTCCTTGTCGGCCATCACATACAGCAACAGACCGATTGGTCCCATGTACAAGGTGACCAGCACGAAGCCCCACTTCATCACCTTAGGCTCAGGGTTGCCATGGAACTGATCCCATGCCACGTACGCGGCAGAGAACACCGCCACGATCAGCCACGCGTGGACGAAAATATCGATTGGTTGGATCAACATAAAGTAATCCTTGTGAAGGGGCCACTTCTACGGAATCCGGCCAGCTGAATCAGCATCGGTCCTACTCCCTTCTCTCGTGTGGAAGGGGGTGTCCTTTTCGTGGGGATGCAGATTGTGAGGATGGTCGTGTTCTTCTCGTAGGTGGTGATCCTCCCCGGATTCTCCCACAGGATCGGTGTGGATGACTGCACGTTCGAGAAATTGGAGCTTGTGCATCAATTCACGGTGAACTTGCGCGGCAATTGCGTGTGCCTGTGCGACTGTCAATTGTGGCATCACGGTAATATTGACCTCTGCGTGCATGCGGTGACCTATCCAGCGCGCTCGTACTTCTGTAACTTCTTCTACACCAGAAACATGACGAGCAGTTTGAGCGATATCATCGACCACGTTGGGTTCCACTCCGTCCAAGGCGCGAGTCAGCACTGCTTTGACCGAATCCCACACAATGAACAGGATGGTGATCGTAATTCCGATGCCTACAATTGGGTCAGCCATCGGATATCCGAGCCATACGCCGATCGCCCCCACCAACACCGCCAGGCTAGTCCAGCCATCGGTGCGGGCATGGTAGCCATCCGCGATCAAAGCCGCGCTTCCGATCTCTTTTCCGACCTTGATACGGAAAACCGCGACGACCTCATTACCTAGAAATCCAACAATGGATGCGATGACAACCGCCCACAGGTATCCGACTGCTTGCGGATGGATGATGCGGTGAACTGCTTCGTAGCCTGCGACGACCGCGCTTGTAAGAATGGTCAGCACGACGGCGATCCCGGCCAGATCTTCTACTCGACCATAGCCAAATGGAAATCGCTTCGTCGGCTTGAGGCGCGCGAACAAAAATGCAATTCCCAAGGGAATCGCCGTGGCGGCATCTCCAACATTGTGGATTGTGTCGGCCAGAAGTCCGACACTTCTTGAAAAATAAAAAACAAGGATCTGCAAAACGGCAGTAACAAACAATCCAATGAAGGACCATTTGATGGCCCAGATGCCTCGGTCTGAGCTTGCTATAGATGCGTCAACATAGCCGTGGGCGTGGCCATGACCGCCATCTCCGTGTGAGTGGCCTTGATCGTGATGCCCATGCTCTTGTGAATCGTGCCCGTCACTTTCGTGATCATGCATTCAATCCCACCCACCTCTCGTGATTCGTGTCGGACTGGAACCAGCCTACATGCGATCCAATCATCGTAATTGCCGGGTCGGTTGAATCAACATAAGGTCATTCTTGAGAGGGGGCACTGCTGCGGAATCCGCCCGCGTCGAACCTTCAGGTTGAAATGACATCGGCGGTCGGGCCACCCGTAATGTCAATGAAGATGACTTTGTGCATCCTGGGGTTCGCGTCCGACCCAGCGCCTGATGGAGCATGTTTCACCAAGACCCCGCGCGAGTACACCAGTTCGCCGCCCCAGCCAGCCTTGAAAAGCAGCCAGTCCCATCGTGAGCACAGCAAAGTCGAGATAAATCGCGCTCACAGGATACTCTGGCTTCATGTGAACCGTCCACCGCCGGACGGTCAATCCGATGATCGCAGCCATGAGCGCGAAGCCGACCTTCGTTTGCTGATGCACAAGGTTGTGCACTTCTTGTTGAAGACTCGCGCGCCGCATGTCGTAAACTTCCGCCGCAACGGCCACGACGCCACCGAGTTGTTCCAAGATTCGCGATAGTCCAGAGGGCGTTCCCGAGGTGATTTGCAGCACTCACTCAGTCCGTTTGAATGTCCGGATAACGGTAAAACGTAGCGTTACGCATTGTCGAGCGCAGAGATAATGCCAAAGAAGAAAAACCCAGCAGCCGTCAGCCTCGGAAAACGCGGTGGGAAGGCCGGCGCCAAGAAACTCACCCCAGAACAGCGGAGTGCCAGCGCTGGGAAGGCGGTCTGCCCGGCACGGTGAGCCCGGGGACACATCGGGGACACATTAAGGTGTTTCTTGCTGCTCTTGGAACGGCATCCAGTGCGTTCCGGTTCCTGTGGTTTCTTCCGTTTACGATTTGGCTTCCCACTTTCACGGCGGTAACACGGGTTCAAATTCCGTCGGGGACGCCAATCTTTCAACAATTTGCCGGCACCTCTGGTTGGACGCGCTACTGTGAACCGCAGGTCAGGGCGGTCTTGCCCGCAGAATCCTGTGGATCTGATGAGAGCTGAGATGCGTGAATTTCGTCGAAGAGGGCTTTAGGCGCTGCTAGAATCCCAAGCGGGAAAAGCTGGCGCGCCCTTTCGCGCTGGAAGGGAAACTGTTAGGATATTTCTGCGAGGTCCATTTTCTCTTGTTTTCTTCCTGGCCATCGGCGCGCATCGTCTTGAGCACTACGGCAGTTTGCTCAGAAATTTGTAGGCGGTTTGGGGGCGGTTCGGACAGGAATCGCGCTCTTTTAGGCAACAGAGGCAACTGCATGCACGATATGCAATTGGTGCAAAGCCGTATAAACACTGGCGATTTCGCATCTCGTTGATTTGGCGAGTGGGGACGTAGTTCAGTTGGTCAGAACGCTGCCTTCTAACCGTCACTTTGATGTAAACGATTTAAAAATCAGCAACTTAAGACAAATAACATCTAGTCTCTCTGTCACGGTACCTTCTAGGTCCCAGCATTTCCAAAGGCTCCTGTCCGTTTCCCTAGCGTCTTTCGCGAACATTCGACCCGACGGTTTGCCGTGGTTGGTTGGTCTATCGCGTGACGGGAGTAAGCTGAAACCTTTTCTCGCCTGTTGCGTCATACTGTGAGTTGTAGATAGACTGGTGATGTTGAAACTGTTGATCAAAGTCGGTGTTTCCGCTCTGGCGCTGATGCTGGCTGCGCTGCCGGTGGCGGCGTGCGTATTGCCGGGTGCAGCGATGACGTCTGCCGAGCGCGAGTGTTGCAAGAAGATGGCAGAACAGTGCGGGGACATGGGGATGGGGAAATCCCATCCTTGCTGTAAGGTAACCGCCACACCTGCGGACTTTCACGCTCTGAAGACCGCCTCTTCGCAATTGGATCATGTCGGTCTGGTTCTGTTTCACGCGCTTCCCCTTACCGCCCAAACCGAAGCGTACTTCTCGCTCGCACAATGGTCGTCTCGTGTTTCGCGCACGCATAGTCCGCCAGGGCTAGAGTCTCTAACCACCACTATCCTAAGAATCTGATCGTCTTTCCTCTGAGATGCTAACGCACTCGTGCGTCTGCACGTTCGTGCGCCTACAAACTGGTGTTTGTTTGCGGAGGAAAGATGCAATCCACTTATTTATCCCGAAGTCTCTTC
>JAYVCW010000367.1:0-4121 GCA_043749775.1 Acidobacteriaceae bacterium | reverse complement strand
CTGAAGCGCAGATTGTTTGAAAGTCGTCAGCCTCATCAGGCACGCTTCCCCGAATCACGATTCGAATCAAGGCATTCCTTCAGGCGCGGCAACAACTCGCGACCGAACCCGATCCTTACGCGGACTGCGCCTGCACACGGTTTTCCGCCCGGAGATGCGCAACCACCAGTCGTATATCTTCGAAACTCACGTAAGGCGGAAGCGCTTCTTTGATGTCGCTCAGCCGCTCGACTCCCTGTTTCAGGCATGCTTCTTCAATCAGAGGTTGCGCGTCTGGAGAGATCCACCTCGGATCGAGCTTTATCTGCTTCGTCTCGACCAGGCTCGCAACGGTGCAAATGATGGTTGAAATCTGTCGCGCCCGGATACGGGCAATCTCCTCAAAAGTCTTTCCTTCTTTGAGCAGAGTGAGCGTCTGCTCGCCCGGAGCGGGCTCCTTCGAGGTGATCGGGACGGCTCGCGCGCCTGCGGCAAAATTGCGTAAGACTTGAAGAATTTCCGAACCGTACACGTCCGCCTTCTTTTCTCCGATGCCTGTCACCTGCATCAACGCATCAAGATTGGCGGGGCGCTGGCGGCATAACTCTTCGAGCGTGCTGTCGTGCAGAATGATGTATGCGGGAACCTTATTTTCTTTCGCCATAGTCCGACGCCATTCGCGCAGGTAGTCAGCCAATGCCGGATTTGCCTCGGCTGGCGTTGCGTTTCGCAATCGCCGCTTTTCAGATGGCGTTCGGGGCGTGTAAGAAGAAGAAGAAGAAGACGAAGACAAAGAAAATTCACTCGCGCTTCGCCGTCCCTTAGCTTCTGGCAAACTCACGCGCACTTTTTCCTTGGTCCACTCCGGTTTCGTTCCACAATTGTCGCAACTGCTGCATTTCTCCCACGGCGGGGTTTCGCCGAAGTGCAAACAAATTTGCCGGTGGCGGCACGCACGAGAATCGGCGAACCGGCTGATAACGCGTTTGCGGCTGGAGGCGCGTTCGCGCTCGGCCTCATCCGCAATTTTGTCGATGAAAAACTCCAGCAGTATGTGATCGCGCTTTTGCCACAACAGTACGCAGTCCGCGGGGCGTCCATCCCGACCTGCGCGGCCTGCCTCCTGGTAGTACTGTTCAATCGACTGCGGCAGTGATAAATGAATGACCGCACGTACGGCGGGCTTGTTGATTCCCAGCCCGAAAGCAATCGTGCCGACAAGCACTCGCACCTCGTCAGACATCCAGCGCTCTTGGTTGAGCCGGCGCACCGAAGCTTCCATCTTCGCGTGATAGGGAACTGCCGCAATCCCATTTTCCTCGAGGTATTCGACTGTCTCTTCGACGCGCTTGATCGTCGGAGAGTAAACGATAACGCTCTCCCCCGCATAGCTGCGTAGGGCGCGACTCAGCATTTCGAGTTGCGTACGCGCTTCGCATTCCTGTACGACGTATCGCAGATTTTCGCGATGGAAGCTGGCGATGTAGCAATCGGGCTGGCGCATCTGCAACTGTTTTAAAATGTCATGCCGCACCTGGCGAGTGGCGCTTGCCGTGAACGCGGCAATAGGAAACTGCGGGAAAGTTGTGCGCAGGCGGCTCAGCAGGCGGTAATCCGGCCGAAATTCGTGTCCCCACTCTGAAATGCAATGCGCCTCATCGACCGCAAAAAAACCAACCGGCACTCGATTGAGCCATTCAAAAGTGTTACCCATCGCCAGCCGCTCGGGCGAGAGATAAAGCAATCGGTATTTTCCGCTCGCCGCGCTGTGCAATATGTTTTTGCGCTCGTCTGATGTCTGCTGGCTATTGATGACGGCCGCAGGAATTCCCATTTGGGCAAGCTGCGCCGCCTGGTCTTGCATGAGCGCGATGAGGGGAGAAACGACGATCGCAGTTTTCTCTGACGCCACCGCCGGAAGCTGGTAGCACAGAGATTTGCCGCCTCCCGTAGGCATAACCACGCAAGTGTCATGGCCCGCCAGCACACTTCGAATTACATTCTCTTGCTTCGGACGGAACTCGTGGTATCCCCAATATCGACGCAAGATTTCCGAAACATTTGCAGCGGCTGACATTCCTTGCAGTATAGCCTTAAGGCAAGGTTGCGATTTGTGAGATGCCCGACCATGATTTGTGACGAAACGAAGTTTAATCGAGATAAATTAAGTTGCGGGTGGCGCGGAGGGCAATGGCAGGAAAAGCAATTACCATCGGCGTAATTTCAGATACCCACGGTTTGCTTCGTCCCGAGGCAGTGAGCGCGCTGCGGGGCTCGGACCAGATTCTGCACGCGGGTGATGTTGGTGACCAGGAAATTCTCTCTACGCTGACGACGATCGCACCGGTGACAGCGGTTCGCGGTAATGTTGACACCGCGCCGTGGTCACGCGACTTGCCTTTGACCGAGGCAATCGAAGTCGGTGGCCTGTTGATTTACATGCTGCATGATATTGGGAAGCTCGATCTAAAGCTCCAGGCATCGGTATTCCGCGCGGTCGTCTACGGTCACAGCCACCAGCCGAAAATCGAGGAAAAAAACGGAGTTCTTTTCTTTAACCCTGGAAGTGCCGGCCCACGCCGGTTTACGAAGCCGATCACGATTGGAAGGTTGACGATCGAAGCCAGAGAAGTTCGGCCAGAAATTATCGATCTCTTACGAATTTAGGAATTCCAGCTCCGAAAAATGGAAAAGGCCGGCTGCTAGAGCCGACCTCATTCTCGATGCTTCTTGCCGATACGTAGGATCGTCCGCGCTAAAACTATGCCTTCTTCGGAGCGATTGAGTCCTTCGCGGCCTTGGCCACGCGGAACTTCACAACCGTCTTCGCTTTGATCTGAATCGGTTCGCCAGTCTGCGGGTTGCGCCCCATGCGGGCTTTGCGATGCGCTTTCACCAAGCGGCCGAGGCCGGGAACAACGAATACGCCATTCTTCTTCGTCTCTTTAATCGCGGTGTCTGCCAGATGTTCCAGAAATGTGGCGACAGTCTTGTTGTTGAGTTCCATCTTCTCCGCCAAGTGGCGAGTGAGTTGTGTTTTGGTCATGCCAGAAGCCATGAATTCTCCTCCTCAGTGATCTATACAGATTTGCGTTATAAGCGCATGATAACGCACTCCGCTGTGGAAAACTAACACTTAGTATTGATTTTATGCGGTTCCCAATAAGGTACCCCTATCAAATCGTGCATGAAATGAGGGGTTTCGCGAGTCTTTCGAGAAGAAAATGCTCCAGTCGCGTAGCTTCTGCCATGTTGAAACATGATGATCGACGGGCGCATCTCCGAATTTCGTTTTTGTTTGTGCCCGAAGCCGTCTTTCGATGAACTGAATTTTCTGTCTTGCAGTCACCTGCAAAAAAGTCTAGCCCCTGCCAATCGCAGCATCGCAGCGTGGTTTACACTGAGACCCATTTCGCTTGATAAAAATTTAGAAGTGGTTGAGGAGACTTATTTATGGCAGATGCCGCCCTGAGTGGCGCGGAGTTCAAAAAGCAGTTACACGCGGGAACGCCCAAGGTGGGCTTGTTCATCAACTCGCATAGCGCGACCGTTGCCGGGCAACTCGCGTCTAGCGGGTACGACTGGCTGCTGGTTGATACCCAGCATGGTCCAATGAATCACGAAAACCTTTCCGCCATGTTGAGTGCGATTGAAAACGGCGGCGCGAAATCGATGGTTCGAGTCGGCGGGTACGATGACCGTCCCGGCATTCAGCAGGCGCTTGATCTTGGTGCCGATGGCGTTCTCGTTCCGTACATCAACACCGCCGAAGAAGCGCGTCAGGCGGTGGCTTGCACGAAATATCCGACGGTGGGGACGCGTTCCGTTTATTTTCCGCAGCGCAGCATGAACCAAGCCGGACTGCTCGGTTACGCGGGGAATTGGAACAACGAAGGCATCGTCGCGTTGCAAGTCGAAACCGCCTCATGTATTGAAAACATCGCCGAGATCGCGATGGTGCCGGGCGTCGATATTCTATTCCTCGGTCAAAACGACCTTTGCATGTCGATGGGACTTTTCAATAAGTATGAATTCCCGCATATGTACACTTCGCCAGAGCTCGGCGCCGCGACAGAGAAATTGATTGCGCACGCACAAAAAAATAACATCGCTCTAGGCGTCTTTTTGTTCGGAACAGCGCG
>JAYVCW010000366.1:0-2772 GCA_043749775.1 Acidobacteriaceae bacterium | reverse complement strand
TATCCCTGGTCTGGATTTTTGGACTGCGTAGGTGCTAGAAGGGAATAAAAGGGAGAGTCGGGCGCGATTATCATTTCCCAATCGTTGTGGAACGGATGGATGAAAGGCACATCCCTTTCGAAATCGTCATCACCACCGGAGAGATGGTCTTCGCAGACGGTTCCGGAGACCGCCACATTACCTCTCATTTCATCGGTTTTAGATAGTACAGCTGTCCATTCATGGGAGTCGTCGTCCAGCAAATGACTCCCGTCGAATGAAGTATGGCCATTACATACTGCTCCATTCCAATCCCCTATATCCGGTCCATATAGAGTTGGATCAACCGGGTTTCGGTATGTGTCACTGACTTCGAGAATATGCCCTGAACGCACGTCAAATTGAGCCGTATCGGAGGCCAGAACATCACCTGTTTCATATCTTGGCACCTTCGTTCTTGGTTCTAATTTGTATGCAAAACTGAATGTAAGCGTAATTGTTTGGCCACGGCCCACCAGCGTCGGAATGTAAACAAAACTGCCAGTCACCTGCTCTCCGATTGCCACCTTAGGATAAAAACGGGAATCGCCGAAGTCTGCAGCTACAAGTCCAGAAGCCGTCGGTCCGGAATAGTGGCTCAGAGCGAAATTAATGGTCATTGGCTGATTCACAAAGGGGGAAGGCGGATCAATCCCTGTGATTAGAAGCAAATACGGGAAATACTGAGCGAGAGGGGCCGTGACTTCTGGAGGAAGGAATTCAGACCTAATGCGCGTTCGCACTGACGCTTTGGCAGCCTGAAACGCGAGATGAGCCATAGCCGTCGCCATATTCTCAACCGCGGCCGCAGGTGTAGCTTCTAACTCCTTCGCTGGAATAACCTTTTTCGGTTTAAGCACAGTTCACCCCTTTGTTATGTTGAAACAATTATTTAATCATGTTGAGGGTATCTTAGTTGATGGCTCTCAATCAAAACTCAATCTTTCATCAATTTGTATTGCTCAGAACGAAGATACTGTTGGCGAATTCGAGCGGGTAGATTCGGCGGACATCAGGCGCCAGCCAACCCAGCAAAATGAGATTAGCGCGTGAGTTGCACGGGCACGCCCTCCAACAGATTGAAGATCCGCGCCAGGTTGATGGCGACGGCAATGACGATGTGCTGTAAGCGTGTCTTGGCCAGTCCGATGTATCGTGTGCGACGGAGCTCGAAAGCGCGAATGCCCTGCGACAAGGTGCCTTCGATGCCAGCGCGTTTGGAGTAGCGCTTCTTGAACTCATCGGTCGTTTGGTTCGGACGCGCCTGCTGGATCGCCTCGTGCTGAGCTTGTGGTCGAATTTGCAGCATGCGCATATGGCTCTTGGCACGGGTGCATAGCTCGCGGACCGGGCAAGGCTCACAATCCGCTCGCGCAAAACGGATTTCGATGGCGTCGAGCCCGCGCGTGTTCTTGATGGTGCTCCAGGTGTGTGACGGGTGTCCCTGCGGGCAAGTGGCAATTCGCTGCTGCCAGTCAAACGTGAAGCGTGACAGATCGTAGCCAGTTTTCTCTGCCGCTTGCCAGCCGGTATCCGGGTGCACAGGTCCACACGTATCGACGCCGTGCTTGGACTTGGCGTTGACGATGGCATCGGCTTCGGTGTAGCCGGCATCCTGGAGGTGTTCGCTCGGCAACAGCGCTTTGCGATCCAGCGCCGTGTGAATGGTGTCCGTCATGCCAACATCCGGCGTGGTCGACTCGGTGGTCTCGACATGCGTGATGAGATGCGGGCTGTCGTCGTCACAAGTTTCAGTCAGATGTACTTTGTAACCTAGCCAGATGGTCTGGCGTTTAACGCTGACACGGGCCTCAGTATCGTAAGGCGAACAGAGCAGTTGCGCCCCAGTTGGAAGTTCCGGATTCGTGCGCAAACGCAGATGTTTTTGACCGGCAGCGGGCGGATCATGCAAGTCGGATTCCAGGACGAATTGCTGCTCCCAGACTTGCCGCAACACGTGTACGCAGTCCAAATCCCGTAGTGCTGACGGAGTAACCGGATCATCCAAGCTCTTGAGCAGTTGAGCGCCATCGCGTCCGAACTGCTCGGCTAGCCGATCCCGCTCTGTCTGCTCTTTGGGCAGGCGATAGTTTTCAATGCGACGAGCGTAGCGCACGTACCACTCCGGCTCGACCTGGGCCTGCAGCCAATCGGGAGCGATCTGCGCCAGACATTCCAGTACTGAGCGCAGGGTTTCGCCGATGAACTCTAGCCGATTCATCTGACGCACGGCCCCAAGGACGTGGGTTGAGTCTGTGCGTTGGCGGCCACGGGCCTTCAGCCAACCGTGCGCCTGGCATGCCTTGAGGAGAGCATCCAGAAACTGTTGCTCCTCTTTGCCCTGGACCAGCCGGGCGCGAAACTCGCTCAAGACAGAGTAGTGGAAGCCGCTGTCGATCAGTTCCAGGCCCAGCGCATATTTCCAATCAATGCGCGTGCGAACCGCATCCGCCGCTTGGCGGTCAGTGAGTCCTTCCATAAACTGAAGGACTGTGACGAGCGCCAGACGCCCCGGTGATTCTGCGGGTTGACCACGTTTCGGAAACAGCGTGCCAAACATGCTGTCGATGTACAATTCACCGAGCTCGTCGCGCATGCGCATCACAACATTTCCCTTCGGGAATATGCTTTTGGCGACACGTTGCGTTTCCTCCGGAATGGGGTAACCAGGCTCAGCGTGAAGTGACATGGTGGCCTCCCTTGAATTGGGTTGCCACATTATCTCAAATCCGTCATGAATTCGCCAACAGTATC
>JAYVCW010000365.1:0-3002 GCA_043749775.1 Acidobacteriaceae bacterium | reverse complement strand
TCACCTCCGAAATGTGCGCGTGATGGATGTATCGATTCTTCAATGATGCTCAACATGTTACACCGATTCCTTCCTTCTAAAAGTGCTAAGACCCTTATTTACCATGGCTCTTTCTTGGTTGGCCACCGGTCAACGAGCACGGAGGGGCTAGACCCGTCCGGTGACGCTGCGTGAATGGCAGGAATCCATGCGGATGAAAACAAAAAAAACGTCAAATCTCGCGAATGCGGATGGGAAACGCTCCCGCGATCCGTCAACTCTCACACCCATCGCGCCGCTACAAAACACGCCGTCCAGACAGCAACTCCGATCGCCACATGCTCGGTGACATAAATTGAAACCCCGAACGACCGCAAATCGGCTAACGTTCCAGCACCCACACTATTTAACCGCACTGAGCGAAACGCTCGCGCGTGCGGCGGCGGAAAACGCGCATGGTCGCGCATCTCGGCGAGATGCGAATCGAGAAACAGGCTGCTGCGGGAAAATCGAGGGCATCATCCCGTCCGGCTTCCGCCCGGCACCGTGCAGTGCGACACCTACGCTGCCTACCCGGCATTCGCGCGCAGCCACAATGCCAGCGCCGGGTGCGAAGCCATCACACTTCGTCGGCTGCTGGGCGGTAAGCGTCATGTCGAGCGCCGTGGAAAGGCACTTGTGAATCGGCACGGCAACCGAGGTGTGGAGTCATAGACGTCGTAGCGGCTACGCTATGACACTTACTCTGCGAGCTGCAGAGGCATCGAAAAATCAATCCCACGCCGTCCATTCCGAAGGGTCACAAAAACGCCGCGGTCGCAAAAATCGACCAGCAAATGAGTGGGCCCAGCTTACACTAACCGAGCGTCACCCGGCGGCTGCGCGAAAACAAACCACAGAGACACATTCCCAAAGCTAACAATCCGGCCAAAGCCGACCCAGGTTCAGGAACAATCGCAGGCCCAACTGGCGCCACAGTCAAACCTCGAAAATAGAGTTCCCCCTCGAGACCGCCGATACGAGTCACGATTCCCGTGTTGGCATCGATATTGGCAAGATAGTTCTGACCGTATAAGATATCCTGAGGATCAATCGTAACAGTTGCCCACAGCTTTCCAGTGGAGTTGTCGTAATCCATCCCGGTCGTGTAGGAACTCAATTCGGGATATGTCGCCAATGCCGGCGCGCCCAAAAGCTGACCGTTGGCTTGATTGGTCGTCAAAACAAGAGTCTGACTGATCGTGATCAACTTGTCTGTGGGAGAAAATGCCGTCCCACCGCCCTGCGGCGGCGCTGCGATTCCGCTGGAGCCAACCAGCGTCGCGACACCCGTCACTTTATTGATGGTGTAGGTATCTCCCGTAGCATAAGCGAAGAGGGCTCCATCGCTGTTTCGGAAAGAGATATCCTGGACTGGCACGTCAAGATTCAGTCCATTGGACGCAAGCTTGATGGCAGCGACTTCGGTGCCGGCACCGGTAGTTGGATCGATCCGCAGCAGAACCGGAGTGCGGTCGAGCGGATCATTTGCTGCCAAACGCTGACCAACTCCGTAAAGGACGCCAGACGAATCGAAATCAATTCCGTCCACACTGCTAAAGCCAATGGATCCAATCAACGTCGGCGCACCCGTGGTGGCATTGACCCGGTAAAACGTCGAGGCCTGAACGTCGAGCGGATTGTTCGTAAATTTATAGCTCGTCGTATAGATGATGGGATCCGCCTGAAGCCTCTGAATGAGTGTCCCTGAACACAAGGCAAAGACTGCGAGGAACCGCGTCACCCAAAGCACGGAAAAACGCGATACGGAGGCAAAATTATGACTTTTCATGAATCAGATTAGCAATTCTGTTATCAACCCAGACCGCAAGTCAAATATAAATTACCAACACCAGCAGCCATTCCTATAGAGCCGAGCAAACAATTTATTGCAAAATATTGCCCGTAAGCCGTTTAAACCACACTCGATATTTGGTGTTAATATTTTCATCAAAGCGTCCCCGCTCGGGCTGACACACAAAGAAACTGCGAATACCGAAAATGAGCGGGGTGAGTTCCGAACTGCGCAGGAAAAAGCCAGGACCAAAACAAAAGGAAATCATGGGCACTTCGACCGGACGGCGTCCTTGGTTGTATTTATCAAAATTTTATATTCTACTTGCTTCCTTATTCTTACATTCAAATGCACGCGCTTTACGATATTTTCAAAGGGCTTTCCGCACAATCAAAGTGATAGCACAAAAACGACTTCAGAATCCTCACTCTACCCTCCTGCAAATGATGGAAACGGAGTGAGGCCAACTGACGAAATCCGCATCGCCAACAGCGTGAACACTGGGTTTCCATAGATCAAATCCTTCCTCTGCCGGTTCAAGGGATCAAATCGGTTCGCACACGAAAGAACGCCTGGGGCCAATCAGCGAGAATCACGAGTTCCCGTCGTTGCAGCGCATTCGGCAGATCGACCGTGAACTCGAAATAGTGAACACCGTGAACCGCAGGTGACCAATCGATCAAATCCGGCGAAATCTCGATGTTGTAGGCGAGATCGGCCGCGTACTTCGGCTTCAGGTAGCTCAACGCGCGAGCGCGGCCCACGGAATGAAGCTTCGGCATTCCATCGGCAGCACCTGCCGTCCCGGGATTCATCGCAAATGCGTAATTCAGCAGATTGGAATACGCTCCGAGTGCTGGCGGGGAACCGCCGCCATAACGATTGGTCCAGTCGGTCAACGATGCTATGAGTTGCACATTGACACCCAAAACCGTGGACACAGATTTGCCGAGGACGTCTGTGGCCCGAATGGTCAGTTGCGCAGCACCTGGGATCCCGGTTCGATACTTGAGCAACAGGACGCCGCTCGCCGGATTGATCCCGGCGAAGGAAAAGAGGGCAGGATTGCTGTTTCCGATGATCGCAAACTTCAGACCACTGGCACCGTCCTCGGCATCGTTGAAGAATGTCCTCAACGGAATGCTCGTGGGGACGTTTGTGTCGAACAAGGTAATCGGCGGAATCCCGG
>JAYVCW010000364.1:0-8194 GCA_043749775.1 Acidobacteriaceae bacterium | reverse complement strand
ATAAGCGGATGAGTAAGATTCGAATTAACGATCTGGCCCGTGAGTTAGAAGTCAAAAGCAAAGAAATTCTTGACGTTCTGACAACGGTCGGTGTCACCGAAAAGAAGACGCATTCCAGTTCACTGGAAGACCACGAAGCTGATTTGGTGCGCAAGCATCTCCGCGGCCGATCAGACGCATCGACCGGTTCCTCGAAGCCCTCTCGAAGTTCGGCTGGCGAAGAAGGCATCAAGACGAAGATCGACCTGTCGAACATTTCGCGACCGGGCGACGTGCTGCGTGCAATCCAGCAAAAGGCTGCCCCGCAAGCTCCAGTCGCGCAACCGGTAAGGGCTCCATCCGCGCCCCCAGCCGAGACTGAGGCCGCTGCTTCGGCCGCGTCAAAAGCGTTTCCGCCGAAGTCGGTGGCCGAAACGCCGAAAGCCACGCCATCGCCCGCGCCGCGCATGGTGACTCCGGCGTCGGTCGCTGCCACCTACCGTCCGCCGTCGGTGGTCGTGATTCCGCCGAAGGTCCCGGTAGCTCCGCCGGTTTCGAGCGCGCCAACCACGCCTGCCGCAGGTACGACCACGCCTCCGGCGATCGCTATACCTCCGCGTCCAGGGGCTTCTCTCGGGCAGACTGCGCCGTCGGCACAAGGCCCTTCGGCGGCCACGCAATCGGCATCGCCGTCGAACGTGGCACCGATGCCAGCTGCTCCGCCAGCACGACCCTCGGCCCCAGTCGTGCCACTGCCGCGAATGATCATGCCGCAGACCGGCCCTCGGCCGGTGTACAAAGCTCCAGTGCCTCCTCCGTCCGCGGCCGTAGCGATTTCGCGCCCTGCGCCGGGACGCCCGGTACCCGGTCAGCCAATTTTTCAACGCACGCCTCGACCGATGACGCCGGGACAAGCGCGTCCGCCGCTGCGCCCGGGCGAGCGCCGTCCAATGCACCCAACTCGAGTAGCTCCGGCAGGGTCACGTCCACTAGGCGTAGGTCCTGGCGCCGGCGTCGGAATGCCCCCTCCAGGGTCAACACGCCCCGGAAGCCGCCCGGGTGGCCCGTCTCGCCGTCCTGGCCAACGGTACGTTCCGCGTGGAGTGAAGGAAGGCCCGATGAAGGGCTACACTCCTCCTCCCCGCATGACGGTGAGCAGCGAACCCGCGCCGATCACGCGCAACATCACCATCACCGAAGGAATTTCGGTAAAAGATTTGGCCGAGAAGCTTGGCATTCGAGCGAAGGATGTCATTGCGCGTCTCGTGGTGCGCGGAGTCTTCGCAACCATCAATCAAACCCTCGATGCCGAACTCGCGAGTGAAATGGCGCGCTTCTTCGGAGCCGATACGGAAGTCATCACCTTCGAAGAGCAGGCCGCGAAAGATACCACCGAAGCTACAGAAAGCAGCGAAGAGGGCGCGGAGGCAGTGCAGCGTCCGCCCGTCGTTACCATCATGGGCCACGTCGATCACGGCAAAACAACTCTGCTCGATTCCATACGATCGACCAACGTTGCTGGAGGCGAAGCAGGCGGTATTACGCAGCACATCGGTGCATATAAAGTTGCGATCACCGACAAATCGTCGCCAGCCTTTGGACGCGAGATCGTGTTCCTTGATACGCCGGGCCACGAAGCCTTCACTCGCATGCGTGCGCGCGGAGCGAAAGCAACCGATATCGTCGTGCTGGTAACCGCGGCCGACGACGGTGTGATGCCGCAGACGGTCGAAGCCATTGACCACGCGCATGCCGCTGAGGTGCCCATCATTGTCGCGGTGAACAAAATCGATAAGCCCGGCGCGTTGCCGGAGCGTGTTAAAAAGCAACTGGCTGACCGTGGTCTCGTCCCTGAAGATTGGGGCGGCAAGACGGTATTCGTGGACGTCTCCGCGAAGCAGAAAACGAACCTCAACTTGTTGATGGAAATGATCTGCCTTACCGCCGACTTGCAAGAACTGAAGGCGACTCCGGGACGGGCGGCCAGCGGCTTGGTGCTTGAGGCAAAGCTCGATCGCGGACGCGGCCCTGTGGGCACCATTCTCGTACAAAACGGTACGCTGCATGCGGGCGACAACTTCGTCGTAGGCAATGTCTACGGTAAAGTGCGCGCCATGTTCGACGATCGCGGCAAGCCTTTGAAAGAGGCCGGACCGTCTACTCCAGTCGAGATCATCGGCCTCGAAGGCCTGCCCTCTGCGGGAGATCAGTTCGTGGTCGTCACCGATCGCGAGAAGGCCCGCGACATTTCGGAATATCGCGAGCAGAAGTTCCGCGAAGCTACCCTTGCCAAGAGTTCTCGAGTCTCCCTCGAAGGCCTGGCCGAGCAATTGAAAACGGCTGGTATGAAGGAACTCAACGTCATCCTGAAAGCCGACGTGCAGGGCTCGGTTGAAGTGCTGGGCGATTTGTTAGGCAGACTCTCGAACGAGAAGGTTCGACTGAAACTTCTCCGCTCAGGCATAGGTGCCATCACCGAAACCGACGTACTCCTTGCATCCGCATCGAACGCCGTCATTATCGGCTTCAACGTGCGTCCGGAGCGCAAGGCGCAAGAGTTGGCTGACCAGGAGAAAGTCGACATCCGCCTACACTCGATCATTTACGAGTTGCAGGACGAGATCAAGCGCGCCATGACCGGCCTGCTCGAACCGACAATTAAAGAAACGTACCAGGGACGAGCGCTGGTGCAGGAAACCTTCCGCATTCCGAAGGTGGGTACGATTGCCGGATGCCGCGTAACCGATGGATCGATCAAGCGAGACAACGAAGTCCGCCTGCTGCGTGACGACGTGCTCGTATTCAAAGGCAAAATCGGATCGCTGCGCCGCTTCAAGGATGACGCTTCACAAGTCACAAGCGGTATGGAGTGCGGTATCTCCATCGCAAACTACGGCGATATCAAAGCCGGAGATACAATCGAAGCCTTCGTAACCGAGAGGATCGCGGCCGAAGCCATCAAATAGCGGGAACAAAATGAGCCCATTACGGGCTCACGCAATGTTCCTTTCATGTTCCGTTCAAACGCAAAAAAGCCGCCGGGTTTTTATCCCGGCGGCTTTTCTGTTTACCCGTCAATTACTGACTGGACTGTTGCGTGAATGCACCACCTACGTTCGAATCCTCTTCCACCATGACTCCCGTATTTGGAGAACTTAGATAGAAAACAATACCCGGAGTCGAAGTCGTCACATTGTTGACCACCACCGTGACCCGTCCGTTAGCACTCACTTGATAGGTTGCGGTTGTGCCTAATGTGCCAACAAATCCCGGAGGATTAGTCGGTAGGAATGAGTTCGACACCTGATTCCAATTCAGCGTTCCAGCGCCGTTGGGCGAAAAGAGGCCGGTGCGGTCTTTGAAACCGCCGGAATCGAAGCCGTCCATCGTAAAGGCAGCTTGCGCGGTGATTGCGCTGAAAGGACCGCCAGTTTGGAGTGTGTATGTCCCGTCCTCCACTCCGGTTGCGCTGTTTACAAGGAAGAAGGCGCGAGTGTTATTCACCATCCAGAAGATCTGCGGACCGATAGTGCCGCTCGATAGACTCAAGTTAAGGACCCCGCGACCACTGGACGCAAGCGTGTAAGTCCCGCCGGTGACCGTCGCATCGGGATTAAGGGTGGTGTCTTGAACGAAGTCAACTGTTCCGGCGGTGATGTTGCCGGCAGCGTCGCTCGTGAAGACTCCAGCGGAATGGACGCCGCCAGCGCCGCTTACGCCGGTATCCCCGGAACTCCCAAACACATAAGAGGACCCGGCGCCGAGAGTTGCGAGCGAAAAAGTTCCAGTCTGCGCTTCAGACGAGCCGATCTCGAGCGACCCTGCGTTCGACATGAAGTCGAACTTCCCGGCATTCACGACGTAATAATTTAATGTCGTGCCGTCGCTGAGCGTGAATGATCCGCGTCCGTTCGTATCAGGAGCGCTCATGCTCACAGAACTCGATATTGCCACGCTGGTTGCAGTCAGTCCGATATCCAAAAGATCTTCCGTGCCTGCGATCCCGCCGGCGGTGATGTTCATTTGGCCAACGCGCGAGCTGTTGCTGAGTCGGTGCGATTTGAATACATAAGTGCCCGACGGCGTGGAGGACGTGGTGCCCTGGAGTTCCCCGTATCCCGAAGATGTTGCCCCGCCGTCCTGCTCGACCACATAGAAATGACTATCGTCGATCATGGTGATGGCGTAACTGGATCCGCCAACGGTCAGGGTGCCGGTGCCGTCGCCCGACATGGTATAGGTGCCTGTTTCAGGCAAAGTCGTAGGTGTGAGAAATTGGCCACCCTGGTTAAAGTCATCCACCGCTACAGTGACATTTCCGGCGCCGTCGGCAGAGAAAATGATGGTTTCAGAAAAGGCAGCGGTCGAGGTTCCGGATGCGGTAACGCCGGTTCCAGTTTGCGCGATGATGTACTGGCCCTTCAAGCTGGAGCGGCTGAAGTTGCCGGCCAGAGGGATGGTTCCGCCGTTCCCACCAGAGCCGCAACTGGAGCTAAAAAGCGCGCCGGCAAGGGTGGCCAATGAGATCAACCCGCGACGGGTCCACGTCAGGCGAGCAAGGGTATTCATTTGAGGCTCCTGTTTCTTTCTAGGATGCGGTAACCCGGTTATTTGTAAGAAGTTTTTATAAAACCATAAGAAAACGATGTGTGACAAGAAAACGATGGTAATAAGAAAACAAATTGCTGCAAAACGGTTCAGATTCGACCGAGGCCAGCAGAGCGAGGAGCGGAGCCAGCCAGTAGCCTTTCCCTGCGCGCCGAGAACCAAATCCACCCGCGGTAAGCCAGCAACAGGGTGAGAACGAAGCCATAGGCGTAGGGCTGTCGTTTGTCAGCCTTGACCAGCCAGATGAAGTGGATGACTCCGAGGATGGCCGAGAGATAGATCAGTCGATGCAGGCGCTGCCAATTCTTGCCCCCAAGCTTGCGTATTGACCATGCCGTCGAAGTCAATGCAAGCGGCACCAGAAGAGTGAAGGCGGCGAAGCCAACCGTGATAAAAGGCCTCTTATAAATATCTTTCACGATCTCGTGGACGTCAAAGAATTTGTCCAGCCAGAAGTAGGTTGTGAAATGCAAAGTGGCGTAAAAGAAAGCAAAGAGACCAACCATCCTCCGAAGTCCGATGAGCCAATATTGCCGGGTCACTCGCCGCAGCGGAGTAACGGAGAGCGTCAGCAGGAGAAAAATAATCGTCCACTGTCCGGTCGAATGGGTAATGACCTCAATCGGATTTGCGCCCAGTCCGCTATGGAAAGCCCGCCACCCAAGTGAGATTGGAGGAAGGAGGGCGGCGAAAAAACATTCGATCTTAGCGTGGCGCAGGTTCATCAATTGTGGAATTGTAATTGTGATGTGCGTAATTTGTGATGTGAAATGAAAGCTCGCTCTTGGTAGGCGTCAGTAGTAGGTAGAGATTCGAAATCGCAGAGCGCAGTCGACCTCGTCATCCTCTAAAAATTTTTCTTCAAATCCATGCCCAAGTAAAGGCTGCCCACTTGATCGTAGCCATTGAACATAAGGGTCGGCCGTTTTAAGAACTCCCCCAACCTTCGCTCTTTCGCCTGGCTCCAGCGCGGGTGATCCACATTCGGATTCACGTTTGCATAGAAGCCGTATTCGTTCGGAGCGCTTTGCTGCCACGTGTTGTAGGGTTGGCCGCTCGTAAAGCGTATGCGCACGATTGACTTTGCACTTTTGAATCCATATTTCCAGGGAAGCACAACGCGCAACGGAGCGCCGTCCTGATTTGGAAGCATCTCTCCATACATACCAAAACACAACAGAGCGAGTGGGTGCATCGCTTCATCCATTCGGAGGCCTTCTACATACGGCCACTTCAATACACCGGTACGCTGGCCGGGCATCTGCTTCGGATCGAGGAGAGTAGTGAATTCCACATACTTGGCTTTCGAAGTCGGGTCGCAGCGTTTGACCAGTTCGTTCAGTGAATATCCAACCCATGGAACGACAATCGACCATCCTTCTACGCAGCGGTGGCGGTAAATGCGCTCCTCTGGAGAGGCCATCTTGATGATGGCGTCGACATCGAGGACTAGCTTCTTCTTGACCTCGCCGTCGATGGCAACAGTCCATGGCCGTGTTTTGAAATTCTTTGCCAGGTCAGCCGGCTCGTACTTGTCCGTCGAGAACTCATAAAAATTGTTGTAATTACTCACATCTTTATAAGGAGTTTGCTTTTCGTTCGTGCTAAGAGAACTTTTTTGTACTCCCTCAATCTTGGCGTTGGCGCTGACCGTGAGCGCCGGGTCGGCAAGGTTTCGAAACGCGACACCGGTCACAGCCGCTGCGCCCGCCATGGTGGCTCCGGCAAGAAAGTTTCGGCGGTTAAAATAAGTTCCCTTCGGCGTGATTTCGGAGGAAGGGATGTCGCTAGAACCGCGAATCAACATGATTAAATTACCTGCCCTAATTAGATGCGCCGAGGCACGTAGTAGGAACGTTACAACAGGCCCTTGTGGATTGGACTTTCAGTAAATTGAAAAGTTTCGGAAGATTGCTTGTCTGGGGATAGAGGGGCGGATTTTTAACTATTGGGACGCCGATTTTGCAATTGCCTTGGTAGTCGATTTGGCGCGCAACACATCGCGCACCTTCTTTGCAAGGTTTTGCAGAGTAAAGGGTTTTTGCAGAAATGCGATGGCCGGCCCGATCGCCCCCTGGGTCACGACGGAGTCTTCGGTGTAGCCAGACAGGTAAAGCACGCAGATGTCTGGGCGTAATTCCAGAAGCTTTTTGGAAAGTTCACGGCCGCCCATTCCAGGCATCATCACGTCGGTGATGAGAATGTCGATGCGGCCTTTGAACGAGTCCGCCATCTGCAGTCCTGAGTCTCCGTTTTCGGCTTCGAGAACTTTGTATCCCCGAGCAAGCAGAGTGAGCTTCACCAGTTCGCGGACGGACTCTTCGTCTTCGACGAGCAAAACTGTTTCACACCCGCCCGCATCGGGTTGAGGGGGCGTAGGAGCAACAACCTCCGACGCATCGTCTACCCGAGGCAGGTAAACATAAAAAGTTGAGCCTGCCCCAAGCTCGCTTTGAACGAAAACATAGCCATTGCTCTGTTTGACGATTCCGTACACCGTCGATAGTCCGAGCCCTGTGCCTTTGCCCTTTTCTTTTGTCGTGAAAAACGGCTCGAAGACGCGCGACTGCGTGTCTTTGTCCATTCCGGCGCCGGTGTCGCTTACAGAGATCACTGCATAACGTCCGGGATGAATGAAGCGATGCTCGCGAAAATTTGGCCGTATAGTGACATCGGCGCTCTTCACCGTCAGTTTTCCGCCACCGGGCATCGCGTCTTTCGCATTGACGACCAGGTTCATGACGACCTGTTCGAGTTGCCCGGCGTCGGCTTTTGTATGTCCGGTGTCGGGCGCGAGATGGGTGATCAGTTCAATGTTCTCGCCGATGAGTGGACGAAGCAGCCGTTCCATATCACCGATCACAGTGTTGACGTCCACGACTTTTAGTTCGAGATGCTGCTTGCGGCTGAAGGCCAACAGTTGACGGGTGAGTGTCGCCGCGCGGTCAGCGGCTTGTTGAATAGACTGAACTTTGCCGTGCGTGTCGCTGCCTTTTTCCATCTGCTCGAGCAGGACTTCCGTGTAGCCGTTAATAACCATCAAAAGGTTATTGAAGTCATGCGCGACGCCGCCGGCGAGTCGCCCCACCGCGTCCATTTTCTGCGCTTGTCGGAGTTGTTCTTCGAGCTGGCGCCGATCGGTGATGTCTTCCGCGATGAGTTCCAAAACTTCTTCAGGCTCGTCATGCAGGGCTGATGCGCAGCCGCTCAGTCGGACAATGATTACGCGGCCGTCTTTCCTCTTCCATTGCACCTCTACGCCGTTCAAAGTCCCGGTGCGGCGGTAGTCCTCGGCTAGCCGATCGAGTCCAAGCGGGTTGACGAAAACATCGGTACGCGCATTGGATTTGAGAAGGGCTTCGACCGAGTCCTGGCCCAACATGTTGATCAGCGCCGGGTTGACGTCAAGAAATCGTCCGCTGAGAGTGCAGCGACAAATGCCAAAGGCCGCGCTCAGAATCAGAGATCGGGAACGAGCCTCCGAACGGCGCAATGCTTCTTCGTTGCGTTTGTGTTCGATCGCGGCTGCCAACTGCTGCGAGACGAATTTCAAAATTTCTTTGTCACGATCTCCGAAGCGTGTGTTTTGGCTATAGCTCTGCACCAC
>JAYVCW010000363.1:0-3359 GCA_043749775.1 Acidobacteriaceae bacterium | reverse complement strand
GTCGGCCACCTTGATGCGTACTTCATTCAGGTGATGCGCGACGTGCAGCAATTAATCAAGACCGCTTACGGAACGAGCGAGGGCGCAACGCTGGTCATCTCCGGAACAGGCAGCGCGGGAATGGAAGCCGCGGTCGCGAACTTCCTCGAACCTGGAGCGAAGTTCGCGGTGTTTGCAAATGGATACTTCTCTGACCGGCTGACGGAGATGGCGAAGCGGCAGGGCGCTGACGTGGTTCGTTTCGAAAAGCCGTGGGGCGAAGTTTATAGCGATGAAGAAACGCAAGATTTTATCCGCCGCGAGAAGCCAAAGGTGGTTGGCTACGTTCACGCCGAGACTTCTACCGGGGCGCTGCAATCCGGCAAAACGATTTGCGACGCTGCGCACGCGGCCGGTGCGCTGGTTATAGGTGACTGCGTCACTTCGCTTGGCGGCCTGCCAGTCAATTTCGATCAGACCGGAATCGACGTCGCTTACAGCTGCACACAAAAGGGGTTGAGCTGCCCTCCGGGACTGTCACCGATGGCAATGTCGCAGCGGGCGATGGATTGGCTGAAGGCTCGGACCTCGCCCGTGCGCAGCTGGTACCTTGACCTGAAACTGATTCACGATTATTCGACGGTTTCGCACCGCTATCACCACACCGCACCGATCTCGATGTTTTATGCGTTGCGCGAAGCTTTACTCGTAATCAACGACGAGGGAATCGAGAAGCGCTGGGAGCGTCATCTTCGTTGCCACAAACTCTTCGTGAAAGGAATCGAAGAGATGGGGTTGAGGTTGCACGTACCGGAGACGAATCGCATTCCGACGTTGAACACGGTGCGGGTTCCAGATGGCGTGGACGAAGCGAAAGTTCGCAAGCATCTTTTGGACGACTCGAATATCGAAATCTCTGGCGGCTTTGGGCCGCTTGCTGGGAAAGTTTTTCGTATCGGCATCATGGGACCGCTGGCGACAGAGGATCATGTCCAATTCTTCTTGAAAGAGTTCATCAAAGCCTTAAGGGCAGAAGGTTATTCAAAGTAGATCGGGGACCGATCGTTCGCGTGGACGGCAAGAGGAAATGACGCTCAAGTCGGTCAACACACTTCTAGACGTTCTGCAATTTGCAGGAGGCCGTCAGGCATCCATTGTTCTGCCCGAGACAGGGGTGCGGATTGAGCGCGACTCGCTGCTCGAACAGGCTATGGAGATGGCGGACGCTTTGGCCTCCGCCGGTATCGAGCGTGGCGATGCTGTCGCGATCGCTATGACGAACGGTCTTGCGGCGATCGTAAGTTTTCTAGCGGCGTCGTTCGTTGGAGTCGCCGCTCCGCTGAATCCCGCCTACCCTTACGAAGAATTTTTATTTTTCCTTGGCGATACCAACGCGAAGGTCCTGCTTTGTTCTGCGACTGGAGCCGAGTTTGCGCGGAGGGCCGCCGCTGAGCTCACAATCCCTGTGCTTTCGGTCGACCTATTGGCTCAAGGGCGAGTTCAACTTCTTAAATCCAGGACGGGAGCCAGGGCCGAGCCACCGGCAGGCGATGATGTCGCGCTGATATTGCACACTAGCGGCAGCACCGGGCGCCCGAAGCGGGTTCCTCTCACACATGCGAATCTTGCGGTATCGGCTGCGAATACTGCCATCTCTTATTCGCTCGCTCCACAGGATGTTGCGCTCTGTGTCATGCCGCTTTTTCATATTCACGGATTGATTGGTTCAGTCATGGCAACGTTGCTTTCTGGCGGAACCCTGGTGGTGCCGACAAAATTCAACGCTCTATCTTTTTGGCGGACGGTTGGCGAGCACAGTGTGACGTGGTATTCCGGAGTGCCCACAATGCATCAACTGGTCCAGACGCGCGCGCAACAAAAGTTGAAGGAGGCTCGGTCGCTGCGTTTTATTCGAAGCGCCAGTGCTCCGTTTTCCGCAGCCCTGATTCCGCAAATCGAGGAACAATTTGGCGTTCCGTTTGTCGAGGCCTACGGGATGACGGAAGCGGCCCATCAGATGGCCTCGAACCCCTTGCCCCCCAGGCATCGAAAGGCAGGTTCGGTTGGTGTCGCAAGTGGGCCGCGTATCAGCATCATGGATGAAAACGGAAAACATCTCTCCACAGGCCAACGCGGTGAGATCGTGATTCAGGGGGCAAACGTATTTCGCGGCTATGCCAACAATCCCGAAGCAAACGCGCGCGCGTTCACCGACGGTTGGTTTCGAACCGGGGACGAAGGTTTTATGGACGCGGACAGCTATCTGCATTTGACCGGGCGGATCAAGGACATCATTATCCGCGGCGGTGAAAATGTTGCGCCGCATGAGGTCGATGAGGTCTTGCTGCGAAATCCAGCGGTGGCAGCGGCAGTCACCTTTGGCTCGCCGCATCCCGTTCTCGGTGAAGAAGTCGCGGCTGCAGTCGTGCTCAATGAAACGCACACTACGAGCGAGGCCGAATTGATCAAGCATTGCCGCGAAGTGTTGGCTGAGTACAAGGTTCCGAAAAAGATTTATCTGATGAAGAGTATTCCGACGACGGCAACGGGAAAGGTTCGACGTAGCGCGGTTGCCGCGTCCTTTCTTAGCTCGGACCCGGAGACTCGGGACAAGAAAGAATGAAATATCTGATAGCAGGTGCGGGCGCCATCGGCGCCTACATCGGAGCTCGCATGTCGAAGGCGGGTCACAACGTGACCCTGTTCGCACGTGGCGCACACTTGCAGGCGATGCAAGAGGGAGGCGTAGAGGTTAAAAGTCCGGAGGGCGACTTTGTGGCTCGTCCCATGATCACTGGATCGCTCGAAGACATCGGCACCGTCGACATTATTTTTCTGGGAGTGAAAGCGCACGGCCTCACCGCTCTCGCGCCGCAACTTGCGCCAGTTCTCGGGCCGGGGACTACCGTAGTCAGCACACAGAACGGAATCCCGTGGTGGTATTTTGAGGGATTTGGCGGTAAGTGGAACGGCGCTCGTTTAGAACGCGTCGATCCGGGCGGCGTAATCGCTGCGGCCATTCCGGCGCGACAGGTGGTTGGATCCATCGTTTATTTTTCAACTGAGATTATTGCGCCGGGAGTGATTCAGCACATTTCGGGCAACCGAATCTCTCTCGGAGAACCTGACGGCTCGCGCTCCGATCGATCGCACGGGATTGCGGGCGCGCTGATTTCTTCGGGCCTCCGCGCTCCCATCACTGCGCGGCTTCGTCAAGAAATCTGGGTTAAGGTGCTCGGTAACGCGTCATTCAATCCCGTCAGCGCTCTCACTCGCGCTACTCTGGCGCAGATGGTAGGCGACGAGGGCGTAAGGTCGGTGATTCGAAACATCATGCAGGAAGTAGAGGCGGTTGCTCACAAATTGGGTATGGACCTGCC
>JAYVCW010000362.1:0-17996 GCA_043749775.1 Acidobacteriaceae bacterium | reverse complement strand
CGAATCTGCCGTTGTATCTGCCAAAGGCTTCGGCGGAGCGGCGTCCCGAACGAAACACAACTAAATATGTGCTCGGACCGCTGGCACTTGATCGCGTCGGATCGCCGTTGCCAATCTCCATGGTCGATTTCGCCGCGGGAGCGGAAGTTGTTCTCTCCCGCTATGAGGTGAATGCAGGCGATGCCACGGTGATGCTCATTGAATATCCCACACCGCAGATCGCCGCCGAGAAGCTGCGGCAGATCGACGCCTCTCATCACATGACGGAGCAAAGGCCCGGAGTCTCGACCATCCTCGATGTCGGTCCATTTTTCGACGCGCGCACGGGACCAATCATTGTTATCGCCTCTGGTCCGCTATCGCAAAGCGATGCGAGAACGCTTATGTCTGGCATCAGCTATGAGGCCGACGTCACCTGGAACGAAAATACTTATGTCAGCAAGAAAAATAACCTGGGGAATTTCCTTTTTAACGCCATCGTCCTTTGCGGCATTGTGGTGGGCGTGATGTTAGTCGCCGGGGTGGCTTTTGGCGGGTTCCGAATCCTTATAAAACGGTTTTTTCCCGATTCTGTGTTCGACCGGCAAGAGATTGTGGAAATCATCTCTTTACATCTCGAGGAAGGCTCCCCGACCCTACCCCGTGAACGGTAAGTGGCTCAATCGAATGTCCTTACTGCCGAAAAACCATCGATTTTAGCCTCCGCGAACAAGTTTTGCGCCCTAAGACACATGTCCCTAAGCTATTGAAAACAGGACTATTTAAGTCATAAATTTCGCTTGACACTAAGGATTTGCGGCTCATAAGATGCCCGCAGAAAGTTCTGATGGATGAGAACTCCGTTAGGACTATTCTCCCTTGAAAGAAAAGGCCGCCTAAAGTTGCCGGGTGGCCTTTTCGTTTGTCCAACCAAACCCAAGGTTTCATCGAAAATATGCACTGCCGGCGCTTGCAGCGAAAACCGCCTTTCATCTACCAGGTTAACCTTATGGGCAATTCCTCTTGATCGGCTATGGTTAATTTGTTCGAGTGAACTTCCGGCCTCATCCGGGTAGTCGTTCCTGGCGCGACGGCAACTCATAAATTAAAGTTCTTCGGGCTTTTTGCGGGGACGCTTCGAGCGTCTTAACCAGTAATGTATGCGAGTTCTGATCGTAGACGACCACGAAATAGTACGGCGGGGCGTACGGTCACTTGTTTCTCTGGAGCATGACGTCTGTGGCGAGGCCGTCGACGGCCAAGACGCCATCGAAAAAGCCCAGACCTTGAAGCCAGATGTAATTGTCATGGACATCAGCATGCCCAAAATGAATGGGCTGCAGGCTACTCCTCTGATCCACGACATTCTTCCCAGGTGCGAGATTCTCATCCTCAGCCAGCACGAATCTCCCCAGATCGTGGAGCAGGCCTTCAAAGCCGGAGCACGTGGCTATGTCGTTAAGTCATCCATAGCAAGAGATCTGCTAGCGGCGATTGACGCAGTGGCGCAGAAAAAATCTTTCGTCGATCCCGCCTTCGCAGCGGCAAAAAGCACAGGCGGCCATGTAGACGCGGAAGAGGTCTTGCAGAGAAGCCAAGCGTTGGAACGAGCCTTACGCGAAAGCGAGGAATTGTACCGGAATACTTTTGAGTTAGCCGGAGTGGGGGTTGCTCATGTGAATCCAGACGGCCGCTGGGTCAGGGCGAACCAAAAGTTCTGTGAAATTCTCGGCTACACCGAACCTGAATTGCTGAAGCTGACTTTTCAGGAGATCACCCATCCTGATGATCTGCCGACTGACCTGGCACAGGCAGTGAAGATGCAGCAAGGGGCGCTCGATCGGTATGTGATGGAGAAGCGATACATTCGAAAAGATGGATTGCCGGTCTGGGTCAGTCTGACGGTTTCCGCATCAAGAGACGGAAGCGGCAAACTCCGCCACTATATTTCGGTTGTGGAAGATATCACCGAGCGCAGGGCATTGGACGAACTCAAAGGCCGGCTCGCTGCCATCGTCCAATCATCGGACGACGCCATCATCTCAAAAGACCTCAATGGCATGATCACCAGCTGGAACGCCGGAGCGCAGAGAATCTTTGGTTATCTTCCGGATGAAGCCATAGGGCAGTCGATCCCAATGATCATCCCGCCGGAGTTGCAGCATGAAGAAAAAAAGATTATCGAGCGCTTGCGTAAAGGAGAGCGGATCGAACACTTCGAAACGGTGCGGGTTAAGAAGTCGGGGGAACAGATCAATGTTTCCGTCACGATTTCGCCGGTGACCGACTCAAAGGGCAATATCGTCGGTGCTTCCAAGGTGGCGCGCGATGTTTCGGAACGTCAAGGAACGGAAGATACCCGGTCCAGGCTGGCTGCGGTCGTGGAGTCGTCGGATGACGCTGTCGTATCCAAGGATCTCAATGGCATCATCACCAGTTGGAATGCGGCGGCCGCGCGAATCTTCGAGTTCGCGGCGGTGGAAGCATTGGGAAAGCCGGGAAGCATGATCATTCCGCCGGAACTGATCGATGAGGAAATGCAGATGCTTCGGCGGCTGAGAAATGGGGAGCGAATCGAGCATTTCGAAACCGAGCGTTGTACAAAGTCTGGACGAAGAATTGCCGTCTCCTTATCGATTTCGCCGATTCTTGATAGCAAAGGCCACATCATCGGGGTATCCAAGATCGCGCGTGACATAACCGAGCGAAGGCGAGTAGAGCAAGCTCTGCAGGACGGACGGGAACAATTAGCACTGGCGCTCGCGTCTTCGAAGACCGCAATGTTTGATTGGGACGCCGCTCGGAGAAGAGGCAAGTGGGATAGCCAGATGTCCGCGATATATGGTTTTAATCCTAAGGGGACTTACATATCGGACGAAGAGTGGCAGTCGCTGATTCATCCAGAGGACCGCGGAAAATTTGTGAGAGAGACTAGCCAGTCACTGGACAACAATCGAAATGAGCGGTTCAGCTTTGAATTTCGAACTCTGAGACCGGACGGTGAGATCAGATGGATCCTGTCTCACGGTAGCATTCACCGGGACGCAAGCGGCCGTGCCGTAAGAATGATCGGCACGCACACCGATATCACGGATCGCAAAAAAATCGTGCAAGCTTTGCAAAAAAGCGAAGCGAGCCTGCGCGCGGCATTCGGGCAGGCATACTCCTTTCTCTTACTTCTAGAGCCGGACGGAACGATTATCGAAGCGAATCGTGCCGCCCTCGAGGCTGCCGGCAGCACGCGCGAAGAAGTTATCGGGCGCAAGGTATGGGAGCCTTGGTGGTCGCCGCTTCCGGACGAAGTCGAGATTTTGAAGCGAGCCATAACCAGAGTTGCTGCCGGCGAATCGGTTCGTGGCGAATGCTACTCCTGCTTGGCTGACGGAACTCGCCGCGTCGGGGATCGTACTCTCAGCCCGGTGATAGAAAACGGCAAGGTGAAAATGATTGTCGCTACCGGACTCGACATCACCGTTCAAAAAGAATTACGCGATGAACTAGAAGCCAGGGTCGAAGAGCGGACGCGCGAACTGGCGGAGAAAAATACGGCGTTGCTGGCACAAGCGGAAGTGGTGCGCGATATCTCCGCCAAACTTTTGCTTAGCCAGGACCAGGAGCGGCGGCGCATTGCAAGGGAACTCCACGACAGCGCTGGGCAACTGATTACGGCCGTCCAAATGGTGCTGGCTCCGATGGAGAAAGACGCCGAGAAGGTCAATCCTGAATTCGTTGGCGGCATCAGACAGAGCTTGGACATGATTGATCAGCTCTCAAAAGAGCTGCGAACCGTGTCCTACCTGCTGCATCCTCCGCTCTTGGACGAGGCTGGCCTGCCTGCGGCAATCAGTTGGTACGTGGAAGGTTTTTCGGAGCGCAGTAAGATCAACGTCGATTTGCAGATTTCGCCCGATTTCGGCCGACTGAGTTACGAGATAGAGATGACGGTATTTCGTATCATCCAGGAATGCCTTACCAACATCCATCGCCATGCCAATGGCAAAGGTGCGCGAATTAGCATCACGAGTTCAACGGACGAACTACGCGTCGAGGTACGAGATGATGGAAAAGGATTCAAAGGCCTAAGGCCAGGAGATCAGTCCGCGGCGTCGGTGCGCGAGGGAGTAGGCATACGAGGCATGCGCGAACGCATCAACCAGCTGGATGGTACGCTCGAAGTTCGATCCAGCGAGTCGGGTACGATTGTAACGGCAACCTTCCCCTTGAAGGTTCGGAGCGAAGAACCATCCGGTGATGTGATGAGTCCACAGAGCGCGGCGTCTTGACCTGGGACTGCATAGATCTGAATGGCGAGACGCGTCGTAGCGCGTCTCTCGCCCCTCCCAAACCTGAGCGCCAAAACCCCTCCGATCTCTGGTTCTGAAAAAGCCCAAACGTCTACGCCCTTCCGACGCCCGAACGATGGTCGTGTGCGGGTGGCAGTTTGATAGACTAGTCGTGCTCACCTCAAGAAGCCGACGTAGCTCAGTTGGTAGAGCAGCCGATTCGTAATCGGCAGGTCACCAGTTCAACTCTGGTCGTCGGCTCCATTCTTTCAAGCACTTACGCTTGCGCGGGCCTATTCCGATGTGCATTCGATGTGCATTCAATGTGCAATTAAGAAATGCGGTCTAGTTAGCAGGGTTTGGCGTTTGAGTTGTATCGCTATCGAGAACTGGGCTTGGTGCCGTCAAATTTATCTGACGAGGCGCGGATCCGGTCGAATCAATTTATCCCTTTCCTTACCAACTTCCTGAAAATTTTGCGGGCCGCAACAGCTTTGGGGGAGGATGCCGGCCCGCATTCATGATCCACCGTCTGCTGAAATGCGCAGGGAGGCGAAGAACCGGGTAATGGAAATCGAAGAGGCCGCCGATGGACAGTTACTGGGAAGAATTAGTCATTTGGGCAAATTACCAATTGCAAATCTGGCAACGGTTGTTTGTAGGAAAAGAGCGAACCCGATGAGCGACAGCGATATCGTCCAAGATTTTCTGGTCGAGAGTTACGAGAATCTGGATCGACTGGACCGGGAACTGGTTGGTTTGGAGAAGAATCCAGACGACGCCGCGGCGCTCGCGAGCGTGTTTCGGACGATCCACACCATCAAGGGGACGTGCGGCTTTCTGGGCTTCAACAAGCTGGAAGCCGTGGCCCACGTGGGAGAGAACCTGCTAACCCGTCTGCGGGATCGGCAGTTGATTCTGAATCCAGAGATCACAACGGCGCTGCTGAGCATGGTGGACGCGGTTCGCCAGATGCTGAGTCAAATTGAAGCGACCGGTCAGGAGGGCGAGCGCGACGATTCAATCCTGATCGCAACCCTGACCCGGCTGTTGCAGCCGCCCGAAGGTCCGTCAGTGTCGAACATCGGCGATCTCTTGATTCAGCGCGCCGCTGTTACTCAGGAAGAGGTTCACCTCGCAGCCAAGCAACAGGCGGGCGGAGATCCGCGGCATCTCGGCGAGATTCTGGTGGAACAAGGAGTGGTAAGGCCTTCGGATGTGGTGGATGCGCTGGTGACCCAGCAGTCCATGCGGGGGGCGGCAACGGTTTCCGACAGCACGATTCGAGTCGACGTTGGGTTGCTGGACAAGGTGATGAATCTGGTTGGAGAGCTGGTGCTGGCGCGCAATCAGGTTTTGCAATTCGCCAACCGGCTGAAGGACCCTGGCTTCATGGCTGCATCGCAGCGATTGAACCTGATCACCACCGAGCTGCAGGCGGGGGTGATGAAGACACGCATGCAGCCCATCGGGAATATCTGGGGACAGTTTCCTCGCACGGTGCGCGACGTCGCTCTGGGGTGCAACAAGAAAGTCGCGATCGAGATGGAAGGCAAAGAGACTGAGCTGGACAAGACCATCATCGAGGCGATTAAGGATCCGCTAACGCACCTGGTGCGGAATTCAGTGGACCATGGCATTGAACTTCCCGATGCGCGAGTGAAGGCAGGCAAGGATCCGACTGGGCGCCTGATTTTACGCGCCTTTCATAAAGGCGGGCAGGTCAACATCGAGATTACGGACGATGGCGCGGGCTTGAATGTCGAGCGCATCCGCAAGAAAGCGATTGAACGAGGAATGATCACGGCGGAGCAGGGCGGCCGGATGACGGAGCGGGAGATATTCAACATGATCTTCCTGCCCGGATTTTCTACCGCCGCCAAAATAACCAATGTGTCCGGCCGCGGTGTGGGAATGGATGTGGTGAAGACGAACGTGGAAAGAATCGGCGGGACGGTCGACGTGCAGTCCACTTTGGGCCAAGGCACCACGGTGCGGGTGAAGATTCCGTTGACGCTGGCGATTATCCCGGCGCTGGTGGTGACGTGCGGAGGCGATCGTTATGCAATCCCGCAGGTGAGTTTGTTGGAACTGGTGCGGCTGGAAGCGGAAGAGGCGAGCAAGCGCATTGAGTTGGTACACGGCGCGCCGGTCTACAGGCTGCGCGGACGCTTACTGCCGCTGGTTTATCTCAGTCAGGAACTGAAGCTCACCTCGCAGAGGTCGAAAGAAGACGAAGCCATCAACATTGTTGTGTTGCAGGCTGACGAGCGGCAGTTTGGTTTGATCGTGGACGAGATCAACGACACTGAGGAAATCGTGGTGAAACCGCTGCGCAAACAGCTGAAGACGGTGAAGACGTTTGCCGGTTCGAGCATTATGGGCGACGGCAAAGTAGCGCTCATCCTGGACGTACTGGGCCTCGCGCAACGGGCGAGCGTGGTAACGGAAACGCACGACCGGGGCATGGCCGGAAGGGCCACGGATGCGGTGGTGAAAGGTACCGAAAAACAAACCTTCCTGCTGTTTGCGGGGCCGGGCGATTCCCGCATGGCGATTCCGTTAAGCACGCTGGCGCGTCTGGAAGAGTTTCCGGTGGCGCAGGTGGAATTGTCGGGCAGCCAGTGGGTCACGCAGTATCGCGGCCAGATTTTGCCCTTGATCCGCCTCGATGTTGCGCTCGAAGAGCGACGCGCTCGACTGCGCGCGTTGCGGGCTCCTCCAGTACCGGGTTCGGAGCCGATTCAAGTTCTGGTTCTGAATCACCAAGGGCGTTCCTTTGGCCTGGTGGTGGAACGAATCCTCGACATCGTCGAAGACCGCGCCGAGGTCAGAGTCGAGGCGACTCGTCCGGCGGTTCTGTATTCGGTTGTGATCGGCGACCGGGTGACCGAATTACTCGATATTCCTGCCATTCTGCTCGGCGCCGACTTACACGGCTCCACGCCCAGCAAAGCGATGAACGCAGCGGAGGCGGTGAACTAGGCCATGGCCAATACTTCTCAGTTTTGCACGTTCTATCTGGACAAACTGCTGTTCGGCGTGGAATTGAAGGGCGTTCAGGAAGTGATTCGCTTTTTCGAAATGACCCAGGTTCCATTGGCGCCATCCGTGGTGAGCGGATTGATTAATCTTCGCGGCCAGATCGTAACCGCGGTCGACCTGCGGCGGCGGCTTGAATTGGCGCCGCGTCCGGCGGGCACGCTGGCCATGAATGTGGTGGTGCGTTCGGAGAACGGCGCGGTTAGCCTGCTGGTCGACGAAATCGGAGATGTGGTCGAGGTCGAGGAAACCAGTTTTGAACCGCCGCCAGAAACTCTGCGCGGCTCGGTTCGAGAAATGATCGTCGGGGTCCACAAATTGAATGACCGGCTTATGCATGTGCTGGACATCGAAAAAGCGTGCCGGATGACGGACGTGGCGGTTGCTGCTGCGGGGAATTGATAGGGGTGGGTTGTTCAATCTGTTCTTTCGAAGGAAACAATATGAACGCAATGCGGATGTTGAGGATGATTGTTGGCGGACTGGTACTGGTCTCGTCTGCGAACGCGCAAGTTTTTTTCACTTCGTGGGAAGACCGCGCACGGGCCACGCTGGCACAACAGCCCGGGTGGGTCACTCCGCTGGTCACGGGCAGCTCGGGATTGGTGCAGTTGGTCCGCACCGATATGGTTCGCCAGATTACGCCGACTGGAATCACGACCTGGAACTACGGCAACGGCAAAGGTGTGAATCTCGTGCCGTGGCGTGAAGTGGAATTTGATATCGGGTTTCCTCCCTACATCGATCACAATTCGCCGAGGATCAAGAATGGGTCTGGCGACGTCAGCATGCTTCTGAAGTACAGAGTCCTGTCTGACAAGGAAAAGCACGCGTATGCCGTCAGTGTTTCGATGGGCGGCAGCATTCCAACGGGAAGCTATGCGAACGGCAGTACAGCGGGATCGATTACTCCGACGCTCTATGCGGGCAAGGGATTCGGAAAATTCGATGTGCAATCCAGTGTGGCTACGATTCTGCCCACTGGGCATACCGCCAAGCTGGGGCGCCCCGTGGTCTGGAACTCAGTGGCTCAGTACAAAATCGGCAAGTATTTCTGGCCTGAGATCGAAAACAACCTAACGCGCTTTCGGGGTGGACCCCGGGACGGCAGGACCCAGGACTTCGTCACTCCGGGACTGATGTTGAGCAGGTTCAAACTCGAACATGATCCCAAGAACCGGCTGGCTCTGACTTTCGGCGGGGGAATGCAAATCGCCGTATCGCGCTTTCACAGCTACAACCACTCATTGATTGTCACGACCCGGCTGGCTTTTTAAGCAGTCAGGTTTGACGCCTGACTTCTGTTGGCAAGTTTGAAGTTGGAAATATGGTTTGGGTGCCGTGAAGATTCTGGAGCCTCATACGACGGCCAGTTTTCACCGAGGGAGAAACGAAGTATGAACAAGCTAAGTCTGAAAATGAAGCTGGGAGTTGGGTTTGCATCTCTGTTACTGATCCTGATGATCATGGGCGTCATGGCCTATCGCGCCGTGGACAAGATCGCCATGCTTTCCGATCAAGTTGCGGACAGATCCCACAAGGTGGAACTGGCGAACACTGTGACGGCCGCGGTTTTGAAGGAGAGCACTGGAACCTGCGGTTACCTCCTCCTGAACAAAGAGGAGTTCCTGGAAAAACTCGAGGAAGGCAAACGCGATTACAAGGATAGCAATGACACTCTCACGACCGTCGTGCATTCGGAAGAGGGCAAGAAAACGTTGGCTGAGATCCAGCGCAGTTACGAGGAGTACATCGCGTCAGTCGAGAAAGTAGTCTCACTTCATCGGGCGGGCAATACAAAAGAGGCTCTCGCTGTGCTGGCCACGCAGGTAGTCCCGGCCAACAAGTTGGTGACGAAGGCGGTTGGCGACTACCTGGCTCACGAAAAAAGGGCCCAAAAAGAGATTATTGGTGAACAAAGCGCAATCGAGTCCCAGGCGAGGACGATTGTTTTGAGCCTGGCAGGCTTGGGCATTCTGGTAGGGCTGGTCGTTGCCGTGCTGATCACCCGCTCAATCATCTCCTCGATTTCATCCATGGTGGAGCTGATCCAGGAAATCGCGGCCAACAACTTGACGGTGGGAGACATCGAGATAAAGTCGCAGGATGAAATCGGGCAGGCTGGAATCTCGCTCAACACGATGAAGAACAATCTGCACACGGTGATTCAGGCAATCTCTGGAACGGCGATGCAGGTAGCCAGTGCGAGTGAGGAACTTTCCGCCACCAGCCAGCAGATTACGGCCAACTCGGAAGAGACCTCGGCGCAGGCGCAGGTGGTCTCGAACGCAACCGTGCAAGTAAGTCAGAATCTCACGACGGTGGCCACGGGCGCGGAGGAAATGGGAGCGAGTATTAAAGAAATTGCCAAGAACGCGACCGAAGCCGCCAAGGTAGCGACCGCCGCCGTCAAGGTCGCTGAGACCACGACCGCGACGGTAGCGAAGCTGGGAGAATCGTCGGCCGAGATCGGGCAAGTGGTGAAAGTGATTACGTCGATCGCGCAGCAGACCAATCTGCTGGCATTGAATGCAACGATCGAAGCGGCGCGGGCGGGCGAGGCGGGCAAGGGATTTGCGGTGGTGGCGAATGAAGTAAAAGAACTGGCGAAGGAAACTGCCAAGGCCACGGAAGACATCAGCCGGAAGATCGAAGCGATCCAGACCGACACGAAAGCGGCGGTGGAGGCCATCAGCACGATCAGCGGAGTGATCCACCAGATCAACGATATTTCGAGCACGATTGCGACGGCCGTGGAGGAGCAGAACGCGACCACCAACGAGATGTCGCGCAACGTGAGCGAAGCGGCGCAGGGCAGTGGAGAGATCACGAGCAATATCTCCGGCGTTGCGCAAGCAGCCGAAAGCACATCGCGCGGGGCCAGCGACACGCAGAAGGCGGCGCAGCAGTTGGTGGAGACGTCGGCGGAACTCCGCCGCCTGGTCGAGCAATTCAAGCTCAAGGCCAACGATGGCGGCAGCGGACACAGCGTGCCTGGGAGTCAGGCAAAGAGCAAGGCAGCGCATGCGTCCTCATAGGACGCACGACACTCTGGTGCAGATTGCGGAATCCGCACACCGAGTGGCAGGCGGATGTGTTTCGAACGCGACCCAGCGGGTCAGCCAGAACCTTCAGACGTGGCCACCGGGGCCGAGGAAATGAGAACCAGCAGTAAGTAAATTGCCAACTACGCCGACTCGAGCAATTCAAGATCAATGCCAACGGCAACGAAGTGCATGCCGGCATAGCTTCGCCAGTCCCAAGTACGGCCGTCGCTGCGGGTTCGTAGTTCTGAGCGGCGGGGTTCCGGGCAGTGAAATGAACGGAGAGAACTTGGCGATGGCCCCCATACGCATCCTGGTAGTGGACGATTCGGTGGTGATTCGCAAACTGCTCTCTGACACGTTGTCGGGAGACCCGGCGTTAGTGGTAGTGGGCGTGGCAAGTGATGGACACATCGCGCTTTCAAAGATCGGATCGCTCAAACCCGATCTGATTACGCTCGACATTGACATGCCGGTAATGGACGGGTTACAAACCCTGGCGGTGGTGCGCAAGTTGTATCCGAAGCTGCCGGTGATCATGTTCAGTACGCTGAGCGAGCGGGGAGCGGCGGCGACGCTGGATGCACTCTCGCTGGGCGCCTCGGACTACGCGACCAAGCCCAATACGGCGAGTCCGTTGATGGCGATCGAGCGCATCCGCAGTGAGCTGATTCCCAAAATCAAGGCGCTGTGTGGCATCGCAACGGTAAAGCCGTTGCCGCGCGCGGTGACGCGCGCCGTCCTGAAGGCGCGGGTACGGACGACTCCGCCGCGCATCGAAGTGGTTGCCATTGGAACCTCGACGGGAGGCCCGAAGGCATTGACCGCAGTTTTGCCGCGGATCCCCGGGGATTTTCCTGTTCCGATCGTTGTGGTGCAGCACATGCCACCAATATTTACGAGACTGCTGGCCGAGCGTCTGGCGGGCAGTTCCGCTATTTCTGTGGAAGAGGGACGAGCCGATGCGGTCCTGGTTGCCGGACATGCCTGGATCGCGCCTGGAAACTTTCACATGACGGTGATGCACGCGGGCATGCAGTGCAGTTTGAGCATGAATCAGGCGCCGCCTGAAAATTCGTGCCGTCCAGCTGTCGACGTGCTGTTTCGTTCGGTGGCGGCGGCGTATGGCGCGAACGTTCTGGGAGTGGTGATGACGGGGATGGGTGCGGACGGCGCACTGGGCGCGAAAGCGATTCGAGATGCCGGGGGCGAGGTCTTCGTGCAGGACGAAGCTTCCTCGGTGGTCTGGGGAATGCCGGGCGCGGTATATACCTCCGGACTCGCTGACGCGGTCTATCCCCTGGAGCAAATGGCGGCGGAGATAACGCGCCGGGTGCTGCAAAACCGCGTCCCACGTTCCAATATTGGGTGGAGGAGTTATGCCAGCCTGGAGCGCCCTGCAAAATGACGATCGCCCCTCAACCCGCTATCCTGCAGCCGACCCCGAACAAAGGCGGCGAAGCTGTGGACCCGTTGTTCCGGCAAGTTCGCGACCTGGTAAATAAGGTCTCGGGCATCTATAAAGCCGAGGAAAAGCTCTATCTTCTTGCCGACGCCTGTGGACGGCGGATGAAACATGTGGGGGCGCGGAGCGCACGTGAGTATTGGGATCGTCTCACCGCACAGCCCTTCCGCGATGCAGAACTCAGGGAACTGCTGAATGAAGTGACCGTCGGCGAGACTTGTCTATTCCGCTCGCAGCCCCAGCTCGACGCCTTACGCAAGGTGATTCTGCCAGAGATCGTGGCGGAAAAAAGCAAGCAGGTCACAAAGAGGTTGCGCATCTGGAGCGCGGGCTGCTCGACTGGCGAAGAGTCGTACACCCTGGCCATGAACATGCTTGAAGAAAGCGAACGTCTGCTGAAGGGCTGGACGGTGGATATCCTCGCTACCGACTTGAACGACCACTCGGTTGCAACCGCTAACGCCGGCATTTACGGCGACTACGCGCTACGCAACACCAGCGATCTTTACAAGCGAAAATATTTTTCGACCACCGACGAAAAGAGACTACAAGTGCGCCCGGAGGTGAAGAAACTGATCACGTTCAGCCGCCTCAACCTGCAGGACGATTCCAAGATGTTTTTTATGAAGGGCATGGATTTGATTTTCTGCTGCAACGTGCTGATCTATTTTGATAACGCTTCGAAGTCCAAAGTGATCAACCATTTTTTCAGCAACCTTAATTTTGGCGGCTATTTCTTTCTCGGAACTTCGGAGTCGCTGATGAAGTTGAATGACGGGTTTCACCTGGTCCATTTTCCCGGAACCATTGCGTACTGGAAACCCTCCTTGAGCAGTGGGGGGAAACTATAAACCATCCCGAGAGAGGACGATTCGTGAGCGCGTGCAGAAGATCGAACAAATACCCGCGATCCCGGCGGTCTCCCTGCGCCTGCTGAAGTTGTTGAGCAATTCCGCAGAGGACTCGGAATTTGGACGAAGTGGTCCGCTTAGTCTCGTACGACAACACGATTGCAGCCCAATGCCCGCGCAAAGCCAGTTCGCCGCCGTATGGCTTGGTTCAGACGCCCAAATCGATCAAGGGAGCGGTAGCGAGAAATAGGGAATGATTCCCGAAGTTCCGACCTGAGATCCGCTAGTCACTTGCTGTACAAAAGCCGTACAAAGGGTCGCCGGAATGCCCCAAAACACCCCAAACTCTCTGGCCACAATTCCTGATCAGGGCGGCTTTTAATCTGGAGCGCATGCTGGGTAGCCAAGTCGAGTGTTCCAACAAGTAAACTGTTTCATCGCTGATTCAAAGAGGAGCATCTCTATGTTGGTTACGTCGCAGCGCGCGCGTCGTCGAGGTCGCAAACACTCTCGCGCTTGCAGCTTGTTTTTTTCTCTGCTGTTGATTTCATTCGCATCCGCTGAACAGCGGATCACAGACTCCGGTAAATATCCGCGGACGATCGTCTTTATGACGGACTTCGGAGTGGTTGACGATTCCGTCGCCATCTGCCGGGGTGTTATGTATTCCCTCATGCCAACCGTCCGCATTGCCGATCTGACACATGAAGTCACCCCGTTCTCAATTCTCGACGGGGCTCGCTTTCTCTATGGCGCGACGCCTTACTATCCGCCGGAAACGGTTTTTGTAGTGGTGGTAGACCCAACCGTCGGCAGCACTCGCAAGGCAATCGTTGCCAAGTCAAAGCGCGGACAATATTTTGTGCTCCCCGATAATGGCTTGATCACTATGGTTGAACAACGCGATGGCATCGAGGCGGTTCACGAGATCAAGAATACGGATTGGATGATCGGCACGAAGTTGTCATCGACGTTCCATGGCCGCGACATTTTTTCCCCGGTTGGAGCTCACGTCGCGCGCGGCGATGATTGGACCAAGGTCGGGCCGGAGATGGCCATCGCAACGCTCGTCCATTTGGACTTGAAGGCTCCCAAGTTTGACGACCGGGGAGTCTCAGCCCAAGTGATTGCCACCGATGGTCCGTTCGGCAATCTGGTCACGAATCTAGACGCCGAAGAATTCCTGAAACTCGGTTATCAACGCGGCGACGAAGTCCCAGTAAGGGTCGGCGATAAAGACATCAGGCTGAAGTTCGTCCGCACGTTCAGCGATGTTCCATTGAAGCATCCCCTCCTCTATATCGATTCGCGAGGAAGAGTCGGACTGGCCGTGAATCAGTCCAGTTTTGCTGCAACGTATAGCGTGAACCCGCCTGCGGACCTATCGATTCCAAAAGCTAGTCATTAAGATGATTCGAATCACAGACAAACTCATCGAGCAGTGAAAACGAATCGCATTTCGGAGGTGCAAGTTGGCTCACAACTCAGCTGTTAAAGGCTCTTCAGCTGCTGTCCCGAATCTATCGTGCAAGGGAATTTCTCGGAAGTTCGCCCCCTGCGCATTGATTGCGCTTCTGTCATTATTTTCGGGCCTTGCCTTCGCGCAGAGTTATCGCGGCGCGATCCGCGGCAGGGTTGACGACCCCAGCGGTGCCGTGGTCGCAGGAGCAAAAGTTTCCGCTAAAAGCTTAGGCACCGAGCGCTTACGCGAGACTACGACCGATTCCGAAGGCGCTTATTCTCTGCCTGAATTGTCCGCCGGCGAATACGAAGTAACCGTTCTCGCACCGGGATTCGATGCCACAGTCACTCGCTTTGTGGTCGCGGTCGGTGCAGACACAAATGCCGATATACAGCTGAAAGTCGGTACATATGAGCAAGTCATTGCGACTATTGAAGCTCCGACCATAGACATCACGCAGAGCGTCCTCAGTTCGGTCGTCGACCAACGTCTTGTCGAACAGCTACCACTGAACGGACGCGATTTTGGAAAGCTGGTGGCGCTCTCACCGGGCAGCACGGTCGACCCCTCAGGGGTCGCGGGAACGCAGGGTGGTTTCGGCCAATTCAATATCAATGGCAACCGCGACCGTTCTAACAACTACACACTCGACGGGACCGACGACAACGATCCCTTCTTCAACAATTCGGCTTTGAACCAGACAGGAATTGGCGGCGCGCCCGCTTCGCTGCTGCCGATTGACGCCATTCAAGAATTCAATCTGGAGACGCAATTTGGCGCCGAATACGGTCGCAACAGCGGCTCCGTGGTAAACATCCTTACCAAGTCAGGCACGAATCATGTGCACGGGTCGGCCTTCGGATTCCTCCGCAATAGCGCGCTGGATGCGCGCAATTTCTTCAATACGGAGCCGAAGAAGTCAGTTTTCCAGAACACTAACTTCGGCGCAGCGTTCGGTGGACCCATCGCAAAGGATCGGACATTTTTCTTCGGCGCCTATGAAGGCCAGCGCGAGCGGGTCGGCTCAGACTTTTTACTTCTTGTGCCGACGACCGCGCAGATTGCGAGCGCTCGAGCCATTGCACTCCCGCTTAACGGAGGCGTGATCAATCCTGGATTAGACGCAATTCTTGCGAATTATCCGCAGAGCGACAGCGGGCAGGTAGCCGCGTCCGCTCACGACATTAACAATGGGAATAATTTCATCGTCGAGGTCGACCACATTATCTCCAACTCTGAAATGCTGGCTGGACGCTACGCTTTCGCGCAAAGCACTCAGCAATTTCCGTTGGGTTCGCCCGGCGGCTTCGGGGCAGGGTCCCGTCTTCCGCAATTCGCACAGACGTCTCCCGCCCGCGTTCAGGTCGCTTCGGTGAGTTTGTCGAGTATAGGCGGAGGTGATATCAATGAGGTGCGCTTCGGCTATAGCCGCTACCGGACGTCGTTCAGTTCGGTGAACGCGAATTTCGATCCAAGCACAATCGGCTCAAATTTTGGCACCGGCAAGCTTGGCTTGCCCGAGTTCGATTTCAGCGGCATCGAAAATTTGGGCGCTACCGGCTTCAGTGTTCCTCGCGGACGCACCAGCGAGACTTATCAGATTCTCGACAACTTCATCCTGCCGAAAGGCAGGCACATCATCAAGTTTGGCGGCGAATTCCGTCGCGCGGCAATTGAGAACTTTAACGACAACGTGGAGCGCGGCATCTTTCAGTTCTCGTCCGGCATCGGCCTAAGCTCCGATCCAGTCGTCGATGCTCTCGCAAACTTTTATACCGGAGGCGCGCAGGACTTCAACTTCTGCTGCTCGTTCGTGCTGGTCAACCAAGGCAACACACATCGCACAACTTACAACAACGGTTTCAGTTTCTTTGCCCAGGATGACTACCGCGCATCTAGCCGCCTCACCCTTAATTTCGGCCTGCGTTGGGAATATTTCGGGCCGCTGAGCGAAGCGCACAACCTGCTTTCGAACCTGGGAAGCGACGGCAATTTGGCGATGGTTGGAACCGACGGGCTCAACGGACTCTATAAGCGCGACCTGCGCGACTTTGATCCGCGTATTGGTCTGGCTTGGAATGTGCGCGACAACACCGTCATTCGCCTGGGCTATGGGATTTACAATGACTACGTTCCGCAAGAATTATTTTTGGCGAACTTCACCAGTTCGGCTGGCGTCGCGACGAATCCTATCGGGCCACAGCCGGTCTTGCCTCTTAGCTTTGACAGCACCGCGTTCAATGGCACAAATCCGACGCCGAACGCTCCCATATTGAATGCGGTTGCAAGCGGCCCCTACGCGATCTTCGTCACGCCGCGCAACTTTCACACTCCCTATACCCAGAACTGGAATTTCAACGTGCAGCAGAAGTTCGCCCAAAACGCCTCGCTGGAATTGCGCTACGTGGGCAGCAAAGGCACGAAGCTCGTGCGCCTCACTGATCTCAATGAACCGGATGCGAATGGCAACCGTCCTAACCCAAACTACGGTGCGATCGATGAGCTGACACCTTCGAGTTCATCGATTTATCATGCGCTTGACGTCATCGCGAAATTCCGGAGCGAGCATGGCTTTTCTGGCCTCGCGGGCTACGTCTGGTCAAAATCGATTGACGATGCGTCAGACGGGATCGACTTCGTTCCCGGCATCGCCTTTCCCCAAGATCCCGCGAACCTGAGAGCTGAGCGTGGACCATCCTCTTTCGACACGCGTCACCGTTTTACCGCCGCCGTGAACTATTCTCTGCCAAAGTTCGGAGGCGGGCGCATGGGCTCAGGATGGCAACTGAATACGATCATCAGCGTGCAAAGCGGACGCCCGATTCCGATCGTCAATTCCTTCGACAACAGCGGCCGATTCTATTTCAACCAGCGCCCCAACCGAGTACCCGGAGTGAGCCCAATACTTCCGCACTGGAGCACGGCGACGGGCTACTTGAACCCCTTGGCCTTCAGTCAGCCGGCGGGCGGAACGTTCGGCGACCTGGGACGTAATTCAGTTTTCGGGCCGGGATATGCCGACTGGGATTTCTCCATCGCGAAAGACACGCTATTGACCGAACGAGTTTCGTTGCAACTGCGCGCCGAGGTTTTCAACGTCCTCAACCATCCGAATTTCGCGCAACCCAATCACAATATTACGCCGGGCTACGACGAGAACGGCGGTCTCCAGTGCAGCCCAGCCGCCGGTTGCTATGACGGACAGATCACACAGACGCCAGACGTAGCCCAAACCAATCCCGGCCTCGGAGGCGGCGGACCGCGGGTATTTCAGTTGGGAGCTAAGGTTGTGTTCTGAACGGAGAGACACAGCCTTGAACAGCCGCCTTGGCTACGTTTGTCACTTCGCAGGGCAGCCTAAAGCACCGCGTGCACAATCGGTGGCCGAGGTGTAGGATTGCTGCCGCTCTCACGGAGGAACCATACATTGACAAAAACAACGGCTATCGCTGTCACAACCGTGCTCTGTTATCTCACTCTATCCCTCAACCTTAACGCCCAGGCTGGTGGCGATGTCGTCCAGCAGATCAAACAATTGCAGCAGGACTCCAGAAGTGCACAAATGAAGAACGATGTGTCGTGGGCGCAGAAGCATCTGGCTGACGGCTTCATGGCAGGAAACAGCTGGGGGGAATGGCAGACAAAGGACGATTTCATCAAGAGTCTGCAGAACAAGACGAACAAGTGGAAGAGCGGTGACATTAGCGACGTGCATGTAGCGACCTTCGGTTCGAACACCGCAGTTTCACATTACACGTTCACCTACGACGCTGAGCTTAACGGCACGCATCGGGCGCGAACGGTAATATGCAGCGACACCTGGGTGAATGATTCCGGTACATGGAAAACGGCTTCAACCCACTGCTCGAT
>JAYVCW010000361.1:0-4128 GCA_043749775.1 Acidobacteriaceae bacterium | reverse complement strand
TAGCTCGGACCATCCAAACAGAAAGAACGCTCCCACCGCAAGACTGTAGATCGCCGTCAAAGCGGTGACTGCATATTGCAGACGCGGCATGCGGGAACTGAAACCAAATATCCCCACCGCCGAGGCGGTCATCAAAGTATTCATTAAAAGCAGGCCGACGATAAACATCGCCAACCCGATAAAACCCTTGCCGACGCCGCCTAGATTTGCCGCCAACAAAAAAATCATAAGTTGCGATGGAGTCTCTGCGCCGAGCCCATGCACTAGCCCGATCACAAGTACGGACCTTGCCGAATAGTTCCACTCGGTTACTTCTGGCTTGGGAACATGGAGTTTGTGTCGAAGGAGTTGTGCCCGCCAATGCAGCCATTGGAACGCTCCAGCGAACAGATGGAAGCGGCTTCGCGGTGCTCGATTTCCTGTCGCAAGAGAAGCCAGGACATATACGCCCAAAACTAAAAGGGTGATGCCCACCAGTCGTTCCGCAATGCGGTCAACGTTGGGCGGAAGCGAACGCTGAAATACGACGACGGCACTTCCAAGAACCGCCACCATGATCGCGTGCCCCACGGCATAGAGCACGCCTAACTTCATGGCGCGCCCTCTACCTGGTTGCACGCTTGTGATGTCTGAAATGGCTGCGATGTGATCGTAATCAAACCCGTGGCGAAATCCGAGGATCCGACAAAAGCGCCATGTTAAGGCCGGTTATGGACGTCATGAAGTTAAATGGTTCGAAGTAGAAAGAGGCACTATTGTTCCATAACCTGAGTATTTGCGAAGCTTACCTTCAAATTAGCCTGGACGGGGTGTCCTTGCTATTTCAGAAGAGTTTCTCGGGTTCAGCGATATCTGAGGTAGAAATATCTGAAAGCGGAGACAGTCGCATGCTGCCTGTCAAAGAGTCAATCGCCATCGACTGCTACCAAACAAATCCCAAGCGCTTCAATCTTTAATCCTGTTGCTCGGTGAGGCGGCGCCGCAAAGTTGCATCGCAACTAGCTTCACCTTAACATTAATTACGCCGCAGTAAGTATCTATAAACAAAGCAGTTGTAGTGGCGTAATGCTGGCCACTCACGTGCCGTCTCCCGGGGATGAGGTGGCTTCGGCGCTGGTGTTGCTTACTCACCTGGGTGTGCGGACCCGTTTTTGCACTGGCTTTCGCCGCCTCCGCGTGGGGATTGCTTCAGCCGCTACCAAGGCTCACGAGGTTACGGCCTCTCAAGCAATCGGAAAAGCAACTAAGCGTCGCCGCGTGGCACGTATCCGACTTCTCGCCTGACGATGATGCTCGCTTTGGGAAGTGCCGCATAGCTCGCCCGCCCGAGCCTCTTTTAACTCCTGATCCCCGACTTCCCGTTGCCGGAGACTCACTGGAAGTCAGGGTAAGCATCATCATCGGGCTCGATGGGCGAGTTCAGAGTCCTTTCGTTCTCGATAGCGCAGAGCCTCTCCAGGCCGATCTTATCCTGCGCTCGATTCATTCCTGGCGCTACCGGCCCGCTCTTTGCAATGGCGTCCCCACCGATTCTGAATCCGTAATACGATTCATCGTTCCCTAAGACGGCGAAAGTCTCCTACAATATTTGCAGTGAGGTAGTTGTGAACGACACTCCCGATCCATTCGCGCCGAAGAACGAGAACAAGGTCGATGAGCCGAACAGCGGCCAGGTCGACGGGAACGATGCGCTGCAAGATTTTTTTCGAACATTACCGGGAAACTTTCGTTGGCCCAAGCCGGATCAGGCGGCGGTAGCTGCCGCCGAGCAAGCCATTCAAAGGGTGGCAAGCGGTCCACCACCAGCGGACGCAAAAAATCTCCCGTCAACCGAGAACTCAGCCGGAAACACAGCCGAAAACGAAGAAGAGCCAGAAAGTGTTTGTGCTTCGTGCGGAGGGTTGCTACCCACGGTTGCGCGTTTTTGCGTGTGGTGCGGCATTCCCACTAAGAACGCCGGAGGCGACGTGGCCGTGCAAGATGCCCGGCAGCAACACGTGCATCACCATTTTCATCACATGATGCCAGCGCAGGGAAGCGCCGGTCAAGCCGAGAGACCAGTCCCGGCGTCTGCGGCGCGCCAGACAACTGCGCCAGGAGGCCGCGTCGAGTCGGCGGCCAGGCAGGTGGTTCAAAAATGGGTGCAGGCCTGCAACATCAAACATATCGACGACCTTCTCGAACTTTATTCGCCGGACGCTACCGTGATTCGCTCAAACGTGCCCCCGGTGCGAAGTCTGCCGGCAATTCGCAGCTTTCTTGCGTCTCTGCTTGAGGCGGGCCTCGGAGACGTAGAGATGGAATCCTTGCGCTTCGAATTGCTGGGAGATATTGCGCTCGATATCGGCCGCTGCAAGATGCTGGTTCCAGTCGCGATGGGGAAGCGGCGCGAGGAACGCGGCAAATATCTCATCGTGATGACCCGTCAAACCGGCGTCGAGTGGAAAATTATTGCAGACTCATGGTCGTCGGATTTGCCGGTCAACGCTCCGACCACCGACTCGGGCATGAAACGACCCGGTGAGCCCGTCAGACAAGCGCCTCAGGCTCCAAAGCCGCGTTAGCCTTTTATCTACATTCCACGTGTCGCAAACGGATTGTATCGTCTGCGACTCGGCAGCCAGAGCGAACGGGGCTTCTTCGTCACCTCAATACGCGCTATTCGTTTTTGCTACTGCTCCCTGCTACTGCTTCTTGCTACTGCTTACTGCAAACCCTATTCAGTTCTGCCGCATCTGATCGGCATGAAAAAGTCGACAATTCTTTCCTTAAGTTTCAACGCTGAGAAACTGAAGCGCCGTGAAGACGCCCTGCGCGAGCATGGTCTCCAAGTGAAGTCAGTTCTCAGTCCGGGCCAGGCGAGATTCGAAATCGAGATGGGCCAATGCGGCGTTTTTGTAACTTGCGACTTGGTGCCCGATATCGTGAATCAGGATTTGATGAACCTGTTTCGAAAATTTTGCAATAAAGATGGATTGATCATCTACTTCGAACGCGATCATCACTCAGGGCATCCCATTTATACGCCCCCGGCAGACGTCCGCTTGCCCGAGTCGGCTGATCCGGAGGGTATCGTAGACGCGCTGCAATCGAGGTCGGAGTTGCCGGGCGCTTGAAAGAAGACGCTACTTTGCGGCAACTGTTGTAGCGCTGATTCGCTGCCCCAATTTCCTACTTCTTTGTCACCAATTCCGAATGCGCTCTTCCGGCGTCAAATATAACTTGTCTCTGGGCTGTATATCGATAGCTCATAGTCGATTTTTCTCGGGCGCCGTATGGAGGACTATGCTCTCTCCGACCGCCAGTCGCCCGAGGCGAGTGACTGCGCCGTAAATGCCGGCGTTGTTCTGGTTCGCACGAACGATCGCTTTCATCACTTCTGGCGCCGGACTTGCCGAGTCCGGATCCAGGTTCACCATCGAGCAACGAACGTCCCGCATCGTGACGGTGATGGCAGGCGCGTCGTCCCCCGCGCCGAACGAGAGCACACCGCCCAACCATTCGTCCTCCTGGAAGGGAACCGATTGCAGTAAGCGAACAACCACATTTGGGCGAAATCGTCGCACGTCCAGGCTCCGCCCTGCGAGTCGTCCGATCTCGCGCACTGTGTCGGAGGTGATCACGGAAATGCTCGCTTCATCGAAGATTCCATGCCTTAACTGCATCATCTCCACGGGAGCCCCGCACCGACGTCCGACCTCCGTGGCCAGGTCCTCCCCGAAGACAGGCATTACTCGACCATCCGGCGTGCGAATATGCGTAGGAATGTCTTCCTGACCACGGTCTTCACACTGCTGCGGAGCGAACAAGACTAGGTCGGGAAGCTTGCTTGCTGTGAGCCACGGCATCCCGCTACGGTTATCAGTGCGCCGCAACGCCAGGCGCCTGTCACCCTCGATGCCGTGCCAGCCTAAATTGGCGGCTTCGAGTGCTTCGCCGCGCATAGATTTCACCGGATAGCGGAAAATCGCCTCCACAGTTCCGACTTCTATAGCCATTTTCGATCCTAGTCAAAAAGAAGTCTGAGGCCGCGAAATGCGTCGCTCACGTTTGCGAGTACCAAGACCATTATGTCCAACCGCAGAGCTTCGGCGTGGGAGTTTGGCGCAATGATGCTCCCCCACATAT
>JAYVCW010000360.1:0-10238 GCA_043749775.1 Acidobacteriaceae bacterium | reverse complement strand
TATCCGATTGTCTTGCACAAAGCGCTCAAGCAGTTGAATTCCTTGGAAGAGCATTCGATCCCAAGTGTCGTTGTGCGAATACGTCAGGTGCGTATCTTTAAAGACGCTCCATTGTTCGAAAAGTACAGCTGCAGGATCTTCCTTTCGAAAGAGCGCCGCGATGGCCTGTTCGAAGGCCCGACCAAAAATCATCGGGGCTCGCGTATCCTTTTCCTGCCAGCCATCGAGGTAGCGATACCTGTATCGACGTGGACAGCTGAGGTACTGGCTGATCTGTGTGTAGGAGTATGTCATCGTGATGCCGTCTCGCTTTTGGACGGAGCGTTATAGATCGGGGTGGACAGTTCTTCCCATTGGCTGGCCGGAGCGAAGCCGTCAAAATTAACCAAAGAGATTCCGTTAATCACTGCGTGGCTGATCTTGACCACGCCGCGAAGTCCGGGCAAGGCTTTCTCATCGACCTCATCATGAGAAAGAAGTTCTGGATCGTAGAGGAAGTCACGAAGGAACCACCCCAATTTCCACATCGCCCTTTGAGTGCAGTAGAGTCGGCCGACAATTGGCTGTCCGGCGGACTGCCTCGGTTCAATAATTTCCAGTCGGAGGATATAGAAAGGCTTTGTGGCATGCCAGCGAAACTGAGCGCCATTCACCCGCACGAGATATACCCCGCCGGTAATTTCTGGACGCGAGGTGTGTGTAATTTCGGCCAGACCACGAACTTGACGTCTCATGCGACCCCCTTCTGCTCGGAGGGTAAGTAGCTTTTTAAGTGGCACAGAAGCGCATTGCTATCCTTCTCCGCGCAGTCGGCGAGCTGTTCGATAAAAGCCTCAATCTGCTCGCGGGAAGATTCTCGGAGCGTTTTTGTTCCGCAGAAATCGACGGCGTATGCCTTCACGAGAGCGGGATCGAGTTTGTGCTGGCGGATGAGTTGGCAGAGACGGTCGCGAACTTTAGAACCGTTACCGTTGCCGTTAACGCTGGCTCTCTGAGGAGGAATTTTCCCAACGTCATTCGGCATTGTTCCCATCTCTTCGGCCGAGCAGATGCCAATTCCATATGCCTTCCGCAGCGCTCGATTGACCGCGCGCGTTTCCGCGATCCGCATTTCGGCACCGTGGACTAGATCAGAAATATTCGACGGGTTCGCATCCCCGTAACCAACAAAGCTTTCAGAGGATGATGTGAGTACGGTAGCTCGAAATACCCAGCGTTGTTGGGTGGGATCCGAGACCCCCACTTCGAGGTCAGTGACAATCCCCAAACAATTTCGCCGTCTGGCTATCCCAATCAAGCCAGAGTGGGTGACATACCATTTGCCTCCGAGCAGCGCTAAATCCCCTCGGATTAACGACAGTTTGAAATCTTTGCTGAGTTCACGTAAAACCGTTATTTGCAAACTAGTGACGCAGGGCCAAAGCTGCTTGACCGCGCGAATGTTCTGACGTATTAGCTTGGAAGTAGGCGTTGTGGGCATAGTTTTGGCTTTTGATATCGTTTTCATATCACAATGATATCATGTCGGGTCAGTTCCCGCACCCTAGGTCGGAGAATTTTCCTGTATGGGGGAGCGGAAGGTAGGACTGTTACTTAGAATTCCAGAGGGTCTCAAGAAGCGGATTGTTGATCTCGCCAAGCGAGAACACCGTTCAGTCAACCAACAAATAGAGTTTCTATTGGAGCGGTCTCTTCCAAGCGCGATGTTGAGCGTAGAGCAGGAGAGAGACTCTGGTCCTAGGGCGAAGAATAAGCATGAGTAGTCGGCATAATTCTGGTTGGAACCGAAATTCTGGCTTGTTGACTTGCGTGAAGGCGGGTTTTTTCGGCACGAAGTGCTGATAGGGGCTGACCACTCCGACCAAGAGACCGGACAAACGTGGCGCGGGGAAAGGCAGCCGCCCTTCTTCGAATTAAGCTCAATTTGCTTGGGAAAACTCGCTCCAATCTTCTCGATCCGACAAAGGCTTTTCTTAAACGATGGTCGGAAGCTGGAGGAGAGCCGCGCCATAGTATCTGTTAAGCTGAATATATCGAATTGAACGAGATGAACATGCTTCGAAAAATTATGATTTCAGGGTGGTGCCGGATTTTTCGATCCCACGTAGAAGAAGCATCTCAGTTGAAGGCAATTTGACTTTTGGTGTTCCGATCAAAATTTAATGGGAGTGCGCGCGGCGGTTGGGAGGGTCGCGTTTGCCGGATCCTGTTCAATGTGATCGCGGATGAAGACAATTACAACGCGCAGAGCTTGAACGCGCGTGAGATTGCCCTTCGCCTTGATCCAGCCAAATTTCACTCCAGTCTTTTTTTCACTACAAAGCCCGACCCGCGTCTGTTACAGCCCGGGATCCGCCTGATCAAGCTTCCCGCTCACCGCAAGACCTTAAAGATTCTCCGCGAGATGCTTCGGGCTCATGATTTTATTTTCTACATTGATCTGAGCCCCGCTTCTTATTTGTACCTTCATTTGCCCCGCTTTCTTCGTCGATCGACTCAGAGCGTGTTGTGCATCGAAGGCAGCCGGGGGAATATGGATGGAGCGTCCGAGTCTCTTCGCCGCTATGCAAATTATGTACGCCAACATGCCGACATCATTGTCGCCATCAGTGAGTTTCTTGCCTGGGATCTTAATGACGCGCACGGGCTGAAACCGAATTGCATCATTTCTGTCGGCGTCGACACGAAGCTGTTCTCACCGCCTGCTGCCCGAGACCACGCGACGACCACGGTTCTATTTGTCGGTCATTTGACTGAGCGCAAGGGACCGCAACTGGTGTTAGAAGCTGCCCGTTCTTTTCCCGAGGTGCACTTTCGCATCGTTGGTTATGCTCGCGACGACTTTGGACGAAACTTGAAACGCCTGTCTCACCCAGCAAAACTGGCCAATGTGAGTATTGAAGAACCTGTCCCTCAGGTGCAATTAGCAGGAATCATGCAACAAAGCGACATCTTACTTTTACCATCGCGCATTGAAGGCGTCCCCAAAGTGACGTTGGAGGCGGCTGCGAGTGGTCTTCCGTCTGTGGTCTTTGACGATTATCAGACGCCATCTGTTGTAGACGGCGTTACAGGGTTTCAAGTGAAAACCTTTACCGAGATGGTTGACCGGCTACGCCTTCTCATCTCCGATCGCGCTCTGAGACTCTCGATGAGCGCAGCCGCGATTAAACATGCTAAGCGATTCGACTGGGACGGCATTGCCAGCCTCTGGGCCGCCCTCTTTCGCGGTGTCGAAGACCTGGACTCCATCACTCCGCAAAGCAACAATACAACGTTGGCAAATCTTTCCGCCAAAGACATAATCGAGATTAAGAATTTTGCCAGTCACGAACAGAAATCTCTGCCCGCGGAGTAACCCTGAGCATTCCTGACACAGCCTTTGTGCCACCAGTAACCGCGAGCGAATTAGAAGCACGATTTCTCAATGAGATTGGACAGGTCTCGCGGCACTCCGCCGTTTTTTTCGCGGGCACCATATTTACCGCTGCAGTGGGTTATCTGTTTAAAATTTATGTTGCGCGCATGCTGGGTGCGGCGGCTTTGGGAATCTATGCGCTAGGCATGACGATAGTCGGTTTCTTTGGGCTGTTCAGTGGACTTGGTTTCCCCCAATCTGCCGTACGTTTTGTGGCGGCCTATTCAGCCAAAAAACAGGATGATCGACTGAATGGCTTCCTTCGCGGCGCGGTTAAGCTTCTAATCGCTGCAAACATACTTCTGGCGGGGATGATGTTGTTGCTTGGTCCCTGGTTAGCCCGACAGCTTTATCACGCACCGGAATTGATTCCTTATCTGTGGCTATTCGCGATCCTCCTCGTAACCATTGCATTCAGCGGTTTTTTTGGGCAGGTTTTAGCCGGATATAAAGACATCGCTCGCCGAACGATTATTTCGAGCTTCGTTGCAAGTCCGCTAAACGTGGTCTTTGGAGTCGGGCTGCTCGCCATTGGCATGGGGTTGCGCGGTTACTTGATTGCGCAGGTCGTGAGCGGACTCATCGTGTTGTCTCTGCTCGCAGCAACCACGTGGAAATTGACGCCAATGGCCGCTCGGCGCATGCCCGTCAAGCCCGTGTCGCTGGAGCCCGAGGTGTTCTGGTTCTCGGCCGCCGTCTTCGGCGTGGGTGGCCTTGAATTTCTACTCGCGCAAGCAGACAAGATAATCATGGGAGCCTTTTTGGGCGTTAAGCAAGTCGGAATATATACGATTGCGGCCTCTCTTGTGGCCTTTGTTCCGATCGCGCTGCAGTCGGTAAATCCGATTTTTTCCCCCACCATCGCCGATCTCCACGCGCGCGGCGAGCAAGCCCTTCTGGGACGCATGTTTCAGACTCTTACCAAATGGATCATTGGCTTTACACTCCCTCTAGCGTTCGTCATGATCGTATACTCAAAAATCCTGATGCGACTGTTTGGCCCCGCATTTGAAGCCGGCTGGTTGGTGCTGATTGTTGGAACGATCGCGCAATTGATCAACACCGGGACCGGGTCAGTCGGCTACTTGCTCCTCATGTCGGGAAATCAAAGGCGCTTGATTCGAGTTCAGATCATCATGGCCTGTTTCATGGTCGTATCCATTCTGATTTTGATAAAACCCTGGGGTATTGTCGGGGTGGCCGTTGCTTCGGCCTTGACTAACGCTGTCAGCAACGTCCTCTTTCTGAGGGAAGTGCGGGCGGCGTTGCATATCACGCCCTACAACCGTACATATTTTCGACTTCTCGGACCGAGCGCTGCGAGCGTTGCCGTAGTTTTGTGCACGCGATTCTTTGTCACTCAGTTTCGTCCGCAGTGGTTCGTGATTGGTCTTGCGCTAGTCTTTTCGTACGCCACGTTTTGCGCTCTATCCCTGGCACTAGGACTTGACGAGGATGACCGAATAATCGTCGCAGCGATCCAAAGAAGGTTGCCGGGAATACGCGGGAAGGCTCGATCGCTTTAAATTGTGAGATTAAACAATGACCGTGCAAAGACAGATTCATCTACCCGAAGACCTTTGCCAAGCGGCGGAGCAGCGATTCAAACAACGTTTCGATAACATCGATTCTCTACTGGAATTCGTTTTGCGTGAGTTGGTTCAAAGCGAGTCGGACACCTTGGACCGGGCGGAGCAGACGCTTCTGGAGGAACGCCTGCGAAACTTGGGGTATCTCTAACCTTTTTCGTTATGCCGCCGCAACCCACACTGGAACAGTTGATTCTCGAAGGCCAGAGTCGTTTGAATCCGGCCATGACCGACCCAAACTGGTTGATTCTGCGCTCCCGGCGAAAGATATTTCGCGAGGGATTAAAAAAGCTGCCGCAGTCTGCTCTTGTCGTTCTCGATGTCGGGGGAAGGATTCAACCTTATCGATCCTTGCTTCAAGAGAGCATCGCCCGTTATGTGGCCATCGACCTCATCGTCACTCCTCTCGTCGATGCCGCCGCCGCTGGCGAGGCGCTACCTTTTCGCGATGAGCAGTTTGATTTCGTGATTTGCACTCAAGTTCTCGAATACTTCCCGGATCCGCGCCTAGCGGTAGCCGAGATTCGGCGCGTGATTCGAAAAGGAGGCACCGTATTCGTAAGTGCGCCTGCGATCTTTATGCGCGACAGCAACTACGATTGCTGGCGATTTCTTCCCGGAGGCTTGCGGCACCTTTTCAAGGAATTTGAACACGTCGAAGTAATTCCTGAAGGAGGCAGTGTGAGTGGGCTATGCCGGACGATGAATGTCTTCCTGGTTTCGATGACCAGACCGCAGGTCGTTGCCCGGATGCTGCAATGGACATTTGTTCCTGCGCTAAACCTGGCAGCATATCTCATAGAAAAACTTTGCCGGAAAAACGATTTGTTCACCGCAAATTTCAGTGTGTGGGCTCGCAAATGAAACGAGAAACCAGTACAAACCTTTTTCTCCATTGTGGAGACCGCGAATGAAGTCGCTTTTGCAGCGTGCCTGGGCTCGCGCTAGAAAACCGCATGCCTTAGATGGCCTGCGATTTGACCGACCGCTGGTTCTTTTTCAGAGCGACGACTGGGGGCGGGTCGGTGTACGCGATCATGAGGGTTGCGTCGCTCTCCGGGCAGCGAGAATTCCTCTTGGTGAATCACCTTATGATTTCTACAGCTTCGAAACCGCCGATGATCTAGCCGCCCTCCGCGGAGTTTTGAAAGATCACAACGATTCAGCCGGCCGCCATCCGGTTATCGTGATGAATTTCATTACCGCCAATGTTGACTTCGCCCGTTGCCTTGCGTCCGGCGGACATGAAATATCTCTGCTTCCTCTCAGTCAGGGGTTGCCTGACCCATGGACCCGCCCTCGATTGTTCGAGGAATATCGGCAAGGCATAGCGGAAGGAATGTTCTTCCCGGCCTTGCACGGGCTCACTCATTTTTGCGCGAAGGCTGTTACCCGAGAGCTTAAGGCCGACGGGGAGCGAGGTCGACTGGTACGTAAATTGTGGAGCGCTGGTACTCCCTATATACATTGGCGAATGCCGTGGATCGGTTACGAATACTGGGATATTGAAGCAAAATCCGATCAGTATCTCCCTGTCGAGGATCAGCAGTTGGCAATTCAGCAGGCGGTGGGCCTCTACCAAAAATTATTCGATTCCACTCCAATCAGCGCATGCGCACCAGGTTATCGGTCAAATGCGAATACGCACAGCGCGTGGTTCGATGCTGGAATTCGAGTAGCGCAGAACGGACCAGGAGGCCGCCAAGCGCCTTTCCTCGATCACCGTGGAATGCTGCATACTTTCCGCACGGTTGAGATGGAGCCTGCAGTCAGCCCCTGCAATCTGGAGAGTCTCATCGGCGATGCAGCAAAATGCTTTCGCCGTGGATTACCCGCGATCGTCTCAATTCACTCCATAAACTTTCATTCAACGATTCGAGACTTTCGAACTCCAACCGTGGCTTTGCTCGATCAATTTTTGAGCGCTCTCGAAATGAAGTGGCCGAAACTGCTTTACGTGCACGATGCGGATCTATTCCGCATTGCAACCGAAGGCGCTTACGTCGCGAACGGCAGAAGTATCAGCGTGAACGAAATCAGCGTATCGGCCGAGAGATGAACGAAACTCAGCTCCAAAAATCGCTCATCTTGGTTACCGTTGATTGTCTTCGGGCGGATCATTGCGGCTTCCACGGATATCCCCGCCCGACAACGCCGTTTCTCGATTCGTTAGCCGAGGAATCGTTTGTTGTCCCGACTGCCGTCATAGCCGGTGCCCCCACGTTTTTTTCCTTTCCATCCATCCTCGCCTCACGAATGCCCTTGGCGTTGGGAAGAGATGTGATTGGACTGGCGCCGGGTGAAAATACATTAGCTTCATTTCTTCGCGATCAAGGTTATGCCACCGCGGCATTCTCCGCCGCCAACCCTTACATTTCGCCTCATTTCGGATACGACTCGGGATTTGGGACCTTTAAAGATTTTCTAGACTTTGCGAAACCGCCCGCCCAGTCGGCCCCAGCCCCGTCGCCATCGTTCGCTAAAAATCGAGGTAAGCTCAATCGCTCGTTGAGGGAAGCGGCCGGAAGATTTGGAATTGGTGAGGTCTACGACGAACTTTACTTCCAATATTGCGTTCGCATTGCCTCGCCAAGCGTCGGGAACATCGATTCGCTGATGGAATTTCCTAACGCTGAGATCATTGTCGATCATGCAATGTCGTGGCTCACCTCCGCGGCCAGGCGCCCATTCTTTCTCTGGCTTCATCTCATGGACGCTCACTCGCCCTATTACCCCTCGCAGCAAGCGTTCCGTGACCTTACTGGACGAACAGTCTCGTCTACGAAGGCCCGCTATCTTAACGAATTCTGGAAGCGTTCTGATCTAGCGCCGGCGGATTTCGAACGAAAAAAAACTGCGATCATCGAATTGTATGACGCAGGGATTCGTTCGGTAGATAGTCACGTTGAAAGACTCGTCACACATTTGAAGCAAAAGAATCTTTGGAATAGCTGCACCTTCGTTCTGACGGCCGATCACGGAGAATCATTACTTGAACACGGTCGCCGGTTTCATCCGCCTTTAAGCTTGAGCGAAGAAATCGTGCATGTACCGCTCATGATTCGTGTTCCTTCAATTGCCAAACGCAAAGTTCCTGACGCCCCCTTTAGCCATCTGCACCTTGCTCCGACATTACTTGAAATTCTCGACCTGAAACCTCCGGAATCCTTTAACGGAGTGAGCTTGTGGCGGCATCTTCACCAACAGCAGCCGTGGGACCTCAACGCAATCACCGAATGCGTTTACGGATGCACGAATTCCTTTCGGGCTCAAGATCGAATGGGACCCAGACTGTTGAGTGTGCGAGATCTCCGCCACAAACTGGTCATGCGACTGGGGCCTGGAACGAGCGAAGAGTTCTTCGACTTGGTTGCGGATCCCCAGGAAATGCTCCCTCTTCCGCCTGGAGTTCGGAACCAAGATCGGAAGCAACTTTCGCGAGCCGCGCTTGATCATGTAAGCCAAACAGTAAGCAGCGGAAACCTAAGCCTGCGCCTTAAAGCTCGTCTGCGCGAGATTCTGGTGAAGTTGAGTACCGCAGCTAAATAATCCTGCTCTAGATAATCGCTGCTAAATAACCGCTGCTAAATAACCGCTTGTAATGAAATCTCAAGATATTAATTTTCTGGTCCTCGCCGCAATCTTCGCCAGCGCCGGGAAACGTTCACGCAGAGTCATCTTCAAGAGTTTTCCCGGCGCAAGTTGATGTCGAAGGCCGAGTTCGTCGTATCCGCCCGTTAAGTCCACAAAACTGAAGCCGGAATTCAATGTCTTCTGCATGCAGAACTGGTTGTACGGTAGACCGTATATCGTCGCGCTTACCGCCTCCGCAAAGTAAACCGCGAATGGATACACCAGCGTAGGTTCGAAGCTAGACTTGTGTTCCCACATCGTCCGGCTGAAATCATCGCCGCCAATAAACCCGCCAGTTCGCACCTTTGGATAGAAACTGATCAAGTCGATCGAAATGCCCCTGAGCGTGTGATCCCCATCGATATAAGCAAAATCCAATTCGTTGTCCGGAATCTGACTGACAACTTCCGTCGTTGTTCCGCGTAAAATCACTCGCCGAGTTCCGGCGAAGTCCGTCTCTGCTTTCGCCACCTGAAAGAAGCGCTCAAATGTCAGATCATCTTCATTTGCGGGTTTGTGCCACTCGTCGATGTGGCGCCATGGATCGACCATGTAATACCGGTTCACCAGTTCGCAACGCTTCAACACGAAAGCAGCGAATTCTCCACGATAGACGCCTACTTCGGCCATGCGGGCAACATCGGCACGGCGGATGAATTCTCCCCAAAATTCTAGTCTGGAACTAGAGAGCGTAATACAATCTTTCAATCTCTGTTGGGTTGAATCTTCCAGTGCCACGGTCAGAAGCCTTTCTTTCCTGAAGCGGTGCGGTTTCTTTTGTAGGTTGCAGAGCATGTGCGGGGCGGCATCACTTTGCCTCAAACGCATCCGTCAATGAGATCGCCTTTACTGAACTCTTGATCTGATCAATCGACAAAGAGGTTTTAAGCGTGATGGTCAAAGGCTCGTTCGGGAGCAGATCAAAATAATTGTCAGACGTCTCAACATCGAGATCGCCAAACGACACGTAGACGTTTCTCGCAAGCTGGGCAGACTGCAGTGTTAGCGTATTTTGTCCTCCATTCTGATGTGCGGCCACTTGAATGGCAGGTCTGATTGGAAGATGCAGATTGTGTGTAACATCGAAGAACACCAGGTTACGCGAGACTGACTTTCCGGCAATCTTCAAATCCACGACCAGAAAGCTGCCGCGCGGGTCTGCTTTTGGCAGCAGGTCCGCATCACTCAACGTTAGGTAGTTTGCGCTCGATTGTGCAGGCACCTGAATATCCTTCGTCTGCTCCATTAAAAGCTCGCCGCCAAAATCGAGCAAACGCGCATGAATCGTGCCCGTGAAGGGCTCCATCTTGTCGGATACCACATAGATGTCGACTTTGTTTTCGTGTTGATAAGGAGAGACAAGCACGTCTTCGTAAAATCTGCGGGCGTAGTACTGCAGCGCTTTCCAGCGTCCAAAATAATCAATACTGGCCCACGAAGCGACCGGCCAGCAATCATTCAACTGCCAATACAGAGATCCCATGGTGCGTGGCCGCTGGCGGCGCAGGTGCTCGGCACCGATCTTGATAATCTCGGCCTGCTGTACCTGGCTTAAATAAACGAACGACTCGAAATCTTTTGGCTCGTGATACTCGCGC
>JAYVCW010000359.1:0-3219 GCA_043749775.1 Acidobacteriaceae bacterium | reverse complement strand
ATCCCCAGCATGGACCCGGGCCCTACCACTTCCAGAAGTTGGTTTTGGTTATGGCTGCTAGAGAGCGAAATTCCGACTTCGCCTGCTTCCACCACATAGACTCCCATCACCGCAACCTCCTGCTTGAAAATGATTTCGCCCTTGGAAAAGCTGCAGGGTACCTGTATCTCCTTGATCGCATGCAAAAGCTCAGCACTCAATCTCTTCGCCGTGGGGATGCCTGATAATGGCTGCGACGACACCGGTCGATGCTCCTGAACGCACCTTCGATTCTGCCTGCGCGCTCTGAGCCGTGATGTGACGGCTGTCACATAACCTCGTGATTTAAAGAAAATGGATAGCGCAGGGCACGGCAGAAGAGCGAGATCGCCCAAATCTAAAGTTTAAAAATATGACAGCAGGCGAAACGAGTTTTGCTACTGCCGTTCGAGAATCTCGTCGATCGCTGCCTTGCTGCCACGCTCGACCGTTACCACTTTTTGGACGGGCTTGAATCCGGTCAACGTGATGTCGATGACGTAGTTGCCAGGCCCTAGCATGATCGCCACCGGAGAGAATTTATCCAGCACTCGCTGGTTGATCACAACCTGCGCGCCTTTCGGTTGGGTATGAATGCTTACAGCACCCATCCCCGCAGTGCTATCGCTACCGTGGCTGAACAACTTGTTCATCTTGCCGACGGTCTTGATGTCGTCGACATTGCCCAGGGCCTTGAGGGTTGGAGCAAACTGAAAATTCTGACCGGCCGCGAGATCCGTGGTCACGCTCTGGTCGAGGTATCCATTCTTGCGCACAACGATGGCATGGGAGCCTTTTTCGGTCGAGAATTGCGCGGGGGTCAACTTGCCTGTCGCTTTGCCATCCAAAGTTATGGCTGCGCCCGAAGGGTTGCTCGATACAACGATCACAGCGTTCATCGGCGTGAGATGCAAGGTCAAATTGGCCTTAGCGCCCGCGATTACTTCGAGTGAACGGATATCCGATGAATAGCTCGTCTTACTCGCTGAAATCAGGTGTTTGCCCGCGCTGAGCCCGGCAACGTTGAATGGAGTTACCCATGCGGGATCACTATTGCCGTCAATTTGAATTTGAGCTCCCTGCGGGTCAGAATCGATCAGCGCTTGGCCAACCGGGGCGACCGCGACGGGCGCTGGAGCGAGCGTCCGCTTCGTCGTTTTCGCGGCGCGATTCTCTGGCTGGCGCACGGTGACGGTTGGCTGTTCTTCCTCCCCAACTGCGATTGCGTGGCTCGGCCGCGCAACTGGCGATGCTGATGCCTGCGCAACCGCTTTCTCGCTCGACGTTGCCTGGATCGGATGCGGAGCGGCTGTGGATCCGTCATCTTCAGAGCGCACATGAAAAAATAGCGCAACTGCAACCACCAGTATCAGCCCCACTGCACCCAGGATGGCGTAGAGCATCAATCGCGGCGGCACGGTCGAAATTTCTTTCATAGCCCTTCCGGCCACTTCGCGGGGTTGGATCTTCGGCTTGACTTCTTTCTTCGGGTAAATCGTGACCGTGGTATTCGAAGGCTCAACCGGTTCCGGAACCGGAGGTGAATACACCGGCTCTTTGAGCGGCGGCATCTCGGCTAGATCTGAGAAGCTGCGGCCGGCTGCGGAACCTGGGGTTGCAGACTCAGCCATCATGGGGTCGAACATGACCGGCGAGGCTTGCTGCAGCGGGGCTGATGGCGAGGCGGTCGCACTCACTTCGAATTCGCTGATCAGCCGCGCTCCAGAGTTCGCTCTGGATGTGGATGCTGTTTTTGCAGGCATGCCCGCGCCGGATGCAGCCGCAGCCGAAGCCGAAGCCTGGCGTGGCGCTTCGCTTCCTGACGGCGTAATAGCTGTGTGCCCCAACGTTTGCGCCGCAGGCCGCGCGGTTGAAGCGTGAGAAACGGGAGGCTTCTGCTGCGCTGGATTCGTCAGGCCCGAATTCGACGGGCTCCCTGAAGAGACAAACTTATTCGCTGCGCTCGTGCGCATCGCCGGGTCGACGGCAACTCCCCCAGGGGGCGTAATTTTCTTAGGTTCCACCACTGTCTTTTTGCCCGTCTCTTTGCATTTTTCGAGGTCTTCGAGCAGTTCGCGCGCGTGCTGATAGCGGGCCGCAGGATCCTTTGCCAGAGCTTTCAGAATCAGCGCGCTCATGGCCGGAAGAATCTTGGGATTCAGCGATGTCGGACTTGTGGGCATGTCGTTTTCAATCTGGCTAAGCAGCGCGGCCGTGTCCGATGCGTTGAAGGCTCTGCGCCCTGCGACCATCTCGTAGAGAATCGTCCCCAGAGAAAACAGGTTTGATCGGGAATCGACAACCTCTCCCCGAAGTTGCTCCGGAGAGCAGTACGGAGTTATCCGTCCCATTCCGTTTCCCGACTCGGCGCCAATCAGACTCATTTTGGAGATGCCATAGCCGAGGATCTTGACCATCCCGTCCCACTGCACCATGATTTTTGCCGGTTCGAGTGAAGAGTGTGCGACACCTTTCGCCGCAGCCTGCTCCAGCCCGGCGCAGAGTTGACGGCTGATATCAAGAATGTCCCAGATCGAAAAACCTTCATTGCGGGCGAGCATCGTGGCTACGCTGTTGCCCTGAATATACTCCATCGCGGCTGAAAATTGGCCGTCGATTTCGCCGGCGCCATAGACGGGAACAATATTCTGCGCGGCCAGATCACGCGTGCTCTGCCCCTCGGTAATCAGGGCATCGACAAACGCGGGGGCGCGGTCTCCGAGCGGCGCGAGATTCTGCGTCTTGAGCGCCACTACCTGGTTCGTTTCCTTATCGAGCGCCTTATAAATTGTCGCGGAATCCGACTTGGACAACTCGCTTTGAACTTCGAACCGGTTGAACATTGTTGCCATAACAAATTCCTCGCGGTCTTTAGCCATCCCCCCGCGGACACTGTGAAATAACTGGTAACTGGCGAGATTTGACCCTAGAATACCGCCTTCGCCAGCGACGAGGAGAATTACGAAAGTACCCAGCGAGCGTGAAGCTAATCCTCTGCAATCAGTCTGCAAACGCCTTGAACGCGACGCTTAACGCCACCCGAGGAAGACCTTGATCGACCGTTTTTTTAGATTGCACGAAAATCAGACTTCTATCCGGAAAGAGTTGCTGGGCGGGCTCACGACCTTCGTGACCATGGCCTACATCATCGTCGTGAACCCACAAATCCTGGCGCAGGCCGGAATGCCCGCGGACGGCGTT
>JAYVCW010000358.1:0-8820 GCA_043749775.1 Acidobacteriaceae bacterium | reverse complement strand
GGACCTGTCCAGCAGTCCCGCCATCATCGAGCGCTTCAAGCAGGAACTCATCCTGGCTCGCCAGGTAACACACAGAAACGTAATTCGTATTTTTGACATGACCGAAGCCGACGGCGTGAAGTTCATCACCATGGAATTTGTGGAGGGCGCCGACCTTCGCACTCTCATCAATGAGAAGACCAAAGTTTCCCCGGAAGAGTCGGTAGAAATTATGCGCCAGGTCAGTCACGCGCTGGAGGCGGCGCACAGCGTAGGCGTCATCCATCGCGACCTGAAGCCACAGAACATCATGCGCGACAAGACCGGCCGCGTGCTGGTGATGGACTTCGGGCTGGCGCGTACCTTTGAAGGCGCGGGTATGACCCAGAGCGGGGCCATGGTAGGCACCATGGAGTACATGTCGCCCGAGCAAGCCTTGGGCAAGAACCTCGACCAGCGCTCAGATCTGTTCGCGATAGGCCTCATCTTTTACGAACTGCTGACCGGCAAAATGCCGTTTAGCGCCGATAGCGCTCTCGCAAGCTTGATTAAACGCACCCAGGAACGCGCCGCGCCCGTTTCAGACACGGACACTTCGATTCCGGTAGCGCTGGCTGGCATTGTCAGCAAGTGCTTGGAGCGCGATGCTAATCTGCGATATCAATCCGCCATGGAGCTCTCGGCTGACTTGGAGCGATGGCAGGGGGGACGCGCCGCCGCGACGTTGCACTTCCCCACCAGCAGTCGGCCCTGGGGGCAAACCATTCCCTGGCACATGATCGGCGCAGTTGCAGCGCTGGTTGTGATGGTGGCCATAGGGGTCTGGTATTTAAGCAAGAGGCAGAATGTAGCGGCCGTCGCGCATGCCCCAGTCTCGGTGCTGGTAGCCGATTTCACGAATCATACCGGTGACCCTATTTTTGAGGACACGTTGGAGCCAATGTTCAACGTCGCACTGGAAGGCGCAACTTTCATCAACGCTTATAGCCGCGGAACAGCCCACAACCTGGCGAAAAAGCTTCCGTATCCTTCGGACAAACTCGACGAGCAATCGGCTCGGCTTATCGGCGTAAGCCAGGGACTGGCTGCGGTCGTGACCGGTTCTCTCAGCCTGCGCGGCGATGGCTATAAGCTTTCGGTGGAAGCACTCGATGCCCGGACCGGCAACAGCATCGCGACCGCAGAAATCACGGCGACAAAAGACAAGCTCTTGCTCGAGATTCCCAAGGTGGCAGCGCCTATCCGTAAGGCGCTGGGTGACACTACGCCGGTGGCGGAGCAGCTCGCCGTCTCAGGACCTTTCACCGCCGCATCTCTGGAAGTCGTGCACCTCTACAGCGTCGCCATGCAACAACAGTTCGCGGGTAAACCCGCGGAGGCTATTCAGACGTTGTCGAAGGCCGTTGAGCTCGACCCTAATTTTGCCCGCGCTTACGCTGGAATGTCGGGACCAGCAATTGACTTGGGGCGGCAGGCGGACGCAGAGAAGTATATCAAGTCGGCGATGGAACATATGGACCGCATGACCGAGCGCGAAAGGTACCATACTCGCGGCTTTTATTATCTAGTCGTCGGCAATTATCCAAAGTGCGTCGAGGAATACAGCACGCTTGTCGGCCAATACCCGGCCGACATGGTCGGGCAATCGGACCTGTCCTGGTGCTACGCCTACTTGCGCAACTTTCCCAAAGCAGTGGAAGCCGCGCGCAAGGCGGAAGAAATTGCGCCCAAGGGAGCCGTGGGACATTTTAATCTGGCGTTCTTCAGTTCGCTCACTGGAGATTTTCAAACTGGAGAGCGCGAGGCGCGGACCGCCCTGGGGATAAGTCCCTCGGAGACGGCGCAGCTCAATCTTGGTGAAGCGCAACTCGGCCAAGGCAAGCTCTCTGACGCAGCAGATACCTATCACGGGCTGGAGAAGTTCGGGTCCAGAGGCGCATCTCTTGCCGCGTCCGCCATCGCCGATTTGGCGCTGTATCAGGGCCGTTTCGCGGAGCAAGTGCAACTGCTCGAGAAAGGCGCCAATGCTGACCTGCTAGCGAAGACGCCTGAGAACGCAACCAACAAGTTTGCTGCCCTCGCCCACGCAGAACTGTTGCGAGGCCAAAACCAAGCGGCAGTTGCGGCTGCCGAAAAGGCTCTCGCCAATGGGCAAACGCTTCAGGTCCGGTTCCTCGCGGGGCGCGTGTTTGCCGAAGCCGGAGACACGGCACAAGCAAAGAAAATGGCAGACAGCCTCGCGAAAGAGACGCAGGTTGAACCTCAAGCCTACGGCAAGATCATTGAAGGAAAGCTCGCCCTCAAGCAGGGGGATAGCCGTCTGGCTATTAAAGACATCACCGACGCCAACAACCAGTTGGACACGTGGATTGGCCGATTCGAGCTTGGCCGCGCCTACCTCGAAGCGGGCCAGTTCACCGAAGCGGATTCAGAGTTTGACCGCTGCATCAAGCGGCGCGGCGAAGCGCTGGAGCTCTTGATGGACAACATGGTCACCTACGGCTATGTTCCTTATGTCTATTACTATCAGGGACGCGTACGGCAAGGCCTCAAAACTCCAGCCTTCGCTGATTCTTATCGCACTTACCTAAGCATCCGGGGACAGTCGACAGACGATCCTCTGGTTGCTGAAGTCCGCAAGAGCCTCGGACAATAAAACCCACCAAGACTGGCACAACACCGATTTATTTCTGCGAAATACTTCTTTCGCGAAGGTGCGGCCGCACTTTAGTAAGCCCGATAACGCGACAAAAAAATGCCCGGCAATTTTGCCGGGCAAGGTTTGACTATCTCCTGAGTCCATCGCTCATTGACTCGAACCTGCGCAGATGATGGATACAGGAGATGTAAGGCTGGTCACTAAGGTCGCCACGCCTGAGGTGGGTCTATGGAATACTCCTTTCCAGCGGAAGTAAATCCATACAGCGTGTTGCTAACCGACGTCGAACCAACAAAAGCATGCAGCCCGAACCACCGATGGTCAGTTGAACGGCGTTCGTGGTCGTTCCGCTCGTGGGATCGATTTGATACAAGGTGTCAGACATTGGGCTAGTACAACCCGTCCCGCTGTAACCGATGGTGTAGTAAAGCAGGGTTGCTGAGCTGCTCAGGCTTGATTCGAGGGTGCACCCTGCCGGAAGTACTGCAGCGGTGGTGGAGCCAAGCAACGTTGTCGCGCCGGCAGTGGTGTCAATCGAGTACAGATTCCCCGTCACCGCGTCTATCCCGAAGTACGAACTGTTGCTTAGACCTCTGGTCGCCCGATCGGGTGTCGGTGCGGACCGCCCCGGCCGGGTGTGGCCGTCCCGGAGTCGAGCCATCATCGCGGTAACCATCACCAGCATGGTTACGGTGGGGGTTCGCCGAGGAATCATGTCGTTTTTGCTTGGTTATTCGACCACCTCGAACGCCCCGATATCGCAGGCGGCTCCTTGCGGCCGCGTGATGCCCCGCTGGTCAGCGTCAATGGGTGTGGTCCCATCGGGGGTGGTGCAGTAATTGGTAGGGCTCACCGGGATGGCATCTATGGCGGGGCTGCCTGAGACCAGCGCGATGGTCTGGGTGGGACCACCATTGTTCTTAAGGCCAGCAGGATCGAGTCCGGCTGGCGTGTTGTTCAGGTCACCAGTTGCGGTAAGTAATGAGGAGCACGAGGCATCGTCCGACAAATTATGCCCATATGAAACCCACGAACCACCATTACAATTGCCACCGCTGGTCGTCGCTAGGATCGTATTCTTAACAGCTACTCTTCCGCCAAAGAACAGGGTGCCGCCGCTACCCGCAGAGTTTCCCGACAACGTGCTATTGGTTAGAGTTATCCCATTAACGTTCCACGCTACGCCGCCAAGATGGGCCGAATTGCCGGAGAACGTGCTGTTGATCGCGACTGTCTGGTTTTCGTCGTAAATCGCACCGCCATAATTTTCAGCAGAGTTGCCTGACATCGTGGTTCTGATTAGCGTTAGCGTCGCAGGGTACACGTTATAAATGCCGCCGCCGTAACCGGCGTAACCGGCAGAGTTGTTCGAAACCGCGGCGTCGATCAAAGTCAGTGTTCCTGAATTGTTGATACCGCCTCCCCCGCCGCAGCACCCGCCATTGCCCACATTGAGCTTCCCGTCCTTGATGGTTACTCCAGAAATCGTCACCGTTATTCCCGAATCGACAACAAAAACGCCTGTCACATTGTTCCCGCTGATCGCCAGACCTGCAGCGCCGGGACCGCTGATCGTCAGGTTCTTGTTGATTTCGAGTTGGCCAAGCGTCAACACAATCGTCCCGGTCAAGTTGAAGTCGATGGTGGAACCCGAATTAGAGTTGGCGATAACGGAGCGCAGCGTTCCCGCTGAACCATCGTCGGCGAGAGAGGTGACCGTGTTTGTCAAGCCCCCAGAGCTCACGGTCTGTGACCAGATTCCAGAGTTGGTGGAATTGAAATTTGTGTCGCCGCTGTAACTTGCGGTGATGGAGTGCGTGCCAACCGACAGGGCGGAGGTCGCGAACGTCGCTGCCCCGCCTGTGAGCGCCAAGTCGGAAGCGATCGCAGACCCACCGTCCATCAAGGTTACAGTTCCCGTCGGAGTGCAACTAAATTGCGGTGCGACAGTCACGGTGAACGTAACCATCTGTTGAAACGCGGACTTCTGGACATTCGAGGTTACGCCCGTCGCGGAGGTTCCCTTGTTTACCTGCAATGTGAGCACTTGCGATCCAGTGTTGTTGGGTGTGGCGGAGTCAGCGGCGCTAGCGCTGAGGGTGTTATATGGCCCAGCCGCGCACGTCGTGCCGGAGATCGTTGCACCAGAGCCCTGTTGTGAAATGCCAGGCGGTAAGCTGCCAGTGAAGGTCCACGTGACCGAACCTGTAGCGCCGCTTTGATACAAAGTATCTTGATTTGCGACGCCGACTGTCATAGCTGGGAGGGCCGGGTTCGGAACGAATGGGAAATTCGCCAGAATTGCTGGTGGGGGCTGGCTCGCGGAGACGAAGATGTGCACGACGAGTGTGAACGTCAGCGTCCCCGTGTTGCCTGCGGAATCCCTGGCGACGAGAGTGAACTGACACGTGCATGCTGTCGTCGGGTAACCGGAGAGTACGCCAGTAGTGTTAAGTCCATTGTTACTAATGGTGGTGCCGTTCGGCAGCGGGTTGGAGCCCGGAGCCAAACTCCACGTAACGGCCCCTGGCACGGCACCACTTTGGTACGTCGAGTCAGCGGTCTGGATGCCTACCGTCATGGGAGGCAGCATCGGGTTTGCCACGAAGGATGGCGGCGCGCTCGCAGGAGCCGGACTCGCGGAGACCCAAATGTGCATGACCAGCGTGAACGCCTGCGTTCCAATATTGCCGTTTGAGTCTTTCGCCTGAACGGTGAAGGTGCACGTGCACGCACTCGTGGCGTAACCGGAAACTACGCCGGTAGCGGGATTGAGCGAAATGCCATTCGGAAGCGAGCCTTGAGAGATGCTCCATGTAATCGTACCTACGCCGCCGTCCTGTATAAAGGTATTGGTGTAAAGCACACCCACGGTACCTGCGGTTAAAGGCGCGTTAGTAATGCGCGGACCGTCCACGTCATTGACGTCAATCCCAAGCTGCAGCGCATTCAGACTCTTCACATGTTGGCCGCTGTCGAGGTCGAGTTCGAAAATGTACGAACCTGCACAGAAGTTGTCCGTGTTCACGCCGCTCCAGGTAAAGGTGTATACGTCGCCGCCGCTGGTGAGCGTGTCACCGGCCTCTGCTGCGACTGCGACCCCGTTGGTAATGGTACCTATTAGAGTCTGCCCGGTCGGAGGAGTCGTTGTGCAGTTGCCACCGTTTGCCACCGGACCATCGACGAACAATTTCCCAGATGACAATTTGCTTACGCCGTTCGGCGCCGCATGTGCCCAAGTGTCGCCTGGGGTGACGAAGAAGTCGTCCAATAGCGTAAATGATATGGAGACGTCGCTACCCTGTGCCGCGACGGGAAATGGCGAGAACGTCACCGTGTAACAGCCGGTCAGCAGAGGCTCACCAGTTGCAGGAACTGTGTTCGAAGGTGTGCTCTCCTGTGGCGCCCCCGCATCGTTGTTAGTGACCGCGGTGACCCTGTACTGGTAGCCTGCCGCGTTACAGCTCACCGTATCCTTAAAGTTGGTCTGAGTTCCCGGAACGCTGGCAAGGGGTGTAGTTGAAAACGGGGTTCCGACTACCGTCCGGTAAATGTTGTAGCTTGCAGGCGTGCCGAACGTGGGTTCGAACCAGCTCAGATCAATGAACCGCGGCGACGCTTCTTCTTGGGTAATGATCAACTCTCTGGCAGGACGCGGATAAGAGTTGGCGGCTTCGTGAGTAAATTCGCTCGGACTTCCTCCGCCACCCGAAAGATGCCCGCCGCCTCCGCCACCCGAAAGATGTCCACCACCACCGCCACCAGAAAGATGTCCGCCACCGCCGCCACCAGAAAGATGCCCGCCACCTCCGCCACCCGAAAGATGCCCGCCGCCTGCCCCGCTGGAACTGAGCGTGCCGATCGCGCTGATCTGCCGCAGATCAAGACCAGGGGATAGCCCGACTCCGCTTTCCACAGGCGTCCCTGTCCATTCGTTGTGTGCATGTAAAACGTCGGTGGTCTTGCCGTTGAAGTTGACGTCGAAACCCGTCGCACTCGACCAGAAGAAGTCGGACGCGTTCGAAAACTGGGTGTAGGTCAATGACTTTTCATTTGGACCAAGCGGCGAGCCGTCACAATGCGGTGACCTTGAGTTATTAGCTGGAAGTTGGAATGAGGCCGTGTTCGAGTAAGGCAAGTTCATCAATACGCCAGGTACTTGCGCCTGGCTTTCCGTGAGTGTGGGAACAGAACCGTCATCTTCGGAATAGTCCACCACCATAAGAGGTTTGCCGGCTGCATTGAGGACACTCGGCACCTGCATAAGGTCGAACTGAAACATGTAACTCATACTGGTTTGGACATTCGGCTTGCAGTTAACTTCGAAGGTCGGCGTGTAGTCCATAACCGGTGGAGTCGCTGAAGGGTTGTATTTGTCGTAAAAAGTTCCGCCATGCGTAAGGCCCATGTTGTGCCCTAACTCATGCATCAACGTGCCCGCCTTGGTTTGCCATTTGTTGCCGTCGGATGCTGGATTGGATGCTGGACCCCAACCGCCCTCACCAAGCGCAACAACCACATTCTGACCACCCACGTCGGAAAATCCGGACATGCTGGTAACTTGCCCGTCCGCCACGCCCAGATAGGGTTCGGCGTTTGCGGGGTAGGTGAAAGTCGTTGGGGTGCCGGGAACCGTGATATCGAATGTGGTTCCCGCCAGGTTTACGTTCTTTATGCAGAAGGTACCGTTCAAGTTAGGATTGGTAACCGCGAATAGGACTGTAACTCGGCCCGACGTGCAAACAGTGTCGCCCGCGATTCGTTTAATACCATGCGGCAACGCCGTGGTAAATGTAACCGTGTTTCCCTTCTGCGCCACACTTGATAAGGATTTATCAAACAAAAACCAATTGGGCACACCTACTCCATGGGAAAACAATGCATAGTGATAGCTGTCCTTTTTCGCTGGCTGAAACACCGGCGCGCAGCTAGCCGTACCGAGAGTACACTCTCCAATCCTGCCCGTCTGCGTCTGAATACTGTAATTCTTTATGTTTTCGACGCCGTATCTGAATCCCACCGTGCCGAACTCATTGGGGAATGGACAAGTTAAATTCCCGGGAGCACCAGAAGGATCTGTATCAGAAGCCCCGCACACTATATTAGGTTGATTTTCCAGGATTGCGTTGCCGAGTATCGCATGTAAGGCAATAGCAGGATGGCGGCTCTGGGTGCCGTTGAGGTTGGCATAAGATTTAACCACCTTGTCGACCGCCGTTTGCCCGTCAGCGGGATCCACACCCAGCCGCGGGTCGAAGGAATAATCATTACCCCCGGTTGGACATAAGCCACTACTGACCGTACTGCACAAGTAATCGTATTGCAGAAACACGTCCTGTTGCCCGTGTTGTGCGCCGGTGAGATCCACCCAGGCCGGATCCCCGCGTCCGCCGCACACCCCATTGTTCACTGAGGCATCACAGTATCCCTGATTAGTCTTCCACGAGTACAGAATGCCGTCATTGTCGGGGTTCCTGACCGTAGTGCTCATGATCACCGCACTCCACGAGACGCATCCCTGATTGCTCAGGGACGGCAGCACTTGCGTGGTCGCGGAGCTGGCATCCTCCAGTACCCCCGGATTGGTTGTACTAGCGCTGTTGAACGTCCATGTCGGGTTGTCCCAGGTTCCGTACCATCCAGGGAATGCGGGCAGCTTGTTGCCGTAAAGAAACGGAAGTTTGATGAAGGAATTCGTTCCGCTGCTCAGGTAAACCGTCTGGAACTTGTTGCTCTGGCCGCTCCCCACGATGTGAGTCAGTCGAGAGACCGGATTGAGATCAGCGTCATAGAATCCCTGCAGCTTTTGGGTCATGCTCAGCTGAGCGTTGCTTTGAGAATAGTCGCCATCGTAGATGACAATTGAATTCAGCGGAACACTGGGCCCACCGGCGCCGGAAGGAATTCGATAAATGACGACAAGAGTCGCGCCCAAGGTAAGAGGGGTTGAGTTACCTACGCTAGGCAGCCGGATCTCGAAGCTGCCGTTCAGTGTCGGATTGCCGTTGGCGTCGTTAGGCAGACCACCAGCCACATCGGCGCGATACGTCCGCAGCAGTTTCCCTGTCGAACTGCCACCGCAGCCGCCAGAATTCCAGGAAACAGTGCTAGTCCCGCTCACGTTTGTTCCGGAAATCGCATATCCCGGTGCCGCCGGCCCGCCCGTCGTGGAATACAGCAGT
>JAYVCW010000357.1:0-18362 GCA_043749775.1 Acidobacteriaceae bacterium | reverse complement strand
AGGGCGCTTTCCTTAGAGGGCAATAAACCCATTTGCGGTTGGCGGGAGAACGTAGCGAGAGTTTATTTTGTGTCCTGTTTGGCAATTGAGTCTCATTTCGGTACGCTAGGGATCACGAATGGCGGTGCTGCTTCAGTTCTCGAACACCCCTGGGGAAAGAGCTAGCGTTCGCCTTTCTCGCTGATGCCGATGCGCTGATTTCGAGCCAACGGGGATTTCGCTCGGTACGGTAGTTCTGATGAATCGCCCCCTTCCTGCCTCGCATCCGTTATCCTATAGATGACCTCATATATGGCTACTTCTACACGCGGAACTGCCCGGGATGCCGCTCCCACAGTCGTGAAGCAACAAACCGTTAATTTTGAGCGCGAAAGCGTTTTAGCATCGTTCCGGCAATACGGCTACCTGGAAGCGGAGTTGAACCCGCTTGGCCTGTTGCCTCCGCAGCCACATCCTGATCTTCAGATCGACAACGAGTACGCACGCGAGGCGCGGCGACTTTACTGCGGTAGCGTGGGCTATGAGTTCATGCACATCGCCGATCCGGAGCGCCGCCGCTGGCTCCAGGAGCGCATTGAAGCGGAACCCGCGCGAGTCGACCAAAAGCGGGCGCTGGATCTTTTGGTGCGAGCGGATTTGTTTGAGCAGACCTTACAGTCGCGTTATCTCGGCAACAAGAGATTCTCGCTCGAGGGCAACACCTCGCTTCTGCCCGCCATGGATGCGGTTCTCGATGTCGCGGGAGAACATGGCGCGGTGGAACTGGTAATGGGAATGAGCCACCGTGGGCGGTTGAATTTGATCATCCATCTTGCCAGGCGCGCGGCCGAAGAAGTGTTTGCGGAATTTGAAGATGTTGACCCGCGCAGCGTGCTTGGTTCGGGCGACGTGAAGTATCACATGGGCGCGACCGGAGAATACGTCACCCGCGGCGGCAAAAAAATTCATATCCATCTCGCGTCGAATCCGAGCCATCTTGAGGCGGTTGATCCGGTAACGGTGGGTCGTACGCGCGCGAAACAAGACCGAGCTGGAAAAGCGGGCGACGCCAAATTTCTGCCCGTGTTGGTACACGGCGATGCTGCTTTTGCAGGGCAGGGCATTACCGCCGAAACAATGAATTATGCCGACCTCAGCGGCTTCACGGTTGGCGGCACCATTCACATGATTGCCAACAATCTCGTCGGCTTTACAACTAATGCCCGGGAAGAGCACTCCGCGCGCTTCTCGGCACAACTGGCGCGTCGGCAATCGATCCCGATTTTCCATGTCAACGGTGAGGATGTCGATTCGGTTATCCGCATCTCGCGCATCGCGACCGAATACCGCTATAAGTTCGGAACGGACGTAGTCGTCGATCTAATTGGCTATCGCCGCCATGGCCATAGCGAAGTCGACGATCCTACGGTGACTCAGCCGCTGATGTACAAGGCGATCAAAGAACATGCCCCGCTCTACCAGATTTATGGCAAGGCGATCGGGGCGAACGACGTTGCCGATCAGGCATCCGCCATCAAGTCCGAATTTGAGGCAGCGCAGAAAAGCGCCACCAAGTTCACTAAAAAGCCGATGATGCGCGATCTTCCCAAATATTGGGACAATTTCTTCGGAGGGCGCTACAAGCCCGAATACGAGCAGCCGACCGGAGTTCCGCGCGAAGAACTCGGTGAACTGAGCAAGCGGCTGACGACCTATCCTGAGGGCTTCCATATTCATCCCAAAGTTAAGAAGCTTCTGGAGCAGCGCGATGAAATGGGATCGGGCAAGAAGCCTCTCGACTATGGCATGGCCGAGGCGCTCGCCTTCGCGACTCTTGTGAAGCAGGGAATTCCGGTGCGATTGACCGGGCAGGACTCGCGGCGTGCGACCTTCAACCAGCGTCACTCGGTGCTCATCGATATTCAGGACGAAACGGAATATGTTCCGCTGCGTCACGTCGCTCAAGGGCAGGCCGCATGCGACATATACAACTCGACGCTTTCTGAAGCCGGAGTGATGGGATTCGAATACGGCTACAGCCGCGACTATCCCGAGGCGCTCGTTCTCTGGGAGGCACAGTTCGGAGATTTCGCGAACGTAGCCCAGGCAGTGATCGACCAGTTTATCTGCGCCGGCGAAGATAAGTGGAATTTGCTGTCTGGATTAGTACTGTTGCTTCCACATGGCTACGAAGGTCAGGGCCCTGAACATTCGAGCGCTCGCATTGAGCGCTTCCTTCAATTGGCAGCGCGCGACAACATTCAAATCTGCCAGCCGTCGAACGCGGCCCAATATTTCCACCTGCTGCGCCGCCAAGCGCTACGCAAATGGAGGAAGCCGCTGATCGTATTCACACCGAAGAGCATGTTGCGCCATCCAGATGCACTTTCACCGGTTGAAGACTTGACCAACCAGAAATTCATGACGGTGATTCCCGATAACGAAGCGCAGGAAGCCAAACGCATTCTTATCTGCACCGGAAAAATCGGTCACGAACTTCGCATGGAGCGGCAGAAACGCGCCGACATGAGCACGGCAATCATCTTCCTTGATCAGATGTATCCCTTCCCGGAAGAAGAGTCGGCAGCAGAACTGCAGCGTCATAGTTCGGCTCGAGACATTGTGTGGGTTCAGGAAGAGCCCGCCAACATGGGTGCGTTGCAGTTCGTGCTCCCGCGACTGAAACGAATCGCAGGAGAGAAGCCGGTGCTATCGGTAAAGCGATCGGGCGGCGCGAGCCCTGCGACCGGATCGGCCAAGGCCCATGAGGTCGAGCAGAAAGCGATACTGACGCTGGCCTTTACGACGCAGGATTGAGGACGCAGAATTGAACATGCAGCGTATGGCTGCGGAAGACTCGCCTGCGTAAGCGGAAAGCGATCAGCACTTCAGACGATCAGCCTTCCGACGTCAGCTCTCATTGCCAGCTCATTGCGTCGCGAATTGTGGCGTTGCAAATTGAGATGTTGTGAATTGAGACCGACAAGCTGAAAGCTGACACCGTTTTTCAGAGTTTAAGGCCAGCGCTTGGCGGCGTCTTCCCATCCCGCAGCCCGGGCTGGTTGTGCCCCACCCTGCGCGGCTACAACGGGAGGGATACGCACTGGTTGCGGCGAAGCGGCAGCGGTCGCATTTGCCTTGTTGGCCTCTTGAGCCTCTTTTTCGTCGGAAAGCAGCGGAGCCGCGACGCGCAGCGCTTCTACTTCCTTCTCCAACCGGGTCAGTTCAAGTTCCTTCTGTCTTAAGACTTCATACACATTCTTCATGCTTGGGCACCTGTGTGGAACTACTATAAAGCGGAGAGTATTGGTTTTAGGCGCAATTTGTCAAGGAAACAGATGAAGGAATGTGGCTTAAAAAGGCACTTTTAAACTGTATTACAACGCACAGTCACGAATTGCCAGAAAAACCTTATCAGCTAGCTGTCGGGAATACGCGGCTTAGTCCGATTGCTGGCTTGGGATAGAACGAATACGGAGAGAATCGTAATCGCGGGGTCGATCGGATGCCGGTAACGGGCGTGAGGAAATACAACGTAGTAAACGAACGGATAAAGCAGCAAGAGCCAAAAAAACAACCAGGCATGTGGGCGCTTTTGCTTCAAAGCGAGCAGCGCTCCAAAAAGAGTCAGCAGCGAGGTTGTTGCAAACATCGAATTCTTGATCGGCTCCAGCCACTGTGGATTCATCTGGCGCGGAACGCCATACCAGTAGTAAATAAATTTTCGAAAGCTTACCAGCAGAAACCGACCTGGGTTGGCCCTCATCCAAGCGACCGCCTCCTCTTTGCGAGCCTTCACGTAATTGAGCTCGCCCATCGTTACGTACCGATCGAACTCGGCGACGTCGTGTACCGGATGCAGATAGAACTGCCATGTTCCATCCGCGTAGGGACCGTTGCCCATCCGCAACTCGGCGCCGAAATTCGTCCGCAGGAACACTGGCTTGCCGAAGACGCGATCATTGCGCACGAGCCAGGGCATGATGATGGCGACAAAAATTACAGAAGCCAAGACCACTCCCGCTAGAGAATTTTTTCCCGCTCGCCATCGCCGGTACCAGGCATAAAGGCCAGAGGCGGGCAGAAAAGATAGCAACGACGGGCTGTTGAGCGCGGCGATTCCCCAGACCAAGCCAAACTGCAACCATGGCTTTGCGCCCTCGGTGTCTTCCATCGAAGCCGCGAGCCAGAAAATCAGCGTAATCAATAGCGCCGAAAAACTCGTCTCCCACATCCACTTGATGTCCCAGTAGATGACGTAAGGGAAGAGAGCCCAGGTCCACGCGGATGCGACGGCGACCTTCTCTCCGAATGAACGGCGCGCCACGAGAAAGACGGGAATGCAGGTGAGCGCTGACCAGATGCTGTTGATCGTGAGCAGAACGAATGCCGATGCCCGCGAGTAAATTCCAAATATTTTAAAGACTCCCGCCATCAAATATGGCATTAGCGGAGGCTCCCAGGCGGTTGGGCCAGTCGGCGTTTGAAACGGATTGCCGAAGCCGTGGCCCGAGGCGATGGACGCGCCAATGCGGCCCATCTCCCATCCGAAACCAAAGTTGTCTTCAGTGGTGCGCACTTTATAGGTGTGCATCACAACGATGCAAAGCACCCGAATGCTGAACGCGATACCGATCATCCATGGAAAGGAGGTACGGGCGCGTGCCCAGGTTCGCCGGAAACTGGAATCTTCTGGTGCGACGGCGGCGTTGGTGGAGGGCGACATTGGCGATCGTTGAATATATGTTGAGTATATGTTGTGTTGAAGTCATGCCATCCAAGCCGAGGCAAATACCGGCACAAATAATGACAGCGTAAAAGAGAGAAGCGACGGCAATTGCCCTCGCACGCCGCTTTGAGACGCGGTATGCTGAAGCCAATCCATCATGAGCTGGCTGCAGAACAGATTCGAAAAGAACTTCATGATTTCGACGGTCGACTACGTCTTCAACTGGGCGCGCAAGTCGGCGCTCTGGCCGATGACGTTTGGACTCGCCTGTTGCGCGATCGAGATGATCGCATCGTCCACGGCGCGCTTCGATATAGCGCGCTTCGGCTCCGAAGTATTTCGTCCCAGCCCGCGGCAAGCCGATCTGATGATCGTTTCCGGCACGGTGACACTGAAGATGGCGCCAATCGTGAAGAGAATTTACGAGCAGATGCCAGAGCCGAAGTGGGTAATCTCGATGGGCGCGTGCTCCTCGGTTGGCGGGCCGTTTAATACATATGCGGTCTTGCAGGGCGTAGATCGAATCGTGCCTGTCGACGTTTACGTCATCGGATGCCCGCCGCGCCCGGAAAATTTGTTTTACGCGCTGCTCAAACTGCAGGACAAAATTGACTCCATGACGCTCGCCAGGCGCCCAACCGAAGTTCGGCTTGAAGAGCACATGAAGGAAGAATTCAAGCGGCAGGTGATGGTCGCGCAGACGATGCAACCGAAGTAGCGGTCAGCCGAAGGAACCGAAGGGGCCATGTTCAAGCTTGCGTCCGAATCAGAATTGCCCGCCACCAACCAAGCCAAAGAATTCACCTGCGGAGAAAAAACCATCTGCGTCGCCAACGTCGACGGCGAAATCAGCGCCATGGATAACATCTGCCTGCATCGCGGAGGCCCGCTCGGGCAAGGCGTCGTTGAAGACGGCAAAGTCATCTGCCCGTGGCACGGCTGGGGATGGGACGCGAAGACGGGCGAGGCTGGGCCGGGCATGAAGTTAGCGGTTTATCCCGTGAAGATTGAAGATGGGGATGTGCTGGTCGCACTCTAAGACGACAACTGACACGAGCTACGACGCCCTCCCCAATTCGCTCACCGGGTCGAGCGCGCTTTTCACGGCTTGGTCCGCAGCAGACGGACTCGAGGGTAGATCGTGGCGCAGGTAGTCGGCGTACCATACTGCAATCAAGAGCAGCGCTCCGGGCAACACGTACATCGGATTCATGGTCGCGAAGTCTCCGATCAAGAGTCCCAGTCCGAGCACCGCCAGTACATTACGCAGAGAATCGATCGCTGCCTCGCGATTCATGTTGCGAAGATTTTTGCGCACATCGAATAACACTTTAAAACGCCCCATATGTTTCCCTTTCGTCCTTTACGCTAACAATCCTAAAAATTGACCCGGTTGCCCCTCGAAAGCAGGGAACAATGTTTTCAAATCTTTGTTGCGGAGATAGCGTGACACGACTTCGCTCAGCACAATCCGAAAGTCCGTCGTGACCGCCAGGTCGCGTCCTTCGTAGAGCTGCGATGGATCAAGGCCCGGCCATCGGCCATAGACTCTGCCGCCGCGCACCGGGCCTCCGAGAACGAACATCACGTTGGCGTGGCCATGATCGGTGCCCCGGCTGCCATTCTCGCGCGCGGTGCGGCCGAATTCAGACATAGTCACGATGACTGTGTCTTCTCCGAGATCGCCGAGGTCGATCCAGAAGGCGGAGATGGCTTGCGAAAAATCTCCCAGAAGGTTTGCGATCTGGCCCTGGGTGCCGCCTTCGTTGACGTGGTGATCCCATCCGTCGATGTCGGCGAAGGCAATCTGCACTCCGAGATTCGCTTTGATTATCTGTGCGAGGTGCTTGAGGCTGTCGCCGAAGTGCCCCTTGGGATAATTCGCATTCGGGGCGGGATTTTTTCCTCCGACCGCAAAGTCGTTGACGTTGTCGACCGCAATCGCCGCTTCTTTTCCGGAGAGAATACGCGGCAACGATGGTCCAAGAGCTATGGCGCGGAACGCAGAATGGTCAGCATTGGTGCCTGGAGCGCGGTCGCGCAACGCGCGATTAAGCCAGCCATCGTCCGTGACTTTGATTCCCGGCGTGGCTGATTCCATAAAATCTTGCGCCTCGAAGTGCGAGCGCGTCGGGTGGGGCGAACCGGCGGCATGGACGATAGCAAGATGCTTCTGCCTCCATAGCGGCTGAAACGAAGCCAGGGCCGGATGCAGCCCGAAGAATCCATCGAGATCGAGCACCGACTTTTTGGGTATGTTGATTGTCGGCCGCATGGAGTAGTAACTCGGCTCGCCATGTGGCACGACGATGTTGAGGCCGTCGGCGCCTCCTCGCTGAAAGATCACGACCAGCCGCTTGCTGCGCGCTCCAGCGTCGGCGGCGCCAAAGGCGGCACGCGTGAGAAAACCAGGAAGCGCAGCCGTGCCGACCGCGGCCAGAGCGCCGTTGCGAATGAAAACTCGACGAGTCGAAGTCATAACCTGCTTTCAGCGACAAGCTTTCAGGGAGAGGTTTCTATTCCTCACAAGAATGAACCCGCCGCGATAAATAAGTTGTTAGCAGGGTCGACGGCAATTCCAGCTAAAGAAGAACTGGAGTCCCTCGGGCAAGGCCCAGATCGATTGCTCGATTGCTTTGCTCGGGATTATAAGAGGTAAAACAAGATGCGAAGATTCGAGCCGGATGACTCGCAGCGAAGATTATTCTAGCGCTTGAGCTGGGCGACGTAGGCTTTCGCGCTTTGGGATTTGCGCGCGGCAGAATCTACGAACTTCAGGAATTCCCGCAAATGCTCTTTTTGCGATAACTCTTCTTCCGAGAATTTTACGCGTAGTCCAAAAGAGGGCGAGATGCGGGCAGCGGCGACTCCACTGATGATTACGCCTTTGACCCAGACTTGGCCGTTCGCAACCCACAAGCCAATTTCTAATGCCTTGCCCGGAGGAACGGCGCTTGCTGTCTCGACCATGCAGCCGCCGCGGCCTACGTTGACAAGGTTTCCCCAGATAGGTTCGGCGACGCTATCGACGTGTATCTCGACCGCGACGGTGCACTTGACGCGATGAAAGCGGCGACGATCGGACTCCAGTTCACTGAATAAATCAGGCTCAAATGGAGGTGTATCCACGATCGACTCGGGAGCCGCAAGGGCGGCCTGATACGTTGCAGTAACGGGATTGGGCGCTTTGTCAGCCGCCGCGCGGGAGGCCACGGCAGCGTCTTTAATTTCACGCATAGCCAGCAGCAGAGCGCGTTCGCGCTTTTCGGGCGCAACTTCCCGATACGTCTGCAACAGCTTGCCCAGGTGCGAAACCAGGTCGGGATCGGTCAGCAACCTGGTCCAGTCGGACCCTTTCGGCGATTTCGATGTTTCAATCATTCGAATGGAGCGGTAACAAAACGAGCAAGTCACATGCCGTCAGGGGAAGCCCCCAACTTCTGTTCTACATTGGACCTTCGGGTCAAGATTACACAAGATGACCGAAGTTACTGGCTAGGCGGAGCTTGATTGCTCGGAACAGAAATTGTGTCGAGCGCGACGCAAAGTCAACAAATTGCATCGAAGTTTCGGCAGAAATAATCCAAAAGACTTATTATTTTCATTTCTTTAGGAGAGCTTGACAGAATACATGGCTTGCGCGAAAAACAGACCTTCCAAGCGGCGGTTCGGTAGTCGAATGCCGGGGTTCGCCCCCTCGAATGGCGGGATCCTAATCGTCCTGTTGCTTCTATGTAACGGCCTGCACGCACAAGGTGCTCCCCCACCTGGAATTAATCGAAATTCCTCATCCTCATCGAATTCGTCCTCGTCGAATTCGTCCGCCGGTTCCAGCCAGAGACAAACGTCCGCGTCGCAACTTCCGACCTCACAGATTCAAACTTCGCTGCAGAATCCGGTGTTCGGCAGCGTGCCTGAGGCAAAGCCCACGTCGGGCGTTTTGTCGCTCACGTTCATAGAAGCGATTGACCGCGCCCTCCGACAAAATCTGGCCGGGCTCTTGTCGGAGTACAACACGATTGAGGCACAAGGCGAAAAGTGGCAGCAATTGAGCGACCTGCTGCCGAACATTAGCGCGGATGTGCAGGAGGTGGAGCAGAAGACGAGTCTTGAAGCGCTAGGTCTGCGTAGCAACTTATTTCCGCGAACGATCGGGCCATTCTCATATTTCGACGTGCGCGTGTCGGCCACGCAAAGAGTGTTCGATTGGAAGGCGATTCAGAAATATCGCGCCGCGCGCAGTGGCGAAAGCGTGGCTAAATTAAATCTTAGGGACGCCCGCGACCTGGTGGTTCTAGCGACCGGAAACGCTTACCTGCAGGCGATCGCGGGGGCCGCGCGTGTGGAGACGGCACAAGCTCAGGTGCTGACCGCGAAAGCGCTTTTTGACAAGGCGGTCGCCCAGCAACACGCCGGTGTCGCGCCCGGGATCGACACGCTACGATCGCAGGTTGAGTATCAGGCGCGACAACAACAATTAATTGCCGCAACCAACGATTTTGCTAAGCAGAAGATCACGCTGGCACGAATCATTGGTCTCGCCCCTCGTCAAGAGTTTGAAATCGTCGACAAGACTCCGTACCGGCCCTTTGACATTCCAGATCTTGAAACCAGCGTGCAGCGGGCCTATTCCATGCGGTCCGACTATAAGGCGGCGAATGAGCGGCTGATTGCCGCGCAACTCGAACGCAGTGCTGCGACTGCGGGATATTTTCCCACCGTCGATCTCGCGGTCAATTACGGTGAGATCGGTAAGGTGCCCGGGGATGTGCTCCCTACCTACCTGGTGTCTGGAACATTGAACATTCCGATCTTTCAAGGCGGCCGCGTGCATGGTGATGTGTTGAAGGCTGAGGCGGCGTTACGCCAGGCGCGAGCCCAGATGGCAGATATTCGCGCCCTCATCGATCAGGATATTCGCAACGCGCTGCTGGATCTCAAGTCATCGAATGACCAGGTCGAAGTGGCCCAGAGTTCGGTGAATTTGGCGGAACAGGCGCTGACGCAGTCACAAGATCGTTTCTCGGCTGGCGTTGCGGATAATCTCGAAGTTGTGCAGGCGCAAGAGGCGTTGGCTTCGGCGCACGAAAACTTGATTTCGAGTCTTTACCAAAGCAATCTGGCCAAAGTTTCTTTCGCTCGCGCCCTGGGACGTGCCGAAGAAGGGGTTCGCGAGTATTTGAAAGGGAATTAGTTTATGGAAGAAAGAAGCACCGTCGTAGACGAATCGAAGCCGCCGCAGGGGCAGGCCGGCCAAATCCGCGGTCCGCAAGGGCAGACGCCGCAGGGGCAGGCTGCGCCAGGGCAACCGCAGCAGAATCGACCGCCAGTTGACGCTCACTCCGACGGCGAAACGAGCTACAAGCGCCGGTCCGCGCTGCTTAGCAACCCGCGCACGAAATGGTTCCTCATCATCGTCGCGCTGGTGATTGTGGTGGCAGTGTTCTTTCTGTGGCGATATCTGAGCAGCTACGAGTCAACCGACGACGCACAGATCGACGGCCACATTCATTCCGTCAGCGCCCGCGTTAGCGGACATGTGCTCAAGCTCAACGTCGATGACAACCAGTATGTACAAAAGGGTGCGGTGCTCGTCGAGATCGATCCGGCCGACTTGAACGTGGCTGTGGCCCGTGCGCGTGCTGACTATGCCGACGCGCAGGCTCAGGCTTCCGCCGCGGGCATTAATGTTCCGATCGCAAATGTGAATACCGAAAGTCAGGTCAGCGGTGCCCAGGCCGGAGTATCGAGCGCGCAAGCCGGGGTCGCCGGCGCACGGCAGCAGTTTGAAGCAGCCAAGGGGCAGGTAGCTCAGGCTGAGGCGAACAATACCAAAGCGCAAAATGATCTCGCGCGTTACAAGCAGCTGATCGATAAGCAGGAAATTTCGCAGCAGCAATATGACCAGGCAATTGCCAGTTCTCAGGCTGCGGCGGCATCGCTGCGTGCGGCTCGGGCCAGCGCCGATGCGGCAGCGGAACAGATCCGGCAGGCGCAAAGCAAAGTACTGCAGGCGAGCGCCGATTTGCGAACCGCGAACACCGCGCCGCAACAGATGCGGGTGACGCAGGCGCGGGCGCTTTCCGCGCAAGCGAATGCGGAGCAGAAGAAAGCGGCGCTCGATCAGGCCGAACTTAACCTGCAATACACGAAAGTCATTGCGCCGGTTAACGGAATCGTGAGCAACCGAACTGTGGAAGTAGGGCAGAACGTTTCCGTCGGGCAGGAGATGATGAAGGTCGTCCCGGTCGATGATGGCGATCTTTGGGTAACGGCAAACTTCAAAGAGACGCAGCTTCGCAACATTCATCCCGGCGAGGAAGTTGATCTTAACGTCGATGCCAACGGCAAGACGTATAAAGGCAAAATCGATTCCATCTCCGGAACGAGCGGCGCGCGCTCGAGCCTGTTGCCGCCTGAGAACGCGACCGGAAACTATGTAAAAGTCGTGCAGCGCTTGCCGGTGAAAATCGTTTTCAATCCGCACGAAATCAAGGGCCGCGAACTGCGTCCGGGAATGTCGGTGACGCCGAAGGTTTGGATTAAATAATGGGCGCCGCCGCAGGCACAATGAACGAGGCGGACGCCGCTGCCTGGCAATCGCCCGTCAATCCCTGGATCATCGCCTTAACGGTCACGTTAGCTACGTTTATGGAGGTGCTCGATACGAGCATCGCCAACGTCGCGTTGCCGCATATCGCCGGCAGCCTCTCTGCCGGGCAGGACGAAAGTACCTGGGTCTTGACGTCGTATCTCGTTTCAAACGCCATTGTGCTGCCTTTGAGCGGATGGCTCTCGTCGATCATGGGCCGCAAGCGTTTCTACATGAGCTGTGTTGCGCTCTTTACCATCAGTTCGGCACTGTGCGGCCTTTCGCTCAACCTTCCCATGCTGATTGTCTTCCGCGTGTTGCAAGGGGCGGGCGGGGGCGGCTTGCAGCCAAGCGAACAATCGATTCTTGCCGACACCTTCGCTCCGGCGAAACGCGGCATGGCGTTTGCGGTCTACGGCATCGCTGTAGTCATGGCTCCCGCTATCGGTCCAACCTTGGGCGGGTGGATCACGGACAACTTCACCTGGCGCTGGATCTTCTTCGTCAACGTTCCCGTGGGAATCATTTCGCTCTTGCTTACACAGAGGCTGATTCAGGATCCGCCTTACCTTAAGCGCAGAAAGCTGAGCGAGACTCGCATCGACTATGTTGGCTTGAGCCTGATAGCGCTCGGCCTCGGCGCCTTGCAGGTGGTTCTCGATAAAGGGCAGCGTGAAGACTGGTTCGAATCGCACTTCATTGTGGCGCTCACGGCAGTCGCCGTAGTGGCTTTGATCTTCGTAATTTTCTGGGAATGGAATCACAAAGACCCAATCATAGACCTGCATCTCTTCCGGGAGCGAACGTTTGCCACCGCGAACTTCCTCATGTTTATGCTCGGCTTTGCTTTGCTCGGGAGCACGCTGTTACTGCCGTTATTCATGCAGACCCTGCTTGGCTACACTGCCGAGCAGTCGGGCCTCGCCCTGATGCCGGGCGGTTTCACCATCATGATCGCGATGCCCTTGGTCGGATTCCTGTTATCCCGCTATAGCCCCCGTTATTTAATGCTCTTCGGCCTGTGCATGCTTTCATTTTCCCTCTTCCATATGACCAACTTCGAACTGGGCGTCGATTTCAGGACGGTGATGTTCGCCCGGGTGTATCAGGCTATGGGGCTTGCTTTTCTTTTCGTGCCGATCAATACGACGGCATATTCGGGCTTACCTCGCGAGAAAAATAACGCCGCATCAGGATTGATGAACCTCGCCCGAAATATCGGCGGCAGTGTCGGGATTTCGGTAGTTACAACGCTTCTCGCTCGACGCACGCAATTCCACCAGGTCCGGCTAACCGAGAACCTGAGCGCCGGCAATCCGCAATTTCAATCGACCTTGCAAGGCCTGACGGCAAGATTCTCCGGGGGCGCAGGTGGTACCGCGGCGCAGCATGCGTACGCGCTGATTCAGGCGAATCTTCTCCGCCAGTCTACGATGCTGGCCTACATTGACAACTTCTGGATCCTTGGAATCGTGATAGCGTGCCTTATCCCTTGCGTCTTTCTTATTAAGAAGGTAAAACCGGGGGGCGGGATGGTAGCCCATTAGGATACGGTTGGCATCGAAGTAGCGACGAATCGCGGCAGCCGGAGCGCTGTCGGGGAGTTCGCGGTGTTTCGGATCGTTACGATAGAACGCGAGTTCGGCAGCGGTGGAGGCGCCATTGCCGCACAACTCTCCCGGCAGTTGGGATGGAAGCTTTGGGACCAACAGTTGACCTGCGAAATTGCCAAGCAGGCGCAGGTAACAGAATCAGCCGTCGCGCTCTGCGACGAACGCGTTGATGGACGCCTCTACCGCCTCGCGAAAACATTCTGGCGCGGTAGCTACGAGCGCAGCCTCCCGATGGCTTCATCCCACTCTTTCGATACCGATCGCATGATGGCCATGGTCGGCGAGATCATGGGAACGATTGCGAAAGAAGGCAATGCGGTGATCGTTGGCCGGGGCGCTCCGTTTTTTCTGCGCGAGCGCAGCGATACCTTTCGGGTTTTCACTTACGCTCCGCACGAAGAAAAGATGAGACGCTTGCTGGCGACAGGAAAGACGGTGGCTGAAGCGGAAGAGCTCGTGGAAAACGTCGATCGAGAGCGAATCGCGTACATCAAACATTACTTCAATGCTGATTGGCCCACACGCAGCCTGTATCACCTCATGATCAACACCGCAATTGGCGATGAGAACGTACTAGCCACGATCACGAAGGGCATGGAGATGCTGGAATCCAATCCGACTGGTTCGCGCGAAGCGACATTGCACCGGGTAAGGTGACTGAAACTGAAAGGGTGGAGCGCCGAGCAAGTCGCCCGGCGAATCCGAATTTAGTTATTGAGGCTTCTTTCCTAAGAGCCCGCCCAGCCCGCCGAGAGGATTATTTTTCCCGCCAGTTCCGTTAGGAATGAGCCCTTTCAGCTTGCTTCCCATAATCCCCTTCATATCGGGAGTGAAAGTCGGGTTGGAAGTCGTTCCGCCGATCAAAACCGGGATGCCGCCAGAGCCCGCACCCGCCATTTGCGTCAGACCGCCGCCGATTCCACCGCTCAGATTAGCGATCATCTTGAAGGCGAGAGCGTTGCTCGGGCTTATCGTGCCGTCTCCAGTCACGGTTCCGAGGGCGGGAATTACAAGACTAATCTTGTCGAGTTTAGTTCCGTCGGGAGAATAGCGAACGTTCGAACTCAAATTCTGAATCTGCGTGTCGTTCCCGGTTGAGGGCTGTTTGCCAGTGAGCGCGGAGAGCGCGGACAACTTCGACCCCAGATTGAATCCGGCCAGCGCGGTGTTATTCATCTTCACCCACCCGGAGGAGACGAGCTTGTCGAGCGGTCCATTCGAACTGATCTCCGCCGAGATCGTTCCACCTTTGAGCTGCGATCCGCTCGGCAGGTTGACTCCGAGAGCTGGAAGCACGGTTTCAACGTCATCCACTGGCATGCCGTTGGCTGTCAGCTTAGTTTGGATTGATGTCGTCTCACCCTTCATGTTGTAGGTGCCAAGCAACTTTGCGGCTGCCTTGCCGATGGTGATATCTCCCCGATTAATTTTTCCCGTTTCATCTTTCAGATTGTGTTCGACCGCGAAAACCAGATTCACCGGCTGCCCTGCGGGTTTACCCGCGGGTACAAGCTTCAGTGCAGTCCCTTTGACCGTGCCGCTAGCCTTTGCAACCTGGCCGTCGGAGCTCAGAGTTCCATCGAAGTCGGCTGAGCCGGTCATGCCGAGGGAGGGGTCTACGAGCGCCGACTGCGCGAGATCAAGCTTCGTGATCTTTAGTTTCGCTTCGACCGGAGTCAGGGCCGAATCGGTTGGATTAATGGGGCCTGCGTTTCCGTCAATCTTTAAGCTGCCTCCACCGGGCAGGCCGACGGACGCCTTCACGGGGAAAGAGCCGGTGAATGCGAAATTCCGGACCGCGATGTCCACGTTCTTGTAAACAATTGGCTGTCGCTTGCCCGTGCTTGAACCAACGGTGACGGTTCCATCCGTTACGTCAAGCTTGGCAATGTTGATGTTCGAAGTCGAGTTGGTCGAATCGTTCGAGGGTGAGGGCTTGGCCGCTCCACCGTTCGATTGGCCGCCGAGCGATGAAAAATTCCACACACCGTCGCGATTCCGAAGCAAAAAAATCTCGGGATGCTCGATATTGATGTTCGTGACATTAAGCTTTTTGCTGAATACCAGCGGCATCAACTCCACGCCCACCGCCAGGGCCTTCGCCTGAATGAATGGCGAAGTGCTGAACTTTGGATCATCCGCAATCGATAGCTGGTCAGCCTTCACGCTGCCCGAGAGAATGCTGAGGCTAAGATTGCCGACTTTAACCTGGCGCCCCAGCGCAGAGCTAAGATTGGACTCGATCTGAGGCCGGTAATTGTTGACGTCGATAAACAAAGGAATCGCGATAAGAACGAGAACAATGATCCCGACGACGATGCCAACAATCTTCCAAACGGGTTTTACGGGTGTAGTCATGCTTGCCTCCAACAGATTGAGCGGACCGAGAATGAAATCTTATCCAGCCAGCGACCATTTCTTGATGCGGCTACTGCCGATTCCGGTTCAATGATCTCTGAGCACGCCAGTATAACGCTCTGCAATCTTCTTCATGCCGCTTCTTCGCGTTACTTCTTAGCGTTGCTTCTTCACGTTACTTCTTCACGTTATAAGATAGCCAGAATTAATTTTTAAATCATGCATGAACAATCAGTGCCCGCCGCCGGCCCCTCGTCGAAAGAAATAATCCGGCTAGACGTCGTTAGCGGATATTGTTAGCAGGAATGGAGAAATCTCCAAACGTGCCAGGTTCCAATCTTTACCCGCCGGTTCAGGACGAAGTATCGCGACTGGCGGGCTCTCCGGCGGTGCGATCGGCCTTTGAGCGCTTTCGCAACGATGAAGCCGAATTTGCTAACTGGCAACTGGAGGCCACTCGCATCGCCGCCCCACCATTTGGCGAGTCACCGCGCGGCGCGTGGCTGGCCGATCGCTTTCGCGATCTGGGCTTGATTAACATACAGGTAGATGAGGTTGGTAATGTCCTCGGCGTAAGGCCCGGTGCTGGAGGTCGCTACGTCTCGTTGAGCGCCCACATCGATACCGTCTTTCCGGCCACCACGCCGCTCAACATTCGGCAGCAAGGTTCCAGGCTCTACGGGCCCGGGGTTGCCGATAATGGGGCCGGGATCGCCGCAATCCTCGCCATCGCCAGCACTCTGAACAAAACCAGAGTTTCGCATGGCATGCCCTTTCTCTTCATCGGCAACGTGGGAGAGGAAGGCGAAGGCGATCTGCGCGGGATGCGGCATGTTTTTGCGACGCCAGCGTGGCGCGATTCTATCGCCTACAGCGTGATTATCGACGGCGCCGGGTCGGATACGGTGGTTGCCGAAGCTTTGGGCAGCCGCCGATTCGAAGTCATCGTTCGTGGGCCGGGAGGGCACTCATGGAGCGACTTTGGAGCGCCCAATCCGATCATTGTTCTCGGCCGGGCGATCGAAGTTTTTTCGCAGACCCCGGTTCCTTCCTCTCCCAAGACCACGTTTAACATTGGCGTGATTCGCGGAGGAACCTCTGTGAACTCCATTCCCGAGTCCGCCTCCATGCGTGTCGACCTGCGCTCGACGTCGACTACGGAAATCGACCGACTGGAGCGCGCCTTGAGACTTTCGCTCGATCAAGCTGCGACCGCTGAAAATCGCGTGTCTGCTCAACGCTCGTCAAAAAGGCCTCATATGCACAGCCAGACCATCCAAAGCGAGGTGGTTGAGATCGGCAATCGTCCGGCGGGGGAGCTGTCGCGCGACGCGCGGCTGTTGAAAGTGATACGAGCTGTCGACGCTCAGCTCGGCAACGCGGCGCAAGTGCAGAGAGCCTCGACCGATGCGAATATTCCCTTGTCTCTCGGCCGCGAAGCGATCGCAATCGGCGGCGGCGGCTCGGGTGGCGGAGCACATACGTTGCAAGAATGGTTCGACTGCAACGGACGAGAGCTTGGACTGAAGCGCATATTACTTACAATGCTGACACTATCTGGAGTTGGAGAATGATGATAAAGCACATCGCTCTGCTCGTCCTTGGAGTACTGGGAACTGCTGGTTGGGCCTCAGGGCAGAGCGCAAGTACCGGCGCGCAAAAGCCAAAAGCAGACCAGATTTTTTTTCACGCCAATATTTATACCGGAGTTGTTGATCCTTCCGCGTCCCTTGGCGGAGGCAGACGAGCGGAAGCGCTGGCCGTCACTGGCGAAAAGATAATGGCCGTGGGCTCGCGCGAAGAAGTGATGAAGCTGAAAGGGCCGGATACAAAGGTGGTCGATCTCGGTGGCCGCTTCGTTATGCCCGGCTTCAACGATGCCCACGTTCATCTCGCGAGCGCCGGCATGGAGAAAATGAACGTCGATTTCGTGGGCGCCAAGACGCTTGATGAATTCCGCGAGCGGCTGTTGGCTAAAATTGAGACCGCCGAACCCGGGTCGTGGGTCGTCGGCGAAGGCTGGGATGAAACACTCTGGCCCGTGAAAGCCGTCCCAACACGTTGGGATCTCGATGAAGTAAGCAGTGGTCATCCGGTCTACCTGGAGCGCGTGGACGGACACATTGGTGTGGCCAACACGAAGGCCCTGCAAATGGCGAGCATCACGGTGGCGAGCCGCGATCCCGAGGGCGGAAAGATCGATCGCGACGAAGCGGGCACGCCTAACGGCGTTCTGCGGGAAACCGCGAAAACTGCAGTAACCTCGATTATTCCTAAACCAACCCCTGAAAAGCGGCGACAGGCAATCGAACTCGCTCTGGCCGACCTGGCCAGCCACGGTGTCACCTCGGCGCAGGATTTTTCGTCGTGGGAGGATTTTCAAACCTACGAGGCTTTGGAAAAAGGCGGGAAGCTGACCGCCAGAATTTCAGAGTGGCTAAGCTTTGACGACTCCGTTGCTGAGTTGAACAAGAAGCGGGCTTCGCATCCGGTATCTGACAACATGCTCCACACCGGCATGCTCAAAGGCTTCATGGATGGCTCGCTCGGGTCGAAGACGGCAGCGTTGCTTGAGCCCTACAACGACGATCCCAAGAACAGCGGCCTTCCGCAATACGAAGCCGAGAAGCTGAACGCCATGACCAAAGAGCGCGTGCTCGCCGGATATCAGATCGGCTTTCACGCCATCGGCGACAAAGGCGTGCAAATGGCGCTCGATGCCTTCGGGGAAGCCGAGAAGGCAGCGAAAGATGCGAAGGTGAAGCCGGTCGACGGCGGCGCGGATTACCGTCTGCGAGTCGAGCATGCCCAGGTCACGACGCCGCAGCAGGTCATGCGCTTCAAAGAGCTCAAGGTGATCGCCTCCATGCAGCCGGGCCATTTGCTCACCGACATGAATTGGGCGGAGTCGCGTCTCGGGCCAAAGCGCGCCGAGTATTCATACGCGTGGCAAGAATTCCTTCGCAGGGGAGTGACGCTCGCGTTTGGTACGGATTATCCGGTTGAGCCAGTATCGCCGTTTTTAGGGCTTTATTCGGCAATCACGCGCATGAGTCTCGACGGGAAGAAAACCTATCATCCGACGCAGAAA
>JAYVCW010000356.1:0-6785 GCA_043749775.1 Acidobacteriaceae bacterium | reverse complement strand
CAACCACCGGCCCCTCCCGCTGGCGCCAAGGCGGAACCGGGGGCGACCGCTCCGAGCGGCCCTGCGGCTCCGACTGAAGCTCCCAAAGCCGAGGTTGCTCCGAATGATCCGGTTATAACGCTCAAGGGGTTCTGCAGCGATGGTAAACAGGGCGATGCTTGCAAGACAGTCATCACTCGCGCGGATTTCGACAAGTTGGTCGACGCGCTGCAACCCAACATGCCTCCGGCGGTACGGCGAAACCTGGCCAACAAATACACCACCATGCTGAGAATGGCGACGGAGGCGGAAAAGCGCGGCCTGGAAAAACAGCCGAAGTTTGCTGAAACCATGCGCTTCGCTCGCATGCAGATTCTTTCGCTCGAGCTGAGCCACGCGCTGCAAGAGGAGGCAGGTAATATCTCTGATGCCGACTTAAACGACTATTACAAGCAGAACCAGCCTGCCTATGAACAAGCGACGATCGCCAAAATTTTTGTCCCGCATACCAAACAAATTTCTACCAAACAAATTCCTACAACCCCAGCGCCTAAGCCAGGAATGAAACCCGCGGTGAAATCAACGACTGCGCCCACCGAGGCGCAGCGAAAGGCGGATGAAGCGGCAATGCACAAATTGAGCGTCGATTTGCATGCTCGCCTGGTCAAAGGCGAAGATCCCGACAAGTTGCAGAAAGAAGCTTATGTCGCCGCGGGGCTGCCGGGAAATCCTCCGCCAACCGCATCGGAAAAGGTGCGACGTAACACTCTTCCGGCTTCTCACAAAAGCATCATGGATCTGAAAGCTGGCGAAGTTTCAGAGGTGCTCCCTGATGCAAGCGGATATTACATCTACAAGATCATCGCTAAAACCGCTATGCCGCTCGATGATGTGAAAGCGGAGATTCGTAGCACCCTTTCAAGCAAGCGCTACCGCGATAGCATGAACAGCTACCAGAATAATATGGAGATGAACGACGCGTATTTTGGTCCAACTCAATCGCAGATACCGGCGCCCCGCCGCGGACCGACGCCTCCGCCCGAGCACGCCGAAGATCCAGACTGATGTTCTGAAGAACCTCGGTCGATGAAAGTAGAAGACTTCCACTGAGAGAAGAGCTGTTCTGAATGAACAGCGCCAATCTTCTGTATGAATAGTGCAAAACTTCGAATGAATAGCGCCAAGCCAGCAATTTTGATTAGCGGTGTTTCCGGCAACCTCGGGCAGAGGTTGGTCCCGATGCTTTCCGATTATCAAGTGGTTGGCCTCGACCTGACGCCTCCGACAAACTGCACCGTGTCACAATTCGTGTCGCTCGACTTGGGCAGTGAAGAATCGACGCGCGAGTTGTTGCTTCTGCTCCGCGAGATTCAGCCGATATCGGTAGTTCACCTTGCATTCGTGATTGATCCGCAACGCTCCGGCGTTTTAGATGTCGATAGAATGTGGCGCATCAACGTGGGCGGAACCGCCCGTGTGATTGAAGCCATCACCGAAGCCAATCGAACTGCCGGCAGCATCGTTCGACAATTTATTTTTCCGAGCAGCGTTTCCGCCTACGGATCGGACCTGCCTGCTGCCGTCAACGAAGACGCGCCGCTCTCTGGTCATACTCTTCCGTATGCGCTTCACAAAAAGGAGAGCGATCTGGTTGTGCAGCAACGCGCGCCCGCGCTTCGTGGTTGTGGCGTCTTCATTCTGCGCCCCCACATTTTTGCCGGAGCCTCGGTCGAGAATTATCTGATGGGAGCTTTTCGCGGTACGCCGAACGGAAAGGGCCGATATGCGGCACACATGCGAGCCTCGTCAAAACGCCTGCCCTGCATGCTTCCGTACGGGCAACAATATTTGGATAACAAGATTCAGTTCGTCCATGTTGACGACATGGCGCGCCTTATCGCGTGGATTCACACTCGTGAGCCGGAAGCTCAGCGCTTGACGGTCTTGAATGTTGCCGGCCGGGGAGACGCTTTAACTTTCGGGCAGTGCATCGACATGGCGAAAGCGAAGCTCATACGCGTCCCCGGACGATGGGGCATGCGCCGCGTGCTGGAACTTCTATGGAGTTTGAAGATTTCGTCCATCCCGCCAGATGCGGCACCTTACATGACTGGTCAATACATCATGAACACGGAGCGGTTGAGGCGATTTCTCGGTGACGATTACGAGATGGTGATCAAGAAGACGAACGCCGAGGCCTTTGCGGACTCTTTCACTACTTCCCAAACGCCGCTTTCCAGCGCGGCCGCTATTTAAATCCCCGGTAAAGTCCCGCGACCCCGAAAGTATAGGGCGTCCAAGTGGCTTCCCGAAAACCTGCTTGCCGCATACGCTCTAACATTTCCGCAGGCGCAGGAAAGCGCTCGACTGAAGCCGGGAGATAGGAATACGGTCCGCGAACTCCGGAGAGCAGAGTTCCGATCACGGGAAGAATTTTCTTGAAGTAAATTCGATATCCGTGCCCGATCCATCCGCCCGGCTCTCCAAAATCTAGAATGCCGCATTCCCCACCCGGAGCCAGAACTCGCACGATCTCGCGCAATCCCGCGTCGTAGTCGGCGAGATTTCTGAATCCAAATGCAGAAGTGAGAAGATCGAATCTAGCCTCCGGAAATGGCAGAGCTAAAGCGTCAGCTTCAATCCAGCGCAGCTTTGTGGCGCTTCCCTTCTGCGATGCGCGCTCGAGCATGGCGTGGGAAAAATCGGCTCCGAAGATCGTGGTTGAAGGGCCGGCGCGGCGATTGAGCGCGAACGTCATATCGCCCGTCCCACAGCAGAGGTCAAGCACTTTTATTCCGGGACGTTTCAGAATCACATCGAATTGACGCGCCGTGCGCCACCACCACAATCGGTCGATATTGAGCGATAAAACGTGATTCAGAAGGTCATAGCGCGGCGCGATGGAGGTAAACATGTCGCGCACCGCTTTTGAAGCCGAGGCGCGATCTCCGGCGCCCACCGGCGTAGCCCCGACTACTCTCTGATTCTCGTCTAAAACCATGGCGCGGTTACCGAACTTTGTTCTAGTACTCATTGCCTTACTCATTCCGTGTTAACCATTGCGCGACAGCTTTTGAATTTCCTCTACCGCGGAGCATACGATCGATTCCGGCACATCGCTCGCAATCTCAACTTTGCCTATCTCTCTCGGAAGAACAAAATGGACTACCCCGTGCCGCGTCTTCTTGTCGGAGCGCAATCTCTTTACGATGTTTGCGGAATTGAATTTCATCCTAGTAAGGTGGTGAAAACCCATGACAGAGTTCGTAATTCGTCCGGCGGTGACGCTGTCGAGTTTTCCGAACGCGAGCGCGATGTGGGTGGCTGCAATCATGCCCCACGCTACCGCCTCGCCGTGAAGTATTTGCGTGTATTTCGTCTCCGCTTCGAGGGCATGGCCGATGGTATGGCCAAAATTCAAGACTTGCCGCAAGCCGCCCTCCCGTTCATCAGCGCTCACGACAGAGGCTTTCAACTTTACGGAGTCGGCGATCACCTTCTCTACCACTCCCGGATCGCGATCGAGAATCTCGCGGGCACGCTCTTCAAACAACCTAAAAAGCCCGGGATCGCCGATAACTCCACATTTAAGCGACTCATAAAGGCCGGACCGATACTCGCGAGCGGGAAGCGTTTCAAGCACATCGGGGTCGATTAATACCGCTTTCGGTTGATGAAACGTCCCCAATAAATTTTTGCCGGCTACAAGATTGACGCCGGTCTTTCCACCGATCGCCGCATCGACCTGCGCAACCACAGTGGTTGGAGCCTGGACGACATCGATGCCGCGCATGTAGATGGACGCAAGAAATCCGGTGACGTCGCCGACTACGCCTCCACCAAGAGCGATTAGCACGCTGTCACGATCCGCGCCAGTCTTCAGTAATTTTTCCGCCAACGTCTCTAGCGTAGACAAACGCTTGGCGCTCTCTCCATCTGGCATCTCGAGCAGATCAACGGTTATTGCCGCGGATTCCAGCGATTTTGCGAGTAGCTTGCCCCATCGCTTTCGCAGCGGAGCCGCCGTCACGATCACTGCCTTCCGGCCTTGAAGCACCGCTTGGAGACATTCTCCCGCGCGGCTAAGCAAGCCGCTACCGATCAGGACTTCGTAAGATCGCGACGGAGTTGAAACTGGAATTTTGATCATGAATACGGTTCTTCATCATAGCTCATACAAATTCGAGCACGGGAATGGTGAGAAAAATCGAGCGCCATGCGGTTCATTGCAGAGCTACTGAACTTGTGCACGGTAAGGCCTGCGAATTGACGCTACTACGGACGCTGCGAGCACCAGGACAACAGCCGCCAAAGTCCACTCGGTAGGAATGGTGAGATAGTGCGACCCAAGCATCTTCAAGCCCACCATGATCAGGACGATTGAAAGTCCGTAATGCAGATAGTGAAAGCGGTCGAGCATTCCGGCCATGGCAAAGTACATGGAGCGGAGACCGAGAATGGCAAAGACGTTAGAGGTGTAGACGATGAAGGCATTCAACGTGACTGCTAAAACTGCTGGAATGGAGTCTACGGCAAAAAGAATGTCGCTGGTCTCGACGATCAGAAGTACGACAAATAGCGGCGTTGCGTAAAGAACCTCCCGGCGGATAAAAAATTTGCCTCCAACATATTCATTTGTTACTGGAACAAACTTGCGGAACACTTTCAAAACAAAGTTCTTCTCAGGGTCCACCTGGGCTTCGCCCTGGAATAATAGCTTGGCGCCCGAAAAGACGAGGACGGCGCCGAAAATGTAGGTGATCCACTCGAAGCGTTGAATCAGTCCGACGCCGGCGGCAATAAAAACCCCGCGCATTACAAGGGCGCCGAGAATACCCCAGAATAAAATTTTTCGCTCATGCTCACTGGGAACTTTGAAGTAGCGGAAAATGAGCAAGAACACAAAAAGGTTATCGACGCTGAGCGAGAGTTCGATCACGTATCCCGTGACGAACTGTAGGGCTTGGGCGCGACCGTGCCAGAAGAATTCCAATACCGCGAAGGCGGCCGCTAATGCGATCCAAACCGCCGACAAGGCGAGCGCCTGCCGAAAATTTATTGGCTCTGGACGCCGGCCCATGACCACCAGGTCCAGCGCCAGCATCGCGACTACAAAAAGGTTAAAGAGTATCCAAAAAAGAAGCACAGTCTGATTCTTACACAGGTACTACCGCTCTCTTCCGCGTCTTCCCTTCTCCCATTCGTCCCACATTCCCATGTTCTTCAACTCTTGATCGAGCTTCGACTCCCGGAGTGTTTCTTCGATCTGCTCGCGGCTTATCCGCGGACCGAGGCGCGTTTCGGCATTTGCCAGGGCGAAGGTGAAATAAGCGGCTACCGCGACGTTCTTCTTAAGCTGGGTGAAATCGACTTTGTCGTAGGTGTCAGTGGTCGCGTGGTAGTTCTCCATGTAGTTTGCTTCATCCTGGTCGGCGACGAAGGTTGGCACTCCTTCGAGCATGAAATCAAAGTGATCAGTTCCCGCCTCGGCGGTTGGCGCTGCCTTGGTAACCCCAAATTTCTCCAAGGGAGCGAGCATTGCCGTAGCCGCCGCAACTACGTCTTTCCGTCCGCCGCTCGAGAAGCTCGTGGTCTTGCCGGTTCCGGAGTCGAAGATAATGACACCAGCGGCACTGTCGAGTTCCTTCCGATGAGAGGTAGCGTATGCTCGAGAGCCGAGCAGGCCCTCTTCCTCGCCTGAAAAAAGAATGAAACGGATCGTACGCTTCGGCTTCAGTCCGGAGTCTTTGATGGCACGCAGCGCGTCAATCACCAGTGCCGAGTTACATCCATTGTCGAGCGCTCCGGTACCCAGCTCCCACGAATCGAGATGGGCGCCGAGAATGACAAATTCCTGCGGCTTCTGAGTGCCGGGAATTTCAGTACCGGAAATCTGAGTACCGGGAATCTCGGCTACGACATTCCAAGTCTTGAATGGTCCCCCTATTTTATTGGGAATAGAAATGTCAGCCCAAACGGGATGCGCGGTGGCGAGAAGGCGAGCAATGCGTTCTCCGTCCTGTCGCGCCACGACCAGTTGCGGTAGAGCATCAATCTCGCCCGATACGGAGTTCGTATGGCGATAGAGAATGCCGCGATCACGCGTGGCCATGAATGCGATTGCTTTTGCGTTGCCTTTCACTGCCCGCTTTATCACTTGTGGCGCACGCTCGTACTCAAGAAAAAGGTCGTCCCATGTCACAAGCACTTTGGAGTGCACCAGCAAAACTTTTCCCGAAATATCCCCAACCCGGGCGAAATCTTCGGCAGACCCTTCTCCGACATCTACGATCGGCAGGTGCGTGGCGTGTTCCAAGGCGGGTGCCCACGCCACCGACACGGCACGAACCGGAAACGTAGTTCCGGAATACAGCGACGCTGTCATCGAGGTCGCACCCTCACTCCAGGAATGAGGCATGGAAAATTCTTCGGTATGGACGCGCTCGCCACCTGCTTCTTTGAAAGCCGCTGTCGCCCATTCGGCGGCGCGCTGAAACGCCGGGGTGCCCGGAACTCGACCGCCCACATCATCCGTCAAAGTCCGAAGATTGGTTTCGAGCGGAGAAGACTTCAATGCCTCACTGATAAGGCGGAGCGTCTGCTGCTTGTCTGTCGTCTCGCCAGGTGTGGCTGCTTCAGCCGCGAACATCAATGAAGAGAGAGTTGCCAGGGCGACCAGGCTGCAAGGCTTCCACCAGAACATAGCTTTCATAGCGGAGCATTAGAAATGAATTCCCGTCAAAGCGAAAGACTAAAAGTAGCGTGCCCGTCTTAGATCTTGGAGGTGAGTTGATGGAGTTTGCGGT
>JAYVCW010000355.1:0-4949 GCA_043749775.1 Acidobacteriaceae bacterium | reverse complement strand
CGTCCTAAGCAGTCCCCCAGCAAACTGATAGGCCTGTATCTGCTCGTTGACTACACCCGTGTATATATAACTGGTCCAGGCCGCGGGCGTAAAGAATATCGGATTTGTCGGGTATGGAGCGCCGAGGGTGAGCTTTTCCACCACCGCGTCATTCGAAGCATTGAAGTGTCCCATGTTGTCGCGGTTCACGAGATAAAGCACTCCCTCTTTTCCGCCTCCTATCGCAAGATTTGGGGCCGCTCCCGGTTGGGTGGGAGGAAGCATGACTCCTCCTGAACCAAGGTCCCAATCGTTGGATTGAAGCGTGGCTTGATCAAAAGGCGTAAACCAACGGAGCTGACACCCAGAGCTCTGCATGACGAACAGTTCAAGGTATTCCGTGCGATCGAGCCGATTGCAGCCGCCGATGCGGTTCGGGGTCAGTTCGCGCGATACCGCAACGAAAGCGGGGTGGCGCCTGATTCCCACGTCGAGACCTATGCAGCGGTTCGACTGCATCTTGATTCCTGGCGCTGGAAAGGCGTGCCTTTTTTGATCAGAGCAGGAAAATGCCTGCCAGTGGACGCGACCGAGGTGTTTGTAAGACTGAAACCCTCTCCCCTGCGAGAACGGGTCTCTGACAGCAACTACTTGCGGTTTCGGTTGGGCCCTGATTTTTCTTTGAACTTGGGAGCGCAAGTGAAGCGTCCGGGGCCATGGCGACGGGAATTGCCAAGATTTTTGTTTTTTGTCGAGCCCACGTCGAGTCGGACTTTGCGGTTGAGCAGGTCCACGTTCCTGACGCGCAGCCCGAGCAACTCCCCGCGCCGCCAGCCGTAGGTGTAGGCCAGCTCCAAAAACGTCCGCAGCCAAAGCTCGCTTGTCCCAGCGGTGAGCTTTTCGAAATCTGCTTGCTCAACGAAACCTGTACGGACGTTATTTTCTGTGAGCATGTGAATGCGCGGAACGCGTTCAACGAGGGGCGGCATGGCCTCTGCCGCAAGCCGAAAAACGCGTGTGTTCAGGAAGGAAAAAGTAAGAGGGTACCGCTGAACGGGATAAGTGTAAGCTCGAAACTGCTGGTGTTAAGTTAATGTATTGCGAGGAGAGCTTCGGACCCCTTGTCAGACGAACTTTTCTTGAGCGGTGATCCACTAACGAGTAGCAGCTGACAATGAGTTCGGCTGACTTTTGCAAAATTGCAATTTCACTAATGAACGCAACCACTCGTCCTAATTAGTGAGATCGCCTGATTACAACAGTTCTCGTGCCCTGCTCTCCCCGAGATACTAAAAAGCCGCCCAGACATCGGGCGGCCTGAATTTGGCGAACTGGCAAACCTTATTTCATGCTGTCTGGCGCTTGCGCAGAACTGGCTGGCTCAACGCAGTTGGTAATGCCGCCTGTGCCGGCTACGAAGCGAGTGATTGGGAATTGGGGGGCGCACTCTACGTCCGTGCCACTCAAGTTACCCGTTACAGTGGTCCCGAAAAAAACCGCGAAAGCGCCGTCTTCCAGGTGTACGCCGCTCCCGCCATTGGCGGTGATTGTCATATTGGCGAACGATGCTTGTGCGCCGCCGAGGAGTACCACGCCATCCCCGCAGAAGGGCGTTGACGAGGCGCAAACGCTTCCACTGATCGTACCGCCGTGGAATCGTATCGTGGAGTTCAAGAACGCCTCAACGCCAACCAAGTTGTTGAGAAAGTTGGTGTTGGAAGCTTCGAAATGCGACCCACCAATCACGGCTACGCCCTGCCCCCCATTATCTTGGAAGATATCATTGCTGCTGAACATCAGCGAATTACCGATCACGGTTGAGCCGCGGCCCCCTCTGTTCTGGATCACATTGCTTTCAAGAAAGGCACGGGAACCGCTCGTTATACCTACACCTGCGGCCTGAATCGTGTTACCAGTCAGGTAGCAGATACTGGACGTGCTACATGCGACGCCCGCGGCCCCACCGTTTAAGGTGAATCCCTGCAAGATGACGCTGCGCGAGTCCTCGATATCCACGACCGCCAGGTTTCCGTTGGAGCGATCGGTGATCGAGGCGCCATTTTTTGTAATTAGAGTCAGTCGATCCATACTTCGAATCTTTACGTTCTCTTTGCAACCGCCCGTAACTGTTATCCTATTTGGCCCTTGCGGATTGGCCATTGCAACGAGACGTAGGGTTTTGTTAATACGTTCATTCCGGTCACAATTCACGCTAAAATTCGCCGCTTGAGCATACTGGCTTGCCACCCCGATGGCCAGCAGCAGAAAGAATGCGAAAAACCTTGTGCTTTGCCTCATGATGTTCTCCTCCCTCACTTCAATGAGTGCGGTGCTTTTTGTTGCGTTTGTATCGACCTGGCGCAGACATGGCCAGGCTGACGGCGTGTCCCAACTTTGAAAACGCCGAAATCTGAGTAAGGGGAACGGCTTTCAGTTCAGAAACGTACAGAGGAGATCTTGGAGATTTGGATGTCGCTGCCTCGCCTTGGCTTCGGCTCTGGGCATTCGACTGCTGAGATCGCACCCTGCACAGTAGAACCACAATCCCGGCATGACGAGTGGGTCGCTAACAGGACGCACAAATGTGACAGTAGCTTCCGACGGAGGAGCTAGATTTACAGGTGCAGCAGACTCATTGAACGTGGTCTCGGGCAGGTCCACGGATGGTACAACAGATCCACCAAAGACTCCCGACAGGAGGAACAGAACCAACGTGCGACGGCGTCGCTTCACTTCCATTACCCCAAGCGCGACAAAGTTACGCTCTCAGACATCCGATGTCAAACGGGGGTTTCTAATCTAGAGCAAGTTGCTGGTGTTTTCTCTTTGCTAACGGAACATGCATCCGGTGTCCAAGTCCAATAGAGTAACCGGACGCGAGTGGCTGTCGAGGAGGTAACTGCAGGATAGTTGTTGAAATATCGCGATATCACTCATCTTCGATTTTACTTACTGCTCGCGGGTGATTCAGGTGTTCAGTAACTTGGTTGCCATGTCGGGGTGCCACCTGAGGTACGAGCCCCATATTCTCTTCTACCGAAGTGCATTCAGCCCGTCAGACGCTCTCTTGAAGCCAGGATCAATCTCCAGCGCGCGTGAAAATGCAACTCGCGCGTTCTCCAGATCGCCCCCTGCTTTGTAAGCTCGACCTAGCCCGAATTGGGCGCTGGCAGATTTGGGATAGTCGGCGACGTTAGCTTTCAGCAGCGCGACGGCTGCGCCAAAGTCAGTCATCTTCACCATCTGATAGCCAATAAATTCAACGCCGTCACGCGTATCAAGGGCGGGGTTAGCCATTCGAAATTGTCGATACGTGAACATTACGGAGACCGGGTCCGTCCGTTCCATGTAGAGCTGTTCGAGAAACTGCTGCAGGGGAGTGCGAGCGTACTGCGGCGGCTCAAAGAATTGCGCAGGTAAATTTGCATTGGTGAGTAGCGATTGAGTGGTGAATCTGTTCAGCTCTCTTCGAGTGTTGATGTCAACCTCAACGATAAGGAAGGCAAAGAGCACACCGTCAACTTCGCGATAGTCGCCGATTCGGTTCTCGGAGCGGATGGGCTCGCCAAACGCGTGGATGGGCGCGGCGCGACGGTCGCCAACGATCAGGAACGATCGCTGATCGACGAGCAGGTGCTTCTCGAAACCATCAGCGAGCATGACACGAAGGTTGTAAACAGACTTACCGTCGAAGGTTTCAGACCCGACCAATTCAACTCTTGTTCCCCGGGATTTGTAGTCCTCAAGGGAATCGAAGAGATCGGTTCCATGGCGCGCTGCAGCGGCTGCCGCTCCAACTGTGCGCAGGACAACGCCGGGATCCTTGTACCATTCCCATGCGCTGCCGTCGTATCCCTCGCAAACATCACCCAACTCCTTACGCGGGTCGCAGATGGTCTTGTAGTACGGGCGCATCCGCGCCATAAAAGCGTCGGGAATGGAGAAAGTACCTTCACGATATTCGCCGCGGGTAATCACGGAATGGATAGCGTCGAGTGTCTTGTGTCCGCCGATGGCCTGGATGTGCCGTTCGACAATATCGTCGACGGAGATCTTCACGTCATCGCCGGCAAAACCTGCCGAGCAAAGAGCGACCAGCAGAAGAACCCATTTCGTCACTTCGCTGCGCATCCTAGTTCCCTCAAGGGTCGCCCAAGGCACCATTGCAAGCAGGACTCGACCACCTCACTTAGACGCGTTTGTGGCAGTTTGGTTTAAAGAATGTTTTTCGGAGGCCGATGTCGTCGTCGCGAACTGGCGTTACATCTCGTTAGACTCGTCGATCGGGCACGCAGGAGTTCTGAAGGGCGCCGTGTTAAAGTCGCTTTCGCCAAAGCATCGGTTTGTGATCGCATTGCGTTCGCCTGATGGAGTCGTCGAAACCGGACTGCTCGAGTGCCCTCCAGAGAAAAGCGCCGCAAAGCTCACCTCCAGCATTGAGCAGTGCCACTATCTCTGGTCCGGTTTGAGAACAATAGTAGCGAAATTGCGGCCGTTTTCCGCAATTTCCAGTGAAATCCAGGCGGATTTCTCTGCACTTCAGACTGTATGGCGGAGAGAGTTGAATTCGAACCCTAATTAACTTTCACACAGAGTGCAAACTTGGCATTTGCGAGATGGAAGCCGACGAGGCCGACTAAATAAGATAAAGTCAAGTTGCTTTCGCGCCCATCATTGGCTTGTGATCGCATTTCATTCGCCTGCCGGGATCGCTGAAACCGGACTACCTGTTCACGGTTCGGAGAAACAGGGTCAAATGTCGGCCTACGAGCTGAAAGCAAGACCTTCTCCGGTGCAGTTTCAAAGCAAGAACTGCAGAGTTGCGGCCATTTTCGCCGATTGTTCAGACAATTCGGGCACATTTCTCTGCAGCTCAGACTCTGTGGTAGCGCTACCGGGAATCGAACCCGGGTTTGAAGATTGAGAATCTTCCGTCCTAACCCCTAGACGATAGCGCCACTGGGTAGATT
>JAYVCW010000354.1:0-4898 GCA_043749775.1 Acidobacteriaceae bacterium | reverse complement strand
CACAGAAGACGGTTCACAGGTTCGATGGAAGCAATAAGGAAGCGGGAACAACGAAATGATGAATGCAAATTTTAGGCGTCACCTGATTTTTCTTTTGGCGATTGGAGGCTTTGCCGCCGGCCAAAATGGGGCAACGCAAGGCGCCGCCGAAGGAGAAACAGTGCATGTACTTGTCGGCAAGTCTGTCGTCATCAATGTTCAGGCACCTCTCACCCGGATCGTGTCAAGTAATTCGATCGCCGTCGAAACACTGGCAACTTCCCCTACGCAGGTCGTGGTCGAAGGGAAAGCTGCGGGCAGCAGCAGTTTAATCCTGTGGGACGCTTCCGGCCATTCCCAGATTTTGGACGTTTCGGTGGATCTTGACATCGCCGGCTTTCGTAACGCCATTCAACGTTCCTATCCCAAAGAACAACTGGAAGTCGAGGCCGACGGTGGCCGTCTTGTTTTGACCGGAAATGCCTCCAATGCGCGCATCGTCGAAGACCTCGGAAAGATGGCCGCATCTTATTCGGCTCAAGTAGTGAACTCGGTTCACGTACCTCTGATTCACGAACGCCAGGTAGTGCTTGAGGTGAAGTTTGCGGAAGTGGACCGGACTGCGCTCAGCCAGTTCGGATTCAATCTTCTCTCGACCGGCGCAACGAACACAATTGGGACCACGACCACCGGGCAGTTTGGTGGATTTGATAAGCAGCAGATTAACGACGTGTTTCCCAAGCCCGCTGGCAGCGGATTCTCCACCCAGCAAACCCTCTCGCAAGTGCTAAATATCTTCCTGTTCCGGCCTGATATCCATCTGGGTGCGATCATCCAGGCGCTCCAGGCGCATAACATAGCCGAGATTTTGGCGGAGCCGAACCTGATGGCGATCAGCGGGCAGAAAGCCACGTTCCTCGCAGGCGGCGAGTTCCCATTCCCCATCGTTCAGGGTTCCACGGGCACGCCCATCGTCACGATTCAGTTCAGGCCTTTCGGCGTGAAGCTGGACTTCACCGCGGTCGTCCAGGAAGACAACGTTCTTCGTCTGCACGTGGCACCTGAAGTCAGTACCCTCGATTTCGCAAACGCTTTGACTCTTTCAGGATTCACGGTGCCGGCAATCTCGACTCGCCGTACTGAAACCGAGATCGAATTGAAAGACGGGCAGTCGTTCGGCATCGCGGGTCTTTTGGATCGGCGATCCACTACACAGTTGAGCAAGGTTCCCGGAATCGGCGACATACCCGTCCTCGGCCAACTTTTCCGGTCGAGATCGATTAACAAAACCAACTCCGAACTCCTGGTGTTTGTAACTCCACACATAGTGGATCCCGTACACCTCGACAGTGCGCTGGCGCAATTGCCTAAGATGCCGGTACCGCTCCTCGACGTCAACCACTTCGATGAGCAGGCCGCAGGCAAGGCAAAGAAGTCACAAGTCACGGAAGCGAAATGACGCAAATGATGGCCAACGAATTCACAAGCGCATCAACGGGCCGGGATAATTTCAACCTGGGTGAACAGGTGTCCGTCGTGTGCGTCAGCATTGACGACGAGACTTGGCGCTTTCTTGGGCTATTTGCCGGTTCAACCGGGCTAATTCAACTGCGCGCTCGTGTGGGCGAGTATCGAAAGACTCAAGACCAGGACGCGTTGCTGCAATCGCTCGTTGAAGCAACTCCAGACATCTGCCTCATCGATTTTGACAAAGATCGCCAGTCAGCCGCGGTTGTCGCAGAGCGCATTCACAGCGGCATGGCTAAAACGGCGGTCTTTGCTGTGTCTTCTCAAACTCATCCGGAAGCGATTCTGGAAGCGATGCGCTCCGGATGTCAGGAATATTTATCTAAACCGCTCGATCGAGAGCAACTCTTGAAAGCGATCGCGCGTATTGGGGCGCGGCGCAAAGATAAAGATAAAGACAAACAGGAGACAGGACGCGGGCAACTTCTAGCCTTCATGGGTTCCAAGGGCGGATGCGGCACGACGACACTGGCGACACAGATGGGAGCCCTTCTCTCCAGTTCATTGTCACGCAAGTCTCTTCTTCTCGACCTGCATCCCGACTTCGGAGACGCGTCACTCTATCTAAAGTTGACCAAGGCGCGCTTCCATTTTTTTGAACTGCTGGAAAATGCAGATCGCCTGGATGCAGACTTCCTGCAAAGTTTCATCATGCGGCACTCGAGCGGGCTGGACTTGATTCCCGCGCCGGAAGGCAGCGTCTCCGGCCGCGAAGCCTTCTCTCACGCCGCGTTGACGCACACCCTGAACTTCCTGCGATCACGCTATGAATTTCTAATCGCCGACCTGCCACCCGCCCTGAATGAGGAAAATCTTGGAGTCATTCGCGAGTGCGAGCAACTATATTTGATTACGGTCGCGGAAGTCTCAGCTATTCGAAACGTGGTTCGGCAGTTGGAATACCTCGCTGGCAAAGACATTCCACGCGAAAAGATTCGGGTGGTTCTGAATCGTCACCACAAGCGTAGCGTGCTCACGGACGACCAGATCGAAAGAGTTTTGGAACAGAAGATTTTTTGGCGCGTTCCAAATCAATATCCGCAGGTGGTGAGAACGATCCACGAGGGGGACCCGATAAGCCAACTCCCCAACTCCGAGGTGACTCGCAACGTGGCGGAGTGGGCATCGAGCATCGGATTGAAACCGGGCGCCGAGGCAAAGAAAAAAGAAGCCAAGGGAATTTTGGGATTGTGGAACCGGTAAGAGTGACATTTAAGTTACAGGAGAGTTTATGGCTGACTTCAGTCCGATAGTTTCAGTGGCCGGCATTAATCCGCTAATTTCCCGGGAAACGAAGAAGCGCGGCGGCTTGGATTTTCGTGTTTACCAGGACCTGAAAACCAGCATTCACCGGGATTTGCTGAACAAGGTAGACCTGGAAAAGATTGCGACCGTACGCGACGAACGCACCCGGCGCCAGGTTTTCGCTGTGATCCAGGACCTCGTCTCCAATCTCAAAACTCCGTTAAGCGGTCCCGAGAGGGAGCGTCTTTCACTTGAAGTGCTGGATGAAGTCTTTGGGCTGGGGCCGCTCGAACCACTGCTGCAAGATCCAACCATCACCGACATCATGGTGAATGGAGCAAAAGAAATTTACGTCGAACGGGGTGGCATGCTCGAAGAGACGAACATCATGTTTAAGGATAATGCCCACCTTATGCATATCATCGACAAGATCGTCTCCGCCATTGGCAGACGCGTCGATGAGTCTTCTCCGATGGTTGACGCCCGGCTCGCCGACGGCTCGCGCGTGAACGTAATCATCCCGCCGCTCGCGGTTGATGGCCCGCACCTTTCGATTCGCCGCTTCGGTCACATCCCGATCACAGAGGATGACCTTTTAAACACCCAGACACTCACTCCGCCCATGTTAGCTCTTCTAAGAGGCGCCGTTGCCTCGCGACTCAACATCGTCGTATCGGGCGGAACAGGCGCGGGTAAAACCACTTTCCTTAACGTTCTCTCGGGGTATATCTCGCCGAAAGAACGTATCGTCACTATTGAAGATTCCGCGGAATTGCAATTGAAGCAGAAGCATGTGGTGCGCCTCGAGACCCGCCCCGCGAACGTCGAAGGCAAGGGCGCCATCCATCAGCGGCAGCTTGTGATCAACAGTCTCCGTATGCGCCCGAACCGCATCATCATCGGCGAAGTCCGCGGCGAAGAGGCGTTGGACATGTTGCAGGCCATGAACACGGGCCACGACGGCTCACTTACTACCATTCACGCCAACAGCCCTCGCGACGCGATCGCTCGTATGGAGACCATGGCAATGATGGCCAATCTAAATTTGCCGGAAAAGGCGGTACGAAAACAAATCGCCTCGGCAGTTGCAATCGTCGTCCAGGTATCGCGTTTCGCGGACGGAACCCGACGCGTCACTTACATCAGCGAAATCACGGGCATGGAGGGCGAAGTAGTGAGCATGCAGGACGTCTTTGTTTTCGAGAAGCAGGGAGTTTCGCCTGAAGGACGGACACTGGGAGCGTTCACGGCGACCGGCATCAGGCCAAAATTCGCGGAGAAGCTCGCTGCGTCAGGGATCACGCTGCCCTCAGGCATGTTTGAGCAAACAACCAAGCGCTGGAACTAAGGACAAGGCATATGGTTTTAATATTCACATTTCTTCTACTCCTGGTCATGATGTTTGGTGTGCTTGTCTATCTACTCAAGCCCACTGCGATGGAGCGGGCAGTAGAAGATCAGTTAGTGAGCATCGAGATCGGACAGGCGTCGCGCACGACTGGCCCTTCTACGATTCTGAAAGACAGGGCGGTTGGCTCAAGTGCGCTCGATGAGATGGCCCAATTTCTGCCCTGGTCCGGCAACAGTACAAGACTCATTCAACAGGCGGGGCGAAATTGGTCATTTGGATCGTTTTCGCTCTCTTCCTTGATCGCTGGTTTAGCGACTTATGGGCTTGCATCACTCTTTGGAGCGAGCTTTTTGTTCAGCGCCATTTTCGGAGTCGCGGTCGGCCTTGCTCCGTATATCTATCTTCAGATTCTGCGCGCAATTCGCTTCAGGCAATTTACCGATTTGTTGCCGGAAGCGGTCGATCTGATGGCTCGAGGCTTGCGTGCCGGCCACTCCATTCAGGCCGTGTTGGAGATGGTTGGCGATGAGATCGCCGATCCGGTTGGGATTGAGTTTCGGGCGCTGCATAAAGAGCAGACCTTGGGCCTTCCGATCCGGGACGCGATGATGGATCTTGTAAACCGCGTCCCCGTAGACGACATGCGATTTCTTGCCACCGCGATTCTCTTGCAAAAGGAATCGGGCGGTAATCTAGCTCAAATTCTCGACAAGACTGCGAGTGTAATCCGGGAGCGCGCCCGTTTACGCGGACAGCTTCGCATATACACCGCTCAGGGGCGCATCACGGGATGGAT
>JAYVCW010000353.1:0-5060 GCA_043749775.1 Acidobacteriaceae bacterium | reverse complement strand
CGATGCCCAACTTCGCGCACATGCTCCCAAACTGCGTCACCGCCGGCTCTCCGCGCATGCGCTCCGCGGCATTCGGTGGGCGCACGTAGACGTTCTTCCAGTCCGTGTACAAGGCCTGCGGCACCCCGTAACGCTCAATCCAGCGCCGCAACACTACCGCCGCGGCCCAGATCGTTTCCTCCTCCGCGAACCACCCCACCGCCTGCGTCGTCGCGTCATCGACCATGTGCATCAGACAGCCCCGGGACCCGCGTTCTTCCAGCCACTCATGAAAGCTGCCGTCCAACTGCTCTAACTCGCCAAAGTGCGCCTTCGCTTCTCGCCGCTGCCGATACGGTTTTCGCCGCCGTTGCCTCTGCCACAGCCCGGCCTCTTTCATCCACCGTCGCAGCGTCTCGGCATGTACTTGGAGTCCGTCATCGCTCGCCAAATGCTCGGACGCCAGCGTCGGCCCGGCTTCTAATGTGGTCTCATGGGGACATTTTTAATGTGGTTCAACAAGTGATAGGTCGCATCTGTCGGCGCTGGCTTGTCGAACGGCCCGAAAGAAGTGTTTCAACTTCCCCTCGTCGAGGCTTCCTTGGGTTCGCACACCCGAACAGACGTCGAGCCCAAAGGGACCAACTTCTTCGATCGCCTGACCTACATTTTCCGGAGTAAGTCCGCCCGCGAGAAACAGTGGGACAGCGATTGCTTCTCTGATCGACCGACTCAACGTCCAATTATGAGTTCGACCCGTCCCGCCCAGTTCTTTCACCGCGAGCTGCTGGTTGCCGGAATCAAGCAGGAGGGCATCGAGGTGCGGCGCGACCCGTAAGGCTTCATCGAGAGACTCGGGACCAGTGACATGAATCACCTGAACGATCGAAATCCCCGGCAAAGCCATTCTCAAATCCTGGTACGTTCCTTCCGTCAAGCGATCGCAAATTTGGATCGTATTCGTTCTGCAGCAGCGCTGCTGTTCGATAATTTGGTCGACGCCTTGCCGCGAGGTCAGAAGAAACGTTCCGATTGCAGGCGGAACGGTAGCCGCAATTTGTGCGATGAGATCTTCGGGGATGACTCCGGGCCCGCTCGGCATCTGAGAAACCAGACCAAGGGCGGAGGCGCCGTATTCCACCGCAAGGGCTGCTTCCTCGATGGCCGCTATGCAGCAGATTTTGATTCTTGGAGCTAATGTGGCTTTCATTTGGAGACTGTAGCTGGATACGAGGTTTTATCGTAGCGCCGGCATTTTGCTGTTTCTTACTCCCCGTAAGGAACCCAGATGTTCTTCACTTGCGTGGCATGTTCCAGAAACCAGCGCCCTTCGGGTAACTTCGAATCAAGCCAGTCGATAGCTCGACCTTCGTTGGTCCAGACCTGTTTTAGATTTCCGACTGACATGGCTTTCGCCGCTGCCGCGCTCTCCGCGTCGGCGAAGCACCATAGGGCGTCTACGTCGTCGTGTTCAGCCAGCGGTTTGAGGAGTTGAGATCGATACCCAGTAATGATGTTGAGCGCGCCTCCGGGAAGGTCGCTGGTATCGAAGAGTTGGTAGAGGTCCCCGGCAATCAGCGGGTAAGTTTCTGACGGAACTGCGATTACGGTGTTGCCCATGGCGAGTGCGGGCATTGCCAGCGAAAGAAATCCAAGCAACGGTGCTTCATCTGGACAGATGATGCCAAGCGTGCCGATCGCTTCGTTCATCGCAAGAGCCACGTTGCGGAATGGAGGGTTGTGGACTGCGCCATCGAATTTGTCAGCCCACGCCGCGTAAGCGAAAATGCGCTCGACGCTGAGATCAACTTCGCGCACCGCTTGCTCTTGCCCGACCGCCGCAGCCAGGCGATCGGCAATTTCGCGGCGACGTTGCGAAAGATTCTCAGCGAAGTAATAGAGAACTTGCGCGCGATTATGAGCAGTGGCCTTAGCCCACGAGGAGGCTTTGCGCGCGGCTTCAACCGCATTGCGAATGTCTTTGCGGTTTCCTAGAGGGGCTTCCCCAAGCAATTGCCAGGAAGAAGAACGCACTTCAAAGCTGTATCCGGAATCGGGCCTCGCCTGCTTGCCGCCGATGTAGAGTTTGACGGTGCGGTCGATAAACGGCGAATCGCCGTCGGTTGCAGCCCATGAGGCCGGGGATCCGAGCGCGTTCTCCGATTCGTTGTTGTTCGATTCGTTGACATTCAATTCGCTCTTCGATTCGTTCTCAGGTGCGAGCTGCTTTTCTGGGAGCAGCGGCAAATTCTTGAACCACGCTGGCTCCATATATTCGAGCAGGCCCTCACGCCCGCCCTCGCGCCCGAAACCGCTTTCTCGATAGCCGCCGAATCCGCATGAGGCATCGAACAAATTCGTGCAGTTAACCCAAATTACTCCGGCTTTAATCTGCGCCGCGACATGCAGTGCGACATTGACGCTCTCACTCCAGACGCAGGCGGCGAGTCCATAAGCGGTGTTGTTCGCAAGTTCTACAGCTTCATTTGAAGTCCGGAAAGTCATAGCCGCGAGAACGGGGCCGAAAATTTCTTGCTGGGCAACGATCGAGGTCGGATGCACGTTGCTGAGCAGAGTCGGCGGATAGTAGAACCCACGCGCTGGAAGAGCGGTTTGAGGCTGCCAGCAAGTTGCGCCATCAGCGACACCCTGGTCGACCAGCTTGGTAATGCGATCAAGCTGAACTTTTGCGACGATGGCGCCAATGTCAACCGCCTTGTCGAGCGGAGCGCCAATCCGCAAAGTGTTCATTCGATCCTGAAGTTTAGAGATCAGCGCCTCTGCGACGCTCTCCTGCATAAGCAAGCGCGAACCGGCACAACAAACTTGCCCCTGGTTAAACCATATGCCATCGACCAGGCCTTCGACGGCGCTGTCGAGATCGGCGTCTTCAAAAACTATGAAGGGAGATTTCCCACCTAACTCGAGCGAAAGTTTCTTCTGAGTCTTAGCGGTTACAGCGCGAATCGCGCGTCCAACTTCGGTCGATCCAGTGAAGGCGATCTTGTTAACGTCCGGATGATTGACCAGCGACTCGCCGGTTGAACCGTCGCCGGTAACGATGTTGACCACCCCGGCGGGCAAGCCTGCCTCGGCGCAAATGCCGGCGAATGCGAGCGCTGTGAGCGGGGTGTATTCCGCGGGCTTCAACACAACTGTATTCCCAGTTGCCAGCGCCGGTGCGATTTTCCACGCCAACATTAGAAGCGGAAAATTCCACGGGATGATTTGGCCAACGACTCCACAGGGAACGTAGCCGTAAAATTCCTGGTCGAGAAGTTGAGCCCAGCCTGCGTGGTAATAAAAATGGCGCGCGACCAGCGGAATGTCGATGTCGCGGCTCTCGCGAATCGGTTTTCCGTTGTCCATGGTCTCGAGCACCGCGAGCAGGCGGGAATGTTTCTGGACCAGGCGCGCGATGGCATATAGATATTTTGCGCGGGCGTGCGGCGTGAGAGCCTGCCATGAAGGAGCAGCTGCTCGCGCAGCTTTGACCGCAGCATCAACATCCGCCGCCGACCCATGCGCAATCGCAGCAAGCCTTTCCCCATTCGAAGGATCGACAGTGTCGAAGAATCGCCCGGCGGTTGGAGCTGCCCACTCTCCGCCGATGTAATGAGCCAGTCGCCGTCCGCTGCGATCAAGCCACGCGAGCGCTTCTTTCGAATCTTCGGGTGCGGGCCCGTATTCCATGCTGACGAATTTTTCGGCGATGCTCATGAGCTGATAAAGCTGTTCCTGAATTCAGATTTCCAAAACTTGTCATACTGCGCTTCGTTCAGCGGCCAACCAAGAAAAATGCCAGCAAAAAAACATTTACGCTAGCGGGTGCCGGTATTCTGCCGAATAACGTCCTGTCGCGTGATGCTCCAACTGCCGCTCAATGTCGCCGAGCAGGCTGCTCGCTCCAAAGCGAAACATCTCGGCCCGCAGCCACGAATCGCCCAACTCTTCTTTGATCATGGAGAGCCATTCTATCGACTGTTTGGCCGTGCGAATTCCGCCTGCTGGTTTAAATCCAACAGCCATGCCCGTTTGTTGCGCGTATTCGCGTATGGCTCGCGCCATCACAAGTCCGACAGGCATCGTCGCGTTTGTCGGTTCTTTACCGGTAGAAGTCTTTATGAAGTCGGCGCCAGCCATCATCGCAACCACACTGGCTCGGCCAACATTGCGCAGGGTCAGCAAGTCACCGGTTCCCAGGATGACTTTCATGTGGGCGGAGCCACAGGCTTGTTTGAAGGCTGCAACTTCGTCGTACAACGCCTGCCAATGGCCCGCGAAAACATGAGCGCGCGTGATGACCACATCGATCTCGTGTGCTCCCGCCTCAACCGACCTGCGAATTTCGGCCACGCGTTCAGCTAAGGGTGATAGTCCAGCGGGGAAGCCCGTCGATACTGCGGCCACACGAATGCCGCTGCCTTCGAGCGCTCGTAAAGCTGTCTCCACAAAAACGTGATAGACGCATATGGCCGCTACTCTTATTTGCAACGACTCGATGCCAAGCTTCTGCTCGATTTCGCTCTGAATCGGATGGCGGCCTTTCGCACACAGTCTGCGCACGCGCTCATCGGTGTCGTCGCCTGAAAGCGTTGTCAGATCCATGCAGGTGATGGCACGCAAAAGCCACGCCGCTTGCCAGTCTTTTTTCACAGTGCGGCGCATCGCGTGCGATTGGGCGCGCCGCTCGATGGCACTGGTATTCGCACGAACATCGCGGACCCAATCAAGGTTGAGTGGTATGCCGCGATTAGGAAGTAATGGGCGCCCAGAGTAACTGGCGATCTCCCCACCATGATTTGCGTGCTCGGCGATATCACGGGATTTGGTTTGCTCGGTCGGCATATATTGCTACGGCAGCGTTAGTGAGTTAGATGTCCGATCAGTGGTGCGGTCGCATTTAGGGCCGATGTCGCGAAACGACGCGGTGCAATTGTACGACGGCAGAACGCTCACTTCCAGCGAGTACGCCCAGTGCGTGCTGTTGAACCACATTAAAAATGTCCCCATGAGACCACATTAGAAGTGTCCCCTTTTAGAGTTCCTTCGGCGAGGAGGAACTGAGATTGGGGAGAACG
>JAYVCW010000352.1:0-18710 GCA_043749775.1 Acidobacteriaceae bacterium | reverse complement strand
ACAGCTACTCGCGCGCCGTGATTGCAGCGGTCGAGAGGGTGAGTCCGTCGGTCGTGAACGTCGAGGTGTTTCACGCTACGAGTGCGCGTCGCGCCTCAGGACGAAATCGCAGCGAGCAGCCGCGTGAACGTCGCGGAGGAGGTTCAGGATTTATCTTCACGCCAGACGGACTGATTCTCACCAACAGCCACGTTGTGCACGATGCTACGCAAATCGAGGTCACGCTCTCTGACGGACGTCGCGCACCCGCACACACCATCGGCGACGATCCGGCGACCGACCTGGCGGTGATTCGAATCGACGCTTCGGGCCTGCATGCAGTGTCTTTTGGAGATTCTCAGCAGCTGCGTCCCGGTCAAATGGCGATTGCCATCGGCAATCCTTACGGATTTCAGTCGACAGTGACTACGGGCGTGGTTTCCGCGCTCGGCCGCTCCCTACGTTCCTATTCCGGACGCTTAATCGAAGACGTTATTCAAACCGATGCCGCGTTGAATCCAGGGAATTCCGGTGGACCGCTTGTCAATTCGCGCGGTGAAGCCATCGGAGTAAACACCGCCACCATTCTGCCGGCGCAAGGCCTATGCTTCGCGATCGGAATCAACACCGCAAAATTTGTCGCCAGCCGTTTGCTGCGAGATGGCAGAATTCGACGAAGCTATATTGGAGTGTCCGCGCAGACCGTTCCGATTCATCGTCGCGTCGTACGCTTCTACTCGCTCGCCAAAGAAACCGGAATCGTTGTCGTCGGCGTGGAAGAGAAAAGCCCGGCGCTGGCAGCCGGGTTGCGCGAAGGCGATGTGATCGTGGCGTTAGAAGGCAAGCCAATCGCAGGCGTTGATGACCTGCATCGTCTCCTGACCGATGCGCAAGTGGGAACACAGTGCTCGCTCACGGTCATACGGCACACCGAACGCTTGACGATGCGGATTATTCCGGAAGAAGCGCGCTAGCTGGGCCGCGCTGTGGTTTCACTTCAAAGCCTCGACTATATCGCCGCTGTCGATCTGCCCCTGCGAAACGTTCTCGGAGGTCGAACCCAGAACGCGACGAAAATTCTGAAAATATGAAGGCAAGCCCTCCGCCTTTAAAACGTCGGGTCCATCCATCAGCATGTAATGAAGATGCGGAATGAACGCGTCTCCGGCAAAACCTAGCTCTCCAATTTGCTGACCCGCCATCACTTTGTCTCCAGCTTTTACGCGCACGCTACCGGTCTTCATGTGAGCGAAGTAACTGAACTCTCCGTTGCCGTGATTGAGAACCACATAATTTCCACCCATATTCTTATAAATCTCGCTCTCAGGTATGTCGGCGTACGTTACCTCTTTATCTTTATAAGCGTTTTCGGGAACATCATTTGCCGAGTCCACGACCGTTCCTCCAGCAGGAGCGAAGATCGGTTTGCCGTATCCATACCAGTTCTCTTTTTTGTATGGAGACCCTTTATACATCTCTCCTTTGTCATTCACCGGGCAGAAGTCGTAGGCATAGCGAATAGGGTTTCCGCGAATCTTCAACTTAATGACATTGGGGTTGGCCGGATTTTGCCGGCGGTGATGCGCATAGAAATCGTGACCATCGAAAATTATGCTGCGATCGTGAACCGGCAAGAGCAGAGGGGTCTTTCCGACGAAATTCAAAGGAAGGACCGTGATCTCTACTGACGATTGAGAGTCCAACGGCGTCGCTGTTCGGTAGCCCAGCTCGTTGAAGAAGAACTTATAGATTAACTTCTCCAATTTAAACTCAGGTCCGAATTCATAAAATGGGTTGAAGATTCCGATGCGACCTCCCGCTGCAATGTCGCGATCGCCAAGTGTCTCGACACCTGCCGGATGCCCGTTTTCGTCGACCTCTCGTCGCCAAACCAGCTTGCCTTCTGTATCAAGCAACGAAACTTCGATGCGGTTGAGATGGGTGGCTTTTGCACCAGCGTTTTCGAGTAAGAAATCAAAATTCAAGAATTGATTTGACCCGCGCTGCTCGATGAGGGGCCGTTCCGGCCGGATTGAGACCCGGACCGAATTTTGCGAGACCGCATGGGCACAGGTTAAGGCAGCGAGAAGCGGGAATGCGATTACCAAGCGTGAAAACATTCGATCTCCAGGCACGAAAAAGACAAAACAACAGACGAAACAATCAGTGCTAGACACTGGTACGGCTTGGCAGAGGCGATTGTTCCCCCGCTGAGAACTCACGCGGTCGCATGGCCTCGCTGATACCCGTATCACATTGCCTACACAGGAATTCCTATGTTAGCTTCGATTCGGAGCGTTCCACTTGCCACACACGGTTCCGGCTGGAATGGACCGCAAAGAAGCTGCTGCGTACCTGCGACTCGATTCGGCGCGTCTTCCCCAGCACATTGCGATCATCATGGATGGGAACGGGCGATGGGCTCGCCTACGGCACATGCCGCGGGTGGCCGGGCATCGCGCCGGAGTCGCGTCCGTGCGCTCAACGGTCGAAACCGCGGCCCGCATCGGCATTCCCGCGCTGACGCTCTATGCGTTCTCTGAAGAAAATTGGAAAAAGCGGCCACAGACCGAAGTCGATTTTCTGATGCGCCTCTTGTGCCGTTTTCTCAAAGCTGAAGTCAACACGCTGAATGAAAATAATATTCGTTTGAAATATATCGGACGCCAGCACGAACTGCCCGCTTCGGTGCGCCGCGAGATGGGTGAAGCGAGCGATGCGACCGCAAGGAATACCGGCATGCTGCTGACGCTGGCCTTGAATTACAGCGCGCGCAGCGAGATCGTCGATGCCTTTCGCTCTCTCGCCGAAGCCGCCTCTCGCAACGGCGGCCTCGCTCACATGGAAGTCGACGAGCAAGCCATCAGCGATCATCTTTATACGCGCGGCCTGCCAGATCCGGACCTGGTGATTCGCACCAGCGGCGAGATGCGGCTTAGCAACTTCTTGTTGTGGCAACTCGCCTATGCCGAGATTTATGTGACGCCAACACTGTGGCCAGATTTCCGGGGACTGAACCTTCTCGAAGGCATCGAAGATTACCAAAAACGGGATCGACGCTACGGAGGCTTAGCGACCGGTGGCAATGGATCAGCCGCTACCCGCCGAGCCCCCACCGGGGCTAAGCGTTGATCAAGCGCATCGCGACGGCTGTCACATTAATTCCTATCGTTCTTCTGCTGGTTCTTAAAGCGCCCATCTACGTGCTTGTCATTATCTCCGCTGTCGTTGCCCTTCTGGCTGCTTCGGAGTTCCTTAAACTCACGGCTCACTACGCAGTCGAGCCCATGACCCTCGCAACTTATATTTTTATCGCCGTCTTTTTCGTCTTCGTCATGCTCGCGACCGGCAACCGCACTCCGCTGATGGAGACAACAGCGATGCTCTACACCATCGCCTTCTCCGCCGCCATGGCACCGTTTATTTTTTTAACCTTGGCAATGCGCCGATCAAAGCTGAGCGCCGGCTATCCCGGAGCTGCGGCATCCACATTCGCATTCACGTATATCGCGATTCCGATGGCGCTGCTCGTGGCGACTCGTCAAGAACCAGCAGGTGCGATCTGGACGATCTTCACCTTGTTATCGGTTTGGTCGGGAGACATCTTCGCCTATTTCGTAGGCAAAGCGATCGGCAGGCATCGCATGACTCCGGAGGTCAGCCCAAAGAAAACGTGGGAGGGCGCGACCGCGTCAATTCTAGCGAGCGTAGTTATCGGCGCCATGTGGATTCACTACGCGCCAACCATCAGCGGTGCGCTTCTCCGGTGGAGTCTAATCGAACGCCGCGATGGCATGTTTGGTTTGGAGCAGCCGCAGCTATGGCCGGTGATTATTCTCGCCGCTCTGGTAAACGTTGCAGCTCAATTCGGAGACCTCGTCGAATCACTCATAAAACGTGGCGCTGGCGTGAAGGATTCAGGCACGATCCTGCCCGGACATGGAGGCATGCTTGATCGAATTGACGCTATGTTGTTTGCTGTTCCAATCGTCTGGGCTTTCGGTGCGTGGCGGCTGATGCAGTAACTTCTGTCATTCTGAGCGGCGTGGTCATCCTGATCGTAAACTCTGAAGAACTGCGAACTACGCATGTGACAGCGGCTTTCAAGCAGTGGTTACTAAAGTTACATTTCCCACGTACCCATTCTGTTACCAACCATAATTGCCCGCCCCCACATCCAATGCACGGGGGAATGCCGCGTCATGACGTCGTTGCACAAATCAATCCTGGGTTCGTCAATCTCGATTTGCCTGCTTCTGGCCGGATGCGGATCGAGTTCGAAATCCGGTTCCGGCGGCGGAACGCCACCACCACCATCTTCTTTTCAACTAACGATCATCGCTCCGCCAGCTAATGCAGGTATGGTCACGAGTATTCCTGCCGGCATCGAATGCTCCGGCAATGGAGGGGACGCGAGTAACGTGTGTATTGCCCCGTTTGCTACCGGTATCAAGGTCACTCTGGTAGCAACGGCGGCCACCGGCTACTCGTTTACCGGATGGAGCGGAGGCGGGTGTTCAGGGACGAGCAGTTGCGTCGTGACAATGAGTTCCGCGACGACCGTGACCCCGGCCTTTGTAGCAACTGCTTCCGCTTCTCTCAGCGTAAGTTACCTGCCATCGGGTGTACCGTCAACGGCAGGCACAGTGGTGAGCAATCCCACGGGAATAAGCTGCCCTGGAACTTGCACGGCTAGCTTCGCTGATAACACCCAGGTTGTTCTTACCGCCGCGGCGGGCGCCGGCTACACGTTTAGCGGTTGGAGCGGGGGAGGTTGCTCGGGTACGAGCACCTGTACAGTGAACATCACCAGTGCCGTAACCGTGAGCCCGACCTTTACCTCCACTTCCACGTCGGCCACACTAACGTTATCGCTCGCTGGCAGTGGTACCGTAACCAGCAGCCCGAGTGGCATCAATTGCCCTGGCACTTGCGCGGCGAGTTTCCCGCTCAACACTTCGATCACGCTCACCGAAACCGCCAGCGCCAACAACGGGTTTATCGGTTGGGGAGGGGTATGCTTCGGCTCCGGGAGCTGCACCGTCTCGCTGACTTCGTCCGCTACCGTGAGCGCAAGCTTCGCACCGAATTCAGGGAGCTTGCAAAGCCTGAATCACATCATCATCTTCGCCCAGGAGAACCGCTCGCTCGATCATTATTTCGGAGCCATGCGTCAATACTGGGCCAAGGCCGGATCCCCGGATCAGCAATTCGATGGCTTACCACAATTCAATCCGCAGTCGGGTAATATCCCGCCAGCATACGGCCCACCGCCCGCGGTTCCGGGCTGCGACCCAAATTTGTCGACCGCAACCACCTGCCAGGCGAGTTCTTCGGCTCCCTTGGTGACTTCATTCCACAACGTCTACTCCGTGTGTTCTGAAGCTCTCAGTCCCTTCTGGAATGAAGCGCACATCGATTGGGATTTCAACAATCCAATCGGTACTACCGCTCCGCAACTCAATGGATGGGTGCAGGCGGCGGCCAACGACGCCCGCCAGGTCACTCCTCAGTTGCACGATGTAAACGGCTACCGCACCATGGGCTACTACGACGACACCGATTTGAACTACTACTACTACATGGCCAGCACCTTCGCCACGTCAGACCGGTGGTTCGCGCCCATCATGAGCCGTACCCAGCTCAATCGCATGTTCCTTTTGGCTGGAACATCGGGCGGCCACGTGTATCCGTTAGCTCCACCCTATGGCGCGCTCACCAATATGCCGATCTTCCAGGCACTGCAGAATGCCGGAATTACCTGGAAGATATATGTGAACTCGACAGCAACAAATTGTTCCGACACCGACTCGGCGTGTCTCATTCAACACTCCTATATCAACATGTTTACGTACTACACGACCATCGCGAACAACCCGCAGCTGCTCCAGAATATCGCTTCAGTTACCCAGCTGAAAGCGGATCTGGCCAACGGAACGCTCCCGCAAGTGGCGTTGATCGAGCCGCCCTCTGACGCGGGACTGGACGAGCATCCCACAGACACTGATACCGCGGGTGGAATTGACATTCAGTCAGGCGCCACATTCACCGCCAGTATTATGAATGCTCTTATGGCGAGCCCGAACTGGAAAGATTCGGCGATGTTCTTTACCTATGACGAGCCGGGTGGATTCTACGATCACGTTCCGCCGCAAGTCACCGCGCCTCCGGACGCTTCGTCATCGCCCAACTACTTGCCTATTGATTTGAAGCCAGGGGATATCTGCAGCAACAGTGGCGAACTTGGAACCGGGATCTGCAATTTTGGCTACACTGGCTATCGATTGCCGTTCATCCTCGTCTCTCCGTTCGCGAAGAAAAATTACGTTTCGCACACGCCCTACGATCACACCGCAATCCTGAAGTTGATCGAAAAGCGTTTTAATCTCAACCCGTTGTCGAATCGAGATGCCGCACAGTCCGATATGAGCCTCGACTTCTTCGATTTCATAAACGCGCCATGGGCCACGCCGCCGAAGAATGTACCGACTCAGTTCATGGGCGGGGCTTGTAATCTCAATGCGCTCCCACCACCACCGCCGAATCCGTAACCCGGGCGACTGGCTCGCGAACAAGTGTTGCACGCCGTTGAAACACTCACTGCGTGGTGCCGAGGCTGACTCTGGCCACCACGCAGTTTTCTTTTCAGTCGCATTCGCTCACTTACAATAGAAATACAGATGAAACGCATTGCCATCCTTGGTTCGACTGGCTCAATCGGTCGAAGTACTCTGAGCGTGGTTGAAAGCTATCCCGACCGCTTTCAAGTCGCTACCCTGGCCGCCGGGACAAATATGGACTTGGCCTTTGAACAGGCCTCGCGTTGGAAGCCTCAAATTTTGTCTCTCGCTAATGCGCAGAGCGCCGAGACCGTCCGCTCCAAGCTTCATGCCGTCGGGCTTTCGCAGATCGAAGTGGTTCACGGATCAGCTGGCAATGTTCAGGTGGCGACCCATCAAGACGTGGACTTCGTCGTCAGCGCCATCGTTGGCGTCGCGGGGCTCGAAGCCACCTATGAAGCTGTCCGCGCCGGGAAGACGGTGGGGTTGGCGAATAAAGAGTGCATGGTGGTTGCGGGCGAACTGATCACCGCCGAGGCGCGCAAGCAGGGCAAGCCCCTCCTCCCGATCGATAGCGAGCACAACGCCATCCACCAGTGCCTGCGCGGCGGACGGATGGACACCGAAGTCAACGAAGTCGAGCGTATCTGGCTGACGGCTTCAGGAGGCCCATTTCTACACATCCCCAAGGCCGATTTCGCTGGCATTACTGTGCAGCAAGCCCTGAACCATCCCACCTGGAAGATGGGCAAAAGAATCACCATCGACTCCGCCACATTGATGAATAAAGGCTTTGAGGTGATCGAAGCCTGCCGCCTTTTCAACGTCCCTCCCGATCGCGTGCAGGTCACGGTGCACCCACAGTCGACGATTCATTCCCTGGTCGAATTCGTGGATGGCAGCATCCTCGCCCAGATTTCGGTCACAGACATGCGCTTGCCGATCCTGTATGCACTCACCTATCCCGACCGCATCCCCTCTGACCTTAGGTTTTCTGTGAGTGACCTGAGGCATCTGGATTTCTATCCGCCGGACATGGAAAAATTCCCATGTCTTCGGCTGGCTTACGAAGCGGCGGCCAGCGGCGGCACGAAGACGATTGCCCTGAACGCGGCCGATGAAGTGGCGGTGGCGGCCTTCCTGGACGAGCGCATCGGCTTCGAGGACATTCCCCGGATTATTGAGGAAGTAATGACTGCAACGCCAACCGCTCAGTTGGAATCTATACAAGAGGTGCTTGCTTCTGACATAGAGGCACGCCGGGTGACAAGCGAAATCGTGAAGGGGCATATCCGGAAGACACTGCCCGTTCGAGCCATTTCATAATCGTCTTTACGGAGTAGTCTAAGAAGATATGCCCCAGCTTTTATCCATCATGCACACGATTTTTGACATGGGAATTGTGCTTGGATTCATGATCCTCATTCATGAATTCGGGCACTACGCCGCCGCCAAGTATTTCGGGGTCAGGGTGGAAGTCTTCTCTATTGGTTTTGGCAAGCGTCTGCTCGGCTTTCGCCGGGGCGAGACCGATTACCGCATTAGTGCCATACCGCTCGGTGGATACGTCAAGATGTCGGGCGAGAATCCTATGGATACCCGTTCGGGCGATCCCGGCGAGTTTCTGAATCACCCACGCTGGCAGCGGTTTGTCGTCGCCATCGCTGGACCATTCATGAACATCATGCTCGCCGTAGTTTTGCTGACAGGCGTCTACATGGTCCACTACGAGTATCCCGCAATTGCCGACCAGCCAGCAGTTGTCGGTTGGGTGAATCCGAATACCCCTGCCCAACGGGCGGGAATTCAAAAGGGCGACAAAATCGTTCAAGTTGAGGAGATTCAAAACCCAAACTGGGAGCAGGTCGATATAAAAGACGCGCTTAGCCCCAATCAGCCCATGAAGTTCAGTATTGAGCGCAACGGACAAGTGGTCGAAAAGACGCTCGTTCCGGAGCCCATGGGCCCAAATCAATATGGATCGATGGGCTGGGTGCCCGACGTTACGGTGACGCTAACCGCAGTCGAGCCCGGGATGCCGGCCGAAAAGGCTGGCCTGAAGATCGGCGATCAGATTCTGACCGCGAACGGTCAGGAGATTCCGGCTCTGGAGGCCTTGGTTCAACTCCTGAATAAGACGAAAGATCAGCCGTTAGAAATCGTGGCGCTGCGAAACAAAGAAAAAAAGACGTTTACCATAAACCCGACGCTAGCTCCGGGTGGGCCCTCGCAGGAGGTACGCTACCGTATCGGAATCGCGAGCATGCCAACGAAAGTCGTTAAACTGAATTTTTCGGAGGCGCTTAAACGTTCCCTTTCCGATAACAAGAAGAGCTCGTTCCTGATTCTCGAACTGTTGCGCAAGATGGCGGAGCGCAAAGTCTCGATGCGGCAAGTGGATGGACCTATCGGTATTGGCAGCGCAGTAGGCGCCGCCGCCCGCGAAAGAGGCTGGAGCCCCCTTTTCTTAATCACGGCCGCCATCAGCTTGAACCTCGGCATCATGAACCTCCTGCCGATTCCGATTCTGGACGGAGGCGTGATCCTCCTCCTATTCATCGAGAGCCTGATGCAGCGGGAGATCAGCCTGCCAATCAAAGAACGCATCTACCAGGCAGCATTCGTATTCCTCGTACTCTTTGCGGTGATGGTGATCTACAACGACCTGGTCAAGACGCTGCCGGGCCTGACAAGAATGCCGTAAGCTCATAGCGGTAGCGCGACGTCCCGCCGAACGTGGTTGCCGGCGGGACGCCAGCGCAGCGTCAAATCGGTAGATTCACTCTGCAGAAGTTGTCATGGCAACCCTCCCTTCATCGCGCTTTTGCCCTGCCTGGTTTAAAATAGACACTAAACATGGCCCAAATTCAGCGTAGAAAAACCTTTACTGCCACCATCGGCGGAGTCCGCGTGGGCAGCAATGCCCCGGTTATGGTGCAGTCAATGACCAATACCGATACGGCGGACATCCCCGGCACGATCAAGCAGGTCGCTGCGCTCGCTCGCGCTGGCAGCGAAATCGTCCGCGTCACCGTCAACAATGACGATGCGGCGAAAGCCATCCCCTACATCAACGAGGGGCTGCAAAAGCAAGGTCTGATCGTCCCCATCGTTGGAGACTTCCACTACAACGGGCATCTCCTGCTCACGAAATATCCTGGATGCGCCGAGGGCTTGGCCAAATACCGCATTAATCCCGGCAACGCCAGCATCGGACGCAAGGGCGAGGACAATTTCCGCACCATGATCGAAATGGCGGTGAAGCACCAGAAGCCGGTGCGCATTGGCGTGAATTGGGGATCGCTCGACCAAGCCCTGCTTACGAGAATGATGGACGAAAATTCGCGCCTGCCGGAGCCGAAAGACGCGCGCGAAGTCACCATGGAAGCGATCGTGGTCAGCGCCCTGACTTCGGCGCAGTTGGCAGAGCAATACGGACTTCGCGCCGACCAGATCATCCTCAGCGCTAAGGTCAGCGGAGTGCAGGACTTGATCGACGTTTACCGCATTCTCGCCTCGCGCTGCGAATATCCGCTACATCTCGGATTGACCGAAGCCGGCATGGGAGCGAAAGGTATCGTCGCGTCAAGCGCCGCCATGTCAGTCCTTTTGCAGGAAGGTATCGGCGATACGATCCGCGTCTCGCTGACCCCCGCGCCCGGGGGCGACCGCACGGAAGAAGTTCGCGTGGCGCAACAGATTCTGCAATCGCTCGGCATCCGCAGCTTTACCCCGCAGGTCACCGCTTGCCCCGGATGCGGGCGCACCACCAGCACTTTTTTTCAGGAGATGGCGCAGCAGATACAGACCTACCTGCGCGATCAAATGCCCGTTTGGAAAAAAACCCACACTGGCGTCGAAGAGATGAAAGTCGCCGTCATGGGCTGCGTCGTCAACGGCCCTGGTGAGTCAAAGCATGCAAGCCTTGGGATCTCCCTCCCCGGCACCGCCGAAGAACCGAAAGCCCCCGTCTATGTCGATGGACGCCTCTTCACCACCTTGAAGGGAGATAAGATCGTTCCGGAATTTATCAGGATTCTGGATGACTACGTCGACTCTCACTACGCCGCGAAGGAAAAAGAAGTAGTTGGAGCGCGATAGCTGAACGCCTCTGGCTAACTAGGCACCTCCCGTCCGAAGGCATCCGTGTTTTGCGATCAATCCGCAGCAGGAGACCTGGCAGTTCCCTGGCTCAGAGACCAATGACATGCGAGAAGTTAAGCGAGGAATGGGCACGAGTCCCATTCGTGCCGTTGAAGCGATCACGAAGCAACTTTTAGCCGCTGGCGAGTGTGTCAGCCGGTGAAGATTCCGGGTATACGTCCGTCTATTCTCCTGGTTTTAGTGCGCTTATCGCTTGATATTCGATTGTCTTTTGTTTTACCCGCCGTGCATTGCTCTATCCCACCGACCTGATTCATGTTCTCGCTGAAGGAGAGCAATCTCATGTCGATCGCAGCGCCACCGCTTACCAATCCCAAGCCACTCATCTTTTCATCCGCCCCTAGAATTCATCAGGGCCTGACGGCCTCGGCCGAACGAAGGCTGTTAATGTTCTTGGCCGTGCGCGCCCCGTCGTGGATGAGCTCCGACCACCTCACCATTCTCGGATTCGTCTCGCAATGTCTGGCGGGGGTCTGTTACGCCTTTGCTCGCCACAATAAGGGAGCACTGACGGCCTGCATCCTTTTCCTTGCCTTGAATTGGCTTGGAGACAGCCTTGACGGCACTTTGGCTCGAGTCCGCAATCGCCAGCGTCCGCGCTACGGATTCTACGTCGATCATGTCTGCGACTCTATCGCTGCCTTTTTCTTAATGGGAGGGATGGCGCTCTCTGGCTACGTCAGTCCGGCAGTCGCCTTCGGAATGTTAATCGCATTCCTGATGCTCTCCATCGAAGCCTACCTTGCGACCTATACGTTTGGCTGCTTTCAGCTTTCACACTTCAAGTTTGGCCCGACGGAAATTCGCATCCTGCTTGCCGTCGGCAACCTGACTCTGTTGTGGCATCCGACGGTGAGATTTCTTGGCAAGACTACCTCGCTGTTCGACCTCGGCGGCTCAATCGCGATTTTCGCAATGGCTCTTATGATGATCGTTTCAGCTATTCGGCACACCGCGCAGCTCTATCGCGAGGAGCCTCTGCCATGAATCGGACCGTGACAGCACAGCGTAGGCTGGCAAGGTTTTCCCTTGTGGGAGCGATTGGATTTGTCGTCCAGTTCGCGGTGCTTTCGCTGCTCGCAGCGATAAAGACGAGTTACTTAGTCGCCACGGTTGGAGCGGTCGAGTCAGCGATTCTGCACAACTTCATCTGGCACCGGCTCTTTACGTGGCCGGGACGGCAAAGCTCGCTCGCAGAAACTCTTTCTGCTTTCCTACGATTCAATCTGAGTAACGGGCTGATATCGCTGATAGGCAACGTCCTGTTGATGGGGCTGTTCAGCGGCGAGATGCATTTGCCCTTGCTGCCGGCGAATCTGATGAGCACGGCGATATGCGCCCTCGGTAATTTCTGGATCAGCGATCATTGGGTGTTCATCTCAGGCGCAAGTGCTAGCCCGTTAACGACCGCGACCGCTCCCGCATTAGCACCAGAGACCGTTGCGCAAAAGGGAGATAAATGAGCGCCGCCGTCACCGCTAAGGCTGCGCCCATCCCTATCTGCGGCGTGATCAGGAATGGCGACAGTGCCCAGAGTTCGTCGAGCAAGAAAGTTGCGGGGAAGATACGAAGTACTTTACGCCCGAAGTGCTGAATATCGAAGGAGACGGCAGAGAGCAGATAAAGCCGGACCGGAATGCCAATGGCGGCGGAAACGATGAGAGTGGCTAAAACCCACTCATGGCGACTGGAGGCTTGTTGCAGGTACTCCTCGACAAAAGAGATTCGTACCAACGCTACGATATAAAAACATAGGTACATCAGTTGAATAAGCAGAAACAAAATTCGAACGTAGCCTTGCGGTGCAGCCGGAACATCACTCGAAGATGTAAGCAGCGCGTCGTCTTCCTGCGTATTTTGCACCGGCGCTCTCGGCGCCACGACCGGCTCAACCGAAGAAACCGCCGATTGTTGATCGGATCTCGGTTCGACCGACCCGAGAAATCGATACCCTCGTCTGGTGATCGTCTGAATGAACCGCGGATTCGAGGCGGAGTCGCCCAGCACCTCTCGCACCTTATTTACGACGGTATTTAAACTATGATCAAAATCTACGAACGTATCGGATGGCCAAAGTTTCTGCCGCAGATCTTCGCGCGTCACAACTTCACCCGGCCGCTCCAGCAAGACGATCAACACCTGAAATGCTTGCTCTTGCAGTCGCAGCCGCACACCCGACTTGCGCAGCTCGCCGCTTTCGGTGTCGACTTCAAAGACTCCGAACCGATAGATTCTCCTGGATTGATCCGCCGCCATCGCAGACATCATAACCGAGCGAAGAGCGCTGCCATTCGAGTAATGATCCTCCTGATCACAATGTCAGCATTCGTTAGTCAAGCTCTATATGCCGAACATCTTCAGGCTCGAACCGTGGCTGCCTTCGACCAATATGTTGAGTTGACGGAGCAGCGAATGCAGGCAGAGGAGCAGGCCGCCTCATTCTTGCGGATTGACCAACTTCCGAAGGCCGAGCGCCAAGCTGCAATTGAACGTCTGAAGCAGGGCGGGGTGATCGTAAATCGGGAAGAGACGCTCAGCCTGGGCCGCGCTATCCCAGTACCCGGTGGCATCATTCTTGATTGGCGAGGCACAACATTTATTCCGGGCGCGACATTGGCGCAAACCTTAGCTTTCCTTCAGGACTACGACAACCACTACAAGTTCTACGCGCCGGATGTCGAGCGATCCCACTTAACCTCGCACGACGGTCAACTCTTCAAAGTATCCCTGCGACTGCGCAAGAAGATTGCTGTGTTAGATACGAATTACGACATTCGCTATCAGTTGTTGGGCAACGAAAGAGCCCTCGCCCGGTCCGTATGCACTCGCATTCAGGAGATCGACAACGCCGGGCAAAAGAATGAAGTCGCTAAGCCAGTCGGAGATGACAATGGATTTATGTGGCGTCTGAATTCTTACTGGCGCTTCGAGCAGCGCGATGGAGGAACTTATGTCCAACTCCAGGCTATCTCGCTTACGCGAGACATTCCCACCGGATTGGGATGGTTGATCGGTCCGCTCATATCGACCATTCCCAAAGAATCCATGGAATTCACGCTGACTCGAACGCGACAAGCGCTACTTCAAACGAAAAAGTGAGGGACGAAACTATCTGGCTGGCGAGGCAAGCGTTTTCGAGAAGAGCCACGGAAATAACTTCGGTTCATCAAAAGCCTTGTCCCACGAGTCATGCCGGATGCCGGGATATTCCGTGTAATGAACCTCGGCCCCAACCTGCTTCATGGCGGCGGCCATGCGTCGCGATTCGGTCACCGGAATAATGTCGTCATCGGCGCCGTGAAAAATCCAGACCGGAACTTTGCCGACCCGCTCAGCCGCCTCGGAGTAGCTCTTCGGCGAGTCGGGCGGCAGCACGCTCGCGAGATATGGATAAGCTTTAATCGCCCTTGCCGGCACCCGAATGCCGCCGCAGATGACGATCATTGCCGCAAACCGCCCCTGATATTTCCCGGCCAATTTCCAGGAACCGAACCCGCCCATGGATAACCCAGCCAGATAGGTTCGTTGCGGATCGCCGTGAAATTCCTTCGCCGCGCGATCGAGCGCCTCGATGGCGAGATCTTGCATCGGCGGCATCACCCACCAGAGCGTTTTCGGACACTGCGGCATGACGACGATGGCGTTGACTTCTTTGCGCGAAGTCCGAATCGCGGATGCGATTCCGACGTCGGTCTCAAGCATACCGTCGTCGCCGCGTTCGCCGGCGCCATGCAGAAACAGGACGATGGGCCACTTCTTGTGTGGACTCCAATCTTCGGGAACGAAGACCTGATACTTATATTCAACTCCTTGCAGCGAGACGGTGCGATCGAGGAAGCCGGTTTCCTGTTTTTTTGCGAACGGATTTGCGTGCGACAGCGCCGGGATCAGCAGCAAAAAAAATATATAAACGAGTAACAATTTCCTCAACACAGACCCCCCGCGATTAAATTTAGCAAAGTTTCGGCTCGGCACGGCTGCTTTTGTTGTAAAGCGCGATAAAGTGCCAAATTTCGGCGACGATTGTTCGCCAGATGGCGTCTAACTTCCATGGCGAACGGCCGCCGTCCGGAACTCGATGCTATGCGCGGACTGATGCTCGTCTGGATTGCGCTCGCCCACCTGCCGACTGCCGCCAGCGCCTGGGTCAATCAGCCTTTCGGCTTCGTGTCAGCCGCGGAAGGCTTTATTTTTCTCTCCGCCGTCTTTACCGGCCGCATTTACTTTCGCATGGCGGAGGCCGATGGCTACCGTGCCATGACCTTCAAGTTATGGGGACGAACGCTTCGGCTCTACGGCTACCATGTGCTCTTGCTCGCTTTCGCGTTCCTCGTGGCTGTTCCGATTGCGGCTCGCGGCAATCGCCCAGGGCTTCACAATCTTCTGGATTTCTACTTCAACGCCGGAGCGAAGCAAGCGATTACCGAAGCCGCTTTGCTCATCTACCGCCCGCCGTTGCTCGACATCCTGCCCATGTACATCATTTTTTTATCGCTTACGACAGTCGTGCTGCCCCAGGCACGCAAAATTGGGTGGAAGCCGATTCTGGGCGTCTCGTTCGCCTTCTGGTTCCTCGCTCAGTTTGGCTTTCGCGAGACGGAACACAATTTCATGATGCGCTACATTCGCACAAACATTCCCTTAAACGAAATGGGACCGTTCGACTTGTGGGCGTGGCAGTTTCTCTGGTTCGTGGGCGTATGGCTAGGAGTTCGCTGGGCGGAAGATGATCTTCCGATTGAAGCCTGGGCAAAGCGAGCGGCCGCTCCAGCCGTGTTGGTCGTTGTCGGATGCTTTGTGCTGCGGCGCGCCATCGATTACGGCTTCGAGATGTACTCGAGCTCGTTCATGATCGATAAATGGCACCTTGGTTTTTTCCGGCTCCTCGATTTCGCGGCGGTTGCCGTGCTTCTGGCGCGTTGGCAGAAAGTTATGAAGCCAATCACCATCCGACCTTTTGTTGTACTAGGGCAATCTTCGTTGCAAGTTTTTTGCGTTCATCTCTTATTTTGCTTCGCCGGATTGACTCTGCTCGGCAATGCTTCCATGCTGACCGCGTGGCAGCAAGTCATGCTCCTAAGCCTGACTTTTACCGCCTTGCTGATCACTGCGAAATTATTCTCGCAGAGTGAAGCCAAGAACGAGCGGCAACGGAAGAAGCCGATCGCGTCTGCAACCCTTCCCGAAAAAAATCTCGAGCTAATCAGCCAACCCGGTAAGCAGTGATCACAGCGAGCCCCCGTTGCTCTTCAACATGCTTTCTTTTCCCTTTTTTCAGCCTGTACATCTTTGCGAGGCGGGCCGGAGCGCGGCAATCCTTCGGTCGTGATGCAGGCGCTGAAACCAGGCCTTGCCTGGTGACTTGCGCAAACTGCGCGCCACCGCCGACCTTCGGCAAAGAAAACTTTGGCAAGGCTATCTGTGGATTGCGCCGCTTGAAACTGGCACCGCCGGTTCTGCGGGGTTGCGAAAACTGAACCGTTGGGGTGGGAGACGGGACTTGAACCCGCAACCGTCGGAGCCACAGTCCGATGCTCTACCGATTGAGCTACTCCCACCGCAGACAACGATTATAACAATTGCGGGGGAAGTCGATAGGGGAAGCGGCAAGTCTATTGGGGCTGCGCGCTGCAGGTCCGTCGCTGCGCGAGGATGACAAACTTATAGGGGACAGGCTCGCATGAAACGGGAAGGGCTGCCACGTTCAGTCATTCAGCCGCGCCAAAAATCCGCCTCGCGCCAAAGCGCCGTGGCACCCGAGGCTAGGCGGGCCGCCCAACTCCCATATACTGGAAGCCCATCGCCCGCAGCCGCGTTGAGTCGAGCAGATTCTTCGTATCAAAAATAATCGGACGCTTCACCAGATCCTTAATCTTCGCGAAGTCGAGCGTCCTGAACTCGGGCCATCCGGTTGCCACGATTAACGCGTCCACGCCTTCGGCGACGCTATATGCGGACTCGCAATACTTGACGGCGCCATTCAACTGCATGCGCGCTTCGGGAATCGCGACCGGATCGTAGGCTCGCACGCGCGCTCCGCCAGCGAGCAGATTCTGCGCCAACTGCACGGAAGCAGAGCCCGCGACTGAGTTCGTGTTCGGCTTGAAAGCAAGCCCCAAAATCCCGACTTCTTTATTCTGCACCGTATCAAGCGCTCGCGCTACTTTCTGCATGAGCCGAGTTGCGACATCGACATTCACTTCGCGAGCGGCGTTCAGAACTTTCAGGTCAACCTGATTCTCTCGCGCCAGACTTGTGAGCATCTGCATGTCTGATTCGGCAAAAATTCCGCCCATACCCGCGCCGGGCTGCAGGCAGCGCGGCGCGATCTTCTTGTCGAGACCGAGAGCCAGCGACAGGCTGACCGCATCGGCATTCACGTGCTCGCAGAGCCCCGCAATTTCGTTGATGAATGAAATCTTCGTAGCCACAAACGCAGTGGTCGCTTCGCGCGCCAACTCCGCCGTCTCGTAGTTCGTGACGAGCACCGGGACTCCGCGCATCACCAGCGGATGGAAAATCTGTTTCAGTGCGGAAATAGCTTCACTTGATCCTGTGCCTAAGATAATGCGGTCGGGCCAGTTAAAGTCCTCGACCGCGCAACCATTGGTGAAGAACATCGGCTGGCAAACGAGCAAGCTCTTCAGCCCTTTTTCCTTAAGCCGCCTCTCGATCGCGGTCGTCGAGCCAACCCGTGTCGGGGTCACGATCGACTGCACCTGGAACCTGCCAGCAGACGCCGAAGCAAGCTTCAGCACCATTTCTTCCAGGCCATCGGCGGAATCTTCGGCGAGAAAAATAACCTGCGAGCGCCGCGCCAGCTCTTCCGGATCGGACGAATACACCAGCCGCCCCGCACGGACATTGCGCCGGATCACTTCCTGCAAGTTCTTCTCAAAGAAAGTAATGTTGCCTTTGGCAACTTCCATGATGCGCGAGCCGTCAGCATGACAGCAGCAAACCGGAGTTCCAAAATCAGCAAGGCAAGCGGAGATTATCGTGGCGAGATATCCGGACCCATACACCCCAATTTGCATAGACTCTCTTCTGATCTCTCTTTAGAACTAGAGTGCGATCAATGCAAGCTCTATCGATGAAGCCCGCAGCCCGGGTCCGGCCTTGGATGCGCTTCATCGAACTGACTCCATGGTAATCAGTCCTGAAAAGTTGGCAACGGCCAGAAAGGCCATGTACCTCTAGTCCTTGAAATTAGCCGCTGGTTAAGGGTTTTCGGTGGTTTTTGGGGGCCGTCTAAATGTGCCTTTTTTTCAGGAAAAACGGCTGAAAATTCTTTAAGATTTTGACGACAGCTCGCCGTGCCCGAGCGGCAACGGAGCAACATCCTGCCAACGCCCGTCAACTTCGCGAACGAACATCAGCTTTTCTACGAGCACATCGCGGTCGCCGGAAAACCGCGCCCACTTGTCGCGGGCAATCTCGTAAGCCGTTTGTGCTTCGAAATTGTTGTTCGTCTTCACAATCGTGAGGTGGGGAATATAGGGCCAGATTTCCTCGCAGCCAAGCCCGTGGCTGCAGAGTCGATCGTGTAACTCGCGCATTCGGTAAGCCGCCCGCTTCACCTGGATGAACACCGTTGGAGTAGTGGGCAGGAATGTCTCCACGTCCCCTAGTTCAACCATAAACGGAATGACCCGCGAACAAACCTCTTCCAGAAATTCCACCGCATCTTCTTCGCGTCCGGCGAGTTCGCGCGGAGGCAGAATGGTAAGGTGGGCCGCCATATGCTCGGTTGTGGGGTGGAGTTCCTGGCGCAGATTCTCAACAAACTCGCCAATCGGATTCCGAAGATACGTGACCAATGCGTAGCGGGGACTGGGCATGACTTGCAACTAAAATTATAGACCGAGGGCGCCCGTGCGGCATAATTTCGGCAACTTCGGAGCGTCGGAAATGTCCCGCCCTAGAGCCAACGAAATTCGCAGCTATAATTAAACAGTCGGGGCGTAGCGCAGCCTGGTAGCGCACCTGCCTTGGGCGCAGGGGGTC
>JAYVCW010000351.1:0-5086 GCA_043749775.1 Acidobacteriaceae bacterium | reverse complement strand
CGGGCAGAGACCAGGCGCCGGGCTCGGGTCGTCCTTTGGGCGCATATTCATCGCGCACGAATGCGGTAAATTTCACATAGGCGGGAGTAACGGAATCTCTAATCGCGGCCAAGCCGGCCTCGCGCAGGCGCTTGCGGTCAGCTTCTGAAATCTTGTCGGGAAACTTGTCAAAAGGATGAGCGAACGGGCTTTTCTCTATCGGGGTGACCGCGATTCCATTAGCCTGCGAGGCCACCATGTTGAGGAGAATTTTTGGCGGCATCAGACCGTCCGCCATCCCCTTACGCATCTGCTCGATATTTTGGTCGAACAAAACAGGAAGCAACTTCAGACGGGTAATGTAGTCTTCGTAATCTTTTACATCCGCAAACGACAGGACGCTGACAAGTTGTGGTGTGTCGATATGAATGCCGTTTCCTTGATTGACCGGCATTTCCCATGGTTTGAAGCGGGCGCCTTCAAGACTCATTTGCAAGTCTCGCACCATGAGTTGCTTGTTCAGCGTCTCCTGATCGGGAAACCCGGCGGTGTCAATCGCTTCGAAGCGAGCAAGATCGCGCCGGGTCTGCTCGAGATCCTCGTCGATAAATTTCTGTGAATAGTCGTCAAGCTTGTCGTTATAGCGCTTGTCGCCAAGGATCGAAGCGTAAATGGGACTGGTGCGCATGGTATATTCCCAGCGCTCGCTTAGAAGATCTTTGAGCGCCTTCCGGCGCGTTTCGAGATCAGCAGGAGGATAAGCTGCGGCAAAAGTGACCGGTATAAGAAGGGCAACGGCAAGTACACGAATTAGAAATCGCATTGATTCTCCATTCAACGATTCTCCATTAAAGATTGAGATGTGATAGTTGTTGCGCGTACAGTCATCCGATCCTGCTTCGTTCTGTTAGACGAGTACGTAATCGGTTTGTCATCGGTTCCGAGGAAAATCATTTCGCCGCGTTTTCGCGGGCACGCTGAAGCCCGGCCGCGAGACCCCGCCGCACTGACTTCTCATATCCGGACGCATCCATTGCCGCCAAAGTCGCGGCCGCGATGCCGCCTGGGGTGGCAGCCTCTTCAAGCAATTCTTCCAACCGAACCTTGCCCTCCCGCCAAGCGATGATTCCATCGGCAAGAGCGTGAGCGGCCGCAAGCAGCGCAGTTTTACGATCGAGGCCCATCGCTTGTGCGGAATCTGCCAAGGCTGCCAGCGCATGATAGCCGTGGCTGCTGGAGTAAGTTACGGTAAAAGCATCAAACTTGGCTTCTGGAATTTCGATAACGGTACCGATCAAGGCAAAGAAATCCTTCATCGATTTTCGATCCTTCCGCGGAAAATCGTGCGGAAATGCAAGCGCCGTGAGCCCTTTGCCGAAACGGCCAACGGGACTCGGCATGGCTCGCGCCCAGGTGAATCGTCCGGCATACTTGCGCAGCGTCCGCAGAGGGACGCCGGCAGCCAGACTGATGGCCAGCGGCCTCGCGGCACGGCGAAATTCTTTAGCTCCCGCAGTCGCTGCGCTTCGCGGCGATTCTTGAAGGTTGCCGAGAAGTTCGCGCATCGAATGGGGACGAACGGCAGCGACAAGAATATCGCTGTCCGCGATCGCTCGCCAAAGGTTTGCCTCAACCGATACCGCGTAGAGCCTTTTCAACTGCCGAAGCTTTTCGGGATTGCGATCATGCACCAGCAGCTTGTACTCGTGCTTCACAAGATTCAGCCCGGCGAGGATTGCCGAAGTGATTCTGCCGCCGCCGAGGAACGCGACCGTCTTAACACTGGTATCGCGCGCCGTCACGCGAGACTCGCGCAAACGTCGTCGGCGGCGGCCAACAAGGTCTCCACGTCGGACGCAGTGTGGGCAGTTGAGATAATCCAGTGGAGACCGTTTGAGGGCGTCATATAGATTCCGCGGTCAAGCAGCCCGTGAACGAAACGCGAATATTTTTCGGTGTCTGCGTATTCGCAGTAATCGCGATAGTCGTAAACGGCCCCGCGCTGTGTAAAGTAAATCTGGAACATAGGGCCAAAGCCTTGTACGATGGCGTCGATCTTTCTGCGGCGGAAAATTTCCTGTAGGCCGGCGATCGCGGAATTCCCTGTCTGGTAAATTTTTTCGTAGGCCACCGCTCCGCTCGCCATAAGTAAATCCAAATTTGCCGCAACCACTTTCATGGTGAGGCGATGACCGTTGAAGGTTCCGTAATGCAGAACCATCTCACTACCCCAGCGCATCCGTTCAAGAATCTCTCGCGAGCCAGTCACCGCGCCCACCGTAAAGCCGGCGCCCAGGGCTTTGCCAAAGGTGCTCAGGTCCGGTTTCAAACCATAATATTGCTGGCAGCCTCCGGGAGCGTAGCGGAAGCCGGTTACGACCTCATCCAGAATGAAGAGCGCGTCGTAGTCGTGCGCCAGATCGCAAACCTTCTGCAGATACTCTTCGCGTGGCAGAATGCAACCCATATTTGCCATGATCGGCTCGGTGATGATGGCGGCGAGATCTGGCCCGTGCTCGCGGAGAATCTGCTTTAGCGTTTCGATGTCATTCCACGGCGCCAGCACCACATCGTCTAGAACCGACGCTGGAATTCCTTCAGAGTCGGGGAAGCGCGCGGGTTTGTCCCTGGGCCCGAGATGCTGCGCCGGGCGGCTGTTTCCGTTAAGGCAGTAAGGATCGTACCAGCCGTGATAGTGGCCTTCAAACTTTAGAAATTTCGTTCGCCCCGTGTGTGCGCGCGCTAGACGAAGAGCGAGCATGGTCGCTTCCGTTCCGGTATTGGCGAAGCGCACTCTCTCCGCCGTCGGAACCATTTCGAGCACTCGCTCAGCGGCCTCCGCCTCGGCTGGCGTTGCCGCGGCAAAGTGCGAGCCCTCAGCGATCGCCTTCGACGCCACTTCAACGATTTTCGGATGGGCGTGCCCATGGATCAACGCGCCAAACGACATCATGAAGTCGATGTATTCGTTTCCGTCGAGATCCCAAACCCGCGTTCCGCCTCCGCGCTCGAGCACGATCGGCCCAGGCGAGAACACTGCCGCTCCCCGCGACGGAGAGTTGACCCCTTCCACAAGCGATCGCTGGGCGCGCTCGTACCACTTGCGTGATTTTTCTCTGCTGCTCGTCGTTGTAGGTTTGGGAGGCATTTAATGAAAGATAAAAGATAAAGAAAGATAAAAATAATGACGATCAATTTGTCGTGCCGTTTCCACTTGAGATCTAGATTCCCGCTAAGCCGCCGCCATCGACAACCAGTGCGGTTCCTGTGACAAACGACGACGCGTCGCTTGCGAGATATAGAACAGCCTGCGCGATATCTTCAGGCGAACCTACTCTGCCGAGTGGACGGCTCGCAGACGCAGCAACGAACTGTTGGCTATCTTCTCCTAACTGTTGCGCCTCGTCTCTGAGCATTCCAGTGTCGGTATCTCCGGGGCAGACGCAATTGACCCTGATTTTTTGCGGCCCGTGATCCATCGCCATCGCTTTCGTCAACAAAACGACAGCGCCTTTGGATGCGCAGTAGACGGCCGCCTTCGCGCCGCCAGCCAGGCCCCATCCCGATGCCGTATTGATGATGGCGCCGCCTCCAGCCTTGGCCATGAGTGGAATCACTTCGCGCGACAAAAGGTAGATCGACTTTACGTTCACTGCCATCACCAGGTCCCAATCCTCTTCAGCGAGTTCAACGACCGTCGCTCGCCGGATGATACCTGCATTGTTGAACAGAATATCGATTCTTTCAAAAGCGGCGATGGCAGCCTCAACCAGCCGCAAGCAATCCTGGGAATTTGACACGTCGGCCGCTTGAAACACACCCGTGCCACCAGACCGATTAATTTCGGAGACAACCTGCTCGCCCTCGTTGGCTTTCAAGTCCGCTACAACAACCGACGCGCCTTCTCGAGCGAAGAGAAGCGCGGTAGCTCGGCCAATCCCGGACGCTCCGCCGGTGATCATGGCAACTTTGCCTGAGAGCTGCATGGCTAGCGGCTGGCGAGGCCTCCCGCCGTTTCTCCTCCGTCGCAGGTGTAGACGTGGCCGGTAATGTTTTGCGCGTCGTCGGAGGCAAGGAAGGCGAACAGCGCGGCTATCTCTTCAGGTTGTGCATGCCTGCGCAACGGAATCTTGCGATTCACTTCCGCCAGCATTTCGTCTGTATACTCAGCCCGCTGCATCGGCGTTAGTACATAACCGGGCGCTACCGCGCATACTCGGATCTTAGGAGCGAGTTCCAGGGCCATCGACTTTGTGAGCTCGATCACGCCCGCTTTCGTCGCGTTATAGTCCGCATAGAATGGATATCCCATGACGCCGTTCGTCGACGAGGTCTGCAAAATAACCCCACTCCCGCGCTCCATCATGTGGCGGGCAGCAGCCTGCGCCACGTAGAAGACGCCGGTGAGATTCACCGCGATCACTTTGTCCCACTCCTGCGGAGTGATATCGAGGAAATTATGGCGAATGCTGATGCCGGCGTTATTGATCAGCACGTCCACGCCGCCCATGAGTTGCACGGCCTCGCCAAAGGCCGCCGTGACTTCCTCGAGATTTGAAACATCGGCGGCGAGCACTCCGGCCAAAGCAGGCAACTCAGCAGTGATTTTTTTGCGCCCATCGGCGTCGCGATCGAGCACGCATACGACAGCGCCTTCCTCTAAAAAACGCGCCGCCGTGGCCGCGCCGATGCCGCTCGCGCCGCCCGTGATCAGAACTCGCTTTCCCTTCAACCCGCGCAAATACACCTCCACCTGAGAGTGGCAGATCAGAATACCGTTCCGCACACAATCCCGCCATCGGGGTGACTTCGCGCGTCGCCCTTCCCGCCTTGACAGCTTCTCCGCTACTTGACATGCTTACTTGCGGTTCCCGGAAGTGTTGACGGGAGGATAAATGGCCGAAGCGCAGCAGGATCAAAACGGTGAACGCGGCACGCAACGCGAGACGGAAAAAGAAAAAGATAAACGCGCCACTCGGCGCTTTGCGCTTCGTTTGCCAGTATCAGTGCGCTATGGGGAGAGCGAGGATGAGAAATCCGCGCAAACCCGCGACGTAAGCGCCCGCGGCATTTGTTTCTATGTGGATTCCGCGATCACTGCCGGTTC
>JAYVCW010000350.1:0-10181 GCA_043749775.1 Acidobacteriaceae bacterium | reverse complement strand
TAAGGGTCTGGTGTTGGGAGAAGCCCATGTTTGAAGACAGCCTGATTGAATCCGGCAATAAATTGAAGACTAAGCGATTGAGCACAACCATCCTGTCGTTCTTATTACAGGTAGGGCTCATCGGGGTCTTAATTCTAATTCCACTGATTTACACGGACGCGCTGCCGAAAACGCAGCTCATGACATTTCTGGTGGCGCCACCGCCACCGCCACCGCCACCACCTCCTCCGGCCGCTGCGCCGGTCAAGGTTGTGAAGGTGCAGAGCGAAGTCATCAACGGCCAACTGCGGACGCCGACCAAGATTCCACAAAAAGTTCAGATGATTAAAGAAGAAGAGGCTCCGCCTGATCTCGGCGCGGGTGTCACGGGCGGCGTTCCGGGGGGCATCCCCGGTGGTTCAGCTGGCGGCGTTATGGGCGGCATCCTGAGTTCGACTCCGGTCGCTGTTCCAAAGGTAGCCACTCCGCAGCGCGTGCGGGTATCGACCGGCGTCGCAACCGGACTTCTACTGAAGAAAGTTCAACCAAATTATCCGCCGCTCGCAAAATCGGCACGCATTCAGGGCCACGTTCTGTTGACGGCTGAAATCAGCAAGGATGGCACGATTCAGGGCTTAAAGCTGGTCAGCGGCCATCCCATGCTGGCTCCGGCAGCGATCGAAGCGGTGAAGCAGTGGCGCTACAAGCCATACCTGCTGAATGGTGAACCGGTCGCGGTAGAAACGCAAGTCGACGTGATCTTCAGCTTGTCTGGAGGCTAGACTCTTCGGCGACTTTGATTGTGGATGACTGGAATTGGAATCGATTGCGGCTGTTTTGAGGTTGGGCCGATCGCACGTCCAACCTTTGGCCGCGATGCGGAAACAAAAGCATTTCTGAAAGATAGGCTGTCTGCCTGGTTCGCTTTTCTTGCATCAAACGTTGTGCTACCTTCCACGATTTGGTGCTTGGGAGTTCGTAAAGCGTAAAGGCTAGTGCTGGGAGAGATCCAGCACCGACGGCCTTTAATAGGTTTCCGAAGACGCACAAAGTAGAGGTGTTAAAGCCGGTTGGTGGTAGATGTAAGACCCGCGCCACATGCAGGCGGCAGCTAAAATTCGTAATTTTTTGAAACGGTTCTGAGGAGGAGAAGCAACTCATGGTAGTTAATCTGGCAGCAATCGCATTTAGCAATTTACACATTCTCAATACCTTGCTCCTGCAAGATCAGAGCTCGGTCGGTTGGGATCCGATTTCGCTATGGAAGCAGATGGGCCTTCTGGCGAAAGCCGTCGTTATCATTCTCTTCATCATGTCGGGATGGTCGATCGGCGTGATGATCGACCGTTGGATGGCTTTCAATGCCGCGCGCAGTCAGTCCCGTTCTTTCGCTCCGGCAGTCGCTGGCGCGTTGCGCGAAGGCAAGATTGACGAAGCGATCAAGGTCGCCGAGCGCAACAAGAAAAGCCATTTGGCGAAAGTCGTCACCGCTGGCCTGATGGAGTTCAAAGCTCACCAGGATAGCCCGGGCGAAATTCCGGGAGAGACGATCGAGGCATCGAAACGCGCTCTCGAGCGCACCGAAGCCATTGTTCACGCCGAACTGAAGCGTGGATTGGGTGGATTGGCCACGATTGGTTCGACCGCTCCCTTCGTCGGACTGTTCGGAACCGTGGTTGGTATTTTGAACGCCTTTAACGGCATCGCGAAAGAAAAGGCAACCGGATTGGCCGCCGTAGCAGGCGGTATTTCGGAAGCGCTCGTGACCACCGCGGTCGGACTGTTCGTCGCGATTCCGGCCGTCATGATGTTCAACTACTTAACCGGCCGCGTGGAAGCGTTCGACGTCGAGATGGATAACTCGTCGAGCGAATTGATTGACTATTTCCTGAAGCGCCGCAGTATGCGCCGCTCCTAATTCGTAGTCGGCGTTTGCAGTCGATGGTTTCTGGTTTGCTGGTAAGTTTGCGGTAAGAGTAAACCCATGAGTTGCTTTCTAGAGGGACGGGCGGATCGCCCGTCCAAGCCGGGCCGAAAGGCCCGGCAACTCCAGCAAGCGAATTGCGGGAGAGCGATGTGGCAGTTTGCGGCAGCAGCTAACGCCGCAGGAGACTTAATTCAATGGCATTAGCAAAGCGAAACGAAGGAGCCAACGTTAGTTCCGACATCAACGTCACCCCGATGGTCGACGTGATGCTCGTGCTCCTGATTATCTTCATGGTTGTGACCCCGATGTTGCAGCACGGGCATCAGGTGGATATGGCGCAGGTCAACAACCCGACAGACATGCATGATGCCGATAAGGAAGACGCGTTGCAGGTCGCGATCACTCGCGATAACCACGTCTTTTTTGGCACCGACGCGATCAATCCCGACGACCTGACGCAGAAGATTAAGGATAAACTGGCCAACCGCACCGACAAACGAGTTTTTCTGAAGGCCGATGCGCGCGCAAAATTTGGCTGGGTAGTTACAGTAGTCGACAACGTTCGAGCCGCTGGCGTCGATCAGCTCGGCCTGTTGACTGACCAGAAAAAGACCGGCGCTCCGCCGCCCACGACTCCGCCACCTCCGACGGGCGGGCAATAAAAGTTTAGTAGTTACTGGAGATCGATTATGGCTATGGCAGTCGGCCCCAAAGGGGGCCAAAACGCAAACATGAACGTTACGCCGTTGATTGACGTTCTGCTCGTCCTTCTCATTATTTTCATGGTGATCACGCCTCTGACTCCGAAGGGGTTGGACGCGCTCGTGCCGCAGCCTCCACCGAAAGATCAACAGAAGCAACCACCTCCGCCCGATCGCACTATTGTCGTTCAGTTGATCGATCATGGATCTGGAAATCCTCCCGGCATCAAGATCAACCAGGATGACGTGACTTGGGAGACGCTGCAAGGCCGGTTGGAAGATATCTTCAAGACTCGCGCCGAGAAGGTGATGTTCGTAAAGGGAGATGACAACGTTCCTTTCGCGGACGTTGCCAGCGTTATCGATATTGCGCACTCCGCGGGAGTGGATAAAGTTGGACTGATCACCGCAAAGATTGAGGCGGGCGGCTAATCGATTCGGGTTGCAAACTGGAAGCGACCTCAAGGAAACTGCATTCCAAGCGCGGGAGGTGTATGCCTCGCGCTATTTCGCTGAGATGGTTCAGAGATTCTTCAACCCGTTTCAAGGGAGATTCAGAGAGCAATGAAAACAAGTCAACGGATTCTTGTGGTGCTCGTTGCTGTGATGGTGATACTTGCCGGCACCAGTTGCAGCAAGCTGCAGGCACGCGACCACCTCAACAAGGGCGTGCAGGCGTATAAGAACTCAAAGTTCGAGCAGGCGATCGGTCATTTCCAGCAAGCCGTTGCGCTCGATCCGACGCTCGTCAACGCGCGGCTTTACCTCGCAACTGCTTACGCTCAACAGTACATTCCGGGAGCCGACACTCCGGAAAACAATCGCTTCGCCGAGCAGGCAATTGAAGCTTACAAGCAGGTTCTGGAAAAGGATTCCAAGAACATTAACAGCATCAAGGGAATCGCCTATCTCTACCTGCAGATGAAGAAATTCGATCTTGCGAAAGAATTTTACAAGCGAGCTTCCGAGGCGGACCCGAACGATCCGGAGCCTTATTACTCAGTGGCCGTGATTGACTGGACGAAAACATACATTCCGCGTCAGGAAGAGCGCGCAAAACTGGCCATGAAACCGGATGATGCCCTGCCGGTGAAAGACAAGAAAGTTTGCGCGATGCTGAAAGACAAGAACACCGCGGAAGTTCAAGAAGGAATCGACAATCTGACCAAGGCCCTCCAGCTTCGTCCGGATTATGACGACGCCATGGCGTATCTGAACTTGATGTACCGCGAACGCGCTGACATTCAGTGCACTGACCCCGCGGCCCGCGCCGCTGACCTGAAAACGGCCGACGAGTGGGTGGACAAAACCATGGCGACCAAGAAAGCCAAGGCAGAAAAACAGCCGGGAGGCGCCATCGTAGTCGAGCAAAACAAATAGCTGCGCCAGAGACGGGGCTCGCCCGTCTCTGCGGCAAGCTCCCCGCTCGCGTTGTTCACGCGCGTTGTCCACTCCTGCTTTGTTCGTTTCTGCATTGTTCACTTCTATCTTGTTCACTTCTATCCATTCCGCTGTATTTGCTGGCCGTACGCCATTTGTTGACGTGTAGAATCGTGGCCGGCACGATTCTTGCCAGTCGTCCCGATCAACATGTTTAAGAAAATTCTCATTGCCAACCGGGGAGAGATCGCCGTACGCATCATTCGCGCCTGCCGCGAACTCGGCATCGCGACCGTGGCCGTCTACTCCGACGTCGATCGTGCCGCTTTGCATGTCCGCAATGCGGACGAAGCTTATGCGATTGGCCCTGGGCCAGCGACTGAATCTTATCTGCGTATCGATAAGATACTCGACGTCGCTAAGCGCTCGGGTGCCGATGCTATTCATCCCGGCTATGGATTTCTTTCCGAGAATGCAACGTTTGCACAGGCATGTGCCGACGCTGGAATCAAATTTATCGGTCCAACCCCGAAGAGCATGAACTTGATGGGCTCGAAGACAAGGGCGCGACAGCAGATGGAAAAGGCTGGAGTTCCCTTTGTTCCGGGAACATCGAGAGCAATAGTTTCTGCGGAAGAGGGGGAGCAGGTTTCCGAGCGCGTCGGTTACCCGGTAATGCTCAAAGCCGCAGCCGGCGGCGGAGGCAAGGGGATGCGCCTCGTGCATAGCCGCGATGAACTCCGCTCTGCGCTCGAGTCGGCACAGAGCGAGGCCGAGCGGTCGTTTGGGAACAGCGAAGTCTACATAGAGAAGGCAATTCTCAATCCCCGCCATATCGAGATGCAAGTCCTAGCCGATGAGCGGGGCAACGCGGTCTGGCTCGGCGAGCGCGAGTGCTCCATCCAACGCAGGCATCAGAAAGTATTGGAAGAAGCTCCCTCGCCGATCGTCGATCCCGAGATGCGGCGCCGCATGGGCGAGGTCGCGGTCAAAGTCGCTCAGGCATCGAATTACACGAATGCCGGCACCATCGAATTTCTGGTTGATGAAAAAAGGAATTTTTATTTTCTGGAGATGAACACCCGGCTTCAGGTGGAACATCCCGTGACCGAACTCGTCACCGGCCTCGATCTCGTGCATCTGCAAATCCGCATCGCCGCGGGAGAGAAATTGCCGTTCACGCAAGGTGAAGTAGCAATTCGCGGGCATGCCATCGAGTGCCGCATATATGCTGAAGATCCGGACAACAATTATTTTCCAAGTCCCGGCAAGATCAACCTCCTGCAGCAGCCCTCAGGTCCCGGCATCCGCGAAGATGGAGGCGTGTATGAAGGTTGGACCGTTCCCATCGACTATGATCCGCTGCTCTCGAAATTAATCGGCTATGGCGCCGATCGAGCTCAGGCCATCGTGCGTTTGGAACGCGCTCTACAAGAGTATTTCGTCGGCGGAATCAAAACCAACCTATCGCTTTTCGCTCGCATTTTGAAAGACGCCGACTTTCGCGATGGCAAACTCGACACTGGCTATCTCGATCGCCTGACGCGAAAAGAGGACCGGGCGGCTTCTGAATTGGAAAACGCGAAGAGTTCCGAGCTTGAAACGGTCGCAGCGATCTCTGCCGGAATTTTTGCGGCGCTTGACCGGAATGTCGCTGCGCCAGAAAACGGTTCGGTTAATGGCAGCGCAAGCGCAGCTTCTGACATCCAATGGAAGCGAGAAGCGCGCAAAGAGTCGTTGCGCTTCTAACGCGGCACTTTATCCAAGCGCAAATTTTATGATTTTCGAAGTGAGGGTCGGCGGGAAAGACAAAGCGCATCGCCTGGAGATCGAAAAATCCGGTTCAAGCTGGAAATGCCGGCTAGGCGGCATTTCGATCGCGATTGACGCGATATCGCCTCGACCGGATGTTCTATCCCTTATCGTCGCGGGCCGCTCCTATGAAATCAAGCGTGAGCAGACCGGCACCGATCTCAAAATCTGGGTGGGGAGCGCATGCTTGCCGGTTGAGTTGCGTGATCCGCGTTCCTTACGCTCGCGGCTGAAGGGAGCGGGCGACAGGAAAGGTCCAGCAAAAATTGTTGCGCCCATGCCCGGCCGCGTTGTTCGTGTGCTTGTGAATGAACATCAGGAAGTTGAAGCGGGTCAGGGAATTCTCGTGGTCGAAGCCATGAAAATGCAGAACGAGATTAAGTCACCAAAAAAAGGCCTGGTAAAGAAAATCTCGACCTCTGCGGGCATGGCGGTCAATCCGGGAGACGTACTGGCCACGATTGAATGACGTCGAGTGTATTCGACATTTCCGCGAGTGAAAGCTGGCTTCTCCATATTGCGGCCATTCGACAAAACTACTTTTTGAGCAGGGGCAAAAAATGCAGGCCCCGCGATGAATGGACTTGTTTGTAAAGCATAATTTGCCGCTCGAGTCACACTATAGTTTTCCTCCCTATGAAGTTTCTAATCTTCATCTAATCCCGTTCTAATCGTCACTAATTCAAATGGGCTTATGACCAGCTATCCCATTCCACTAAGCGAAGCATTACCACCATTCTCTGGAGGCCATGTCCTCATAGCCAGCTCAAACCTCCTTATGCGTAAGCGCGTGCTCGAAAGTCTGGCTGTTCCAGCACAGAGATGCGAGCAGGCAAATGGAGGAGCGGAAGCGCTGCTGCGCCTGGAAAGCGGCTCGTGGCAAATATTATTTCTCGATCGCCGCTTGCCCGATCTGGACGCAATAGAGTTGAGCCAGACCGTGCGAAGGCTGTACCCCGGAATTGAAGTGGTGATGCTCGATCCGGAACCAGATGCGGAACATGTTGGGGAACATATTATGAAACCCGCGACGGATCGGGCTCCGGAGGGGGCATCCTTCTTATCGAGTAGCGTGTTCCCGCATTCTTCGCCTGCGGCGCTTGGGCAAAAATTGGCGGCGGCGATTCCGCGCTCGTATGTTGCGCTCGGGAAGGCATCAACTCCGTGCCTGCGGAATCAAACGGCTTCCGCCCGGGGGCGGACGGTAAACGCGGAGATGCGATAGACGATCTTACGGACCCGATCGCTGCCCCTGATCCGCTTCCTGGCATGATCGGCAATTCCGCCGTCATGCAACCCGTCTACCGGATGATTCGCCTGCTGGCCAAAAGAAATACGGCCGTGCTCATCACCGGACCGACGGGTTGCGGCAAAGAAGTGGTCGCTCGCGCCGTCCATCAGTTGAGTCCGCGCTCGGAGCGCGGCTTTGCGGTGGTGAATTGTGCCGCCATCCCGGAGACTCTGCTTGAGGCCGAGCTTTTCGGATACGCTCGCGGCGCTTTTACCGGGGCAATGCAGGCCTATGCCGGCAGAATTCAGGCGGCCCATGGAGGCACGCTCTTTCTCGACGAGATCGGGGAGATGCCCTTGAGCCTGCAACCGAAACTGCTGCGTTTTCTCGAACAGAAAGAAGTGCAGCGCCTCGGCTCGAGTGAGGTGATTCGGGTTGACGCCCGCATCGTGTCCGCCACCAACGCTCATCTTTTAAGTTTGGTGAGAGAGGGGAAGTTTCGCGAGGATTTATATTATCGCCTCTGCGGATTTCCCATCGACATCCCGGCGTTGCGCGAACGAGGCGAAGACGTGGCGCTGCTGGCGAAGCATTTTCTGCAGAAATTTTCCCAGGCATCGGAGCCGCGCTCGAATCCACCGCAGCTATCGATCGCGGCGCGGCAATTGCTCGAAGCGCAACCCTGGCCCGGCAACATTCGGGAGCTGCAGAACGTGATGGAACGAGCATTAATACTCGCGGAGAACCGCAGCGTGATTCGTCCCGAGCACCTGATGCTCAATCCTGCGCATACCCGTAACTTCAACTGAGCGCTCCGGAAAAAAGGGACACCTCCGTCTGGGCAACACATGAGACGGTTCTAAGGCAAATTGTGCCGCGCTGGCATCCTCCTTGCTCCTCTCAATGCATGTCAACTAGTTCCGCGACATCGCGCGAGGCCGCACCAGAATCGCAACATCCGCTGGCACGCGCCTTTGCCTCCTTCACCGAGGCTGCGGGTTCGCTCGAGCGCGCTTACGGGCAATTGCAGAGTCAGGTCGCACAACTACGTCAGGAGCTAGCGATCACCAATAGCAACCTGACGTCGAGTCTCGAAGAAAACCGCCGCATGCGTGAACGCCTGAGGCGCATTCTCGAGAGCTTGCCGTGTGGCGTGCTGGTGGTCGAGGCGAGTGATGCGAATGGATTGGGAGGAGCGATTTCAGAGCTGAACCCGGAAGCGGTTCGACTGCTCGGTCGCAATATCTCCTCATCCGAGGAGTTGCCCGCCGGTTGGCGGACGGCGCTTGGCAGCGTGAGCGGTCGAACGGAAGAAATAGAATTGCCTCAGGCGGAGCTGATTCCGTCTGCGGAGGCCTCTCCCGCCGCCGACGAAGCCAGCGATCCGGCATGCTGGGTGGCGATCCGGCACGCCTGGCTCGACGAGGCCGAGTAAGCCGACATCCGTTTTCATCTTGCGCGATATCAGTGACGCGAAGCGCATGGAGCGCGAGCAGGAGACGCTGCGCCGGCAGCAGGCGCTGGTCGAGGTTTCGGCGCTGCTTGCCCACGAGATCCGCAATCCGCTCGGCAGCCTCGAGCTCTTCGCCGGGCTCCTGGCGGAGGCGAATCTCGAAGGCGAGAGTTAGCGCTGGATCGAGCACGTGCAGGCCGGACTTCGCACCCTCTCCTCGACCGTAAACAACGTTCTCCATCTGCACAACCCGCCCCAGGCAAATTTCGCCCGCTTCGACGTCGGCGAATTGCTGAAATGGGCCTACGATTTTCTGCTTCCCCTGGCCAAGCAAGCGCGGGTGGAAATGCAGATTGTGAACGGTCTCGAGCGTGTCTTTATCGCCGCCGACCGCCATCGGCTGGAGCAGGTTCTGCTCAATCTTGCGCTCAACGCCTTTCACTTTATGCCGAACGGTGGGTGGCTCTCATTTCACGGTCGGGTGGATGCGGACAACGCCAATGCCATTGCGATCGAGGTGCGGGATACCGGCCCGGGCATTCCCTCCTCCCACCTGCCACGTATATTTGACGCCGGCTTTAGCACCCGCCCGGGCAGTTCAGGACTCGGCCTCGCCGTGTGCCGCCGGATTCTTGAACAGCATGGCGGAACGATTCAAGTGCAGAGCAAGCTTATGAGCGGCACTACCTTCCTCCTCGAGCTTCCGCGCCAGCAAGTGACTCCGGAGGTTTTGCTCGCCGTGCCTTCGCCAGACCTCAAGAGCGATTCGTTGACGGTTGCCGCATACCGCGCGCCGCTCCGAGACAACATCTCCGTTGCGCTTTCTCAAAACGCAGAAGCGGCGGGTCTATGAAGCGCTTGCTGATCGCCGATGACGATGCCGGAATGCGTGCGGCGCTCGAAGCGCGCTTCAGCCGCCGCGGCTGGTTAGTGGAGGTTGCGTCGAACGGCACGGAGGCTTTGGAGAAATTCCGCTCCGGCTTGCATTCACTCCTGATTACGGACGTGCGCATGCCCGGACGCGACGGCTTTCAGTTACTCCGCGAGGTGCAAAGTTGCGCTTCCCGCACGGCAGTGATTCTTTTGACGGCGTACGCGTGCGTGCCCGACGCGGTCGACGCCATGCGCAATGGGGCTTGCGATTATCTCGTCAAGCCAGTGTGCTTCGAGAAGCTCGAACTGGCGGTGGAAGGGGTCATGCGGGGGGCCGATCAATTCGGCAAGGCTACGGAAACCCTGGTTGGAAGTTCGCTCGGCTGGCGCCAGGCGCTCGAGCGCGCCCGGCAGGCATCCGCCACCGACGCCGACGTTTTGCTTGAAGCCGAGAGCGGCACCGGGAAAGAACTGGTGGCGCGCCTGATTCATCGTCTGAGCGCGCGCAAAGCTGGGCCGTTCGTTGCTCTTAACTGCACGGCCTTCCCCGAAAGCCTGCTCGAGAGCGAACTTTTTGGCCATGCTCGCGGCGCTTTTACGGGCGCGACCGAAGCGCGTCCGGGAAAATTCGAAACCGCGAACGGCGGCACGCTGCTGCTCGACGAGGTGGGCGAGATGCCGCTGGCGCTGCAACCGAAGGTTGCCCAGCGCAATTACGAAGCAAACGCTCGCGTGGTCACCACCTTCGACCAGGTTACGCAGGCCACCATCGCGCTGAAACAGTAACAATAAGAGCTCGATAGACAGCACGAGTCGACGAACGAA
>JAYVCW010000349.1:0-17877 GCA_043749775.1 Acidobacteriaceae bacterium | reverse complement strand
CCCGCATATGCCAGATTCGCTAAGTTCGTGCGCGAGGACTATGCCCCGCACGGGCGGCTTGATCCGGGCACATGGGCCTTGCCCGACGGAGAAGCCCGTTACCGCTTCGCCGTTCGATACCAGACGACCACCGATATTCCGGCGGAACTGATTCACGAGCTCGGCCTCAAGAGCGTGGCGGAGATTGAAACGCAGATGCTGGCCATCGCCAAGGCGCAGGGGTTCAGCGATCTTAAAAGCTTTAGCCAACACATCCTGCAAGATCCAAAACTGCGCGCGACGTCGGGGCAACAACTGTTTGACCTGTACTCGCACTATCGCGATCAGATGTACCCCAAATTGCCGGAACTGTTTGGGCGGCTGCCTAAAAATAAACTGGATGTCGTGATCATGGAGGCTTACCGCACCGCTTCTTCTCCTCCGGCTGATTACTCAATTGGAGCTGGAGATGGTTCCCGACCGGGGCGCATCAACGTGAACGAATCTGCGCCCGAGAAAAGGCTCTTGCTCAACGTGGAAGCTATTGCCTATCACGAAGGCGTTCCCGGGCATCATCTGCAATTTTCAATCGCGCAGGAGCTCGCGGACCTGCCTCCGTTTCGAAAATTCAACCTCGATGTGAACGCGTACACAGAAGGCTGGGCATTCTATTCTGAGCGCCTCGGAAAAGAAGTTGGTTTTTATCAGGATCCCTATAGCGAATATGGGCGCCTGCAGAATGAGATGTGGCGCGCGGTGCGCTGGGTGGTCGATACCGGCGTGCACTCACAGCATTGGACGCGGCAACAGATGGTCGACTTCTTCCACGAGCACACCGCGATGGACGACGAAAATATAAACACCGAGGTCGACCGCTATATTGCGTGGCCGGCACAGGCGCTCTCCTACAAAATGGGACAGATGAAAATTCTGGAGTTGCGGGCGCGCGCGCAAAAAGAGTTGGGAAGCAAATTTGACATTCGCGCGTTCCATGATGCCGTTCTCGATCAGGGTCCGTTGCCGCTCGATGTCCTGGAAGCAAAGATCGATTCCTGGATTGCCAGCCAAAAGTCGCGCTAGACGGGCTGTTTGGATGAACTTCTCATTTTGACTCCCCGGGTACCGGGAAGCCATCCTTTAGCTAGCCGGTCCAGTCGACTCTCGTACTCCTTATCGTGAGGCAAAGCAGCGATGTCACACTCCCCCCGCATTTTTCTTTTCGTCTTCTTGCTGGTCGCTTCGGGCGCAAGTATTTGCCAGACTCTTCCCACGTTCAAACACGTCTTTGTCGTCATGGAAGAAAACAATAACTACAGCAGCGTGATTGGCAATTCTTCCATGCCCTACCTCAACAGCCTTGCCAATACCTACGGGCTCGCGACGCAGTATTACGCGAATACCCATCCCTCGATCGGCAACTATTTCATGCTTACTACGGGGCAGATCATCACCAACAACGACAGTTTTAGCGGAACCGTGACCGCCGACAATGTTGTGCGCCATCTCATGACCGCGGGAAAAACCTGGAAAGCGTATGAAGAAAGTCTCCCATACGCCGGCTACATTCAACCTGACGTCGGCAATTACGCGCGGCGGCATTGCCCGCTATCCTATTTCTCCGACGTCGTGAACAGTTCAAGCGAGAAGCTGAACCTGGTTCCCTTCACGCAGTTTTCCGCCGATCTCGGCAGTGGACATTTTCCCAGCTATTCCTTCATCACTCCCAACCTCTGTAACGATGCGCACAGCTGTACGCTCGCCACCGCCGATGCCTGGCTGAAGAAAAACATCGCTCCGCTGATTTCAAGCAGCGTGTTTAAAGACGGCGGATTGCTGGTAATTCTTTTCGACGAATCCGGCAACGACAATAGCCACGGTGGGGGACGCGTGGCCTGGGTGGCGATCAGCCCAGAGTTCTCGAAACTTAAATATAAATCGACCAAGTTCTATCAGCACCAGAGCACACTCAGGCTGACGATGCAGGCTCTTGGATTGACAAGTTACCCGGGGGCGGCGGGCTCGGCTCCGAACATGGCCGAGTTCTTTAAGTAACTGACCGAAAAGTAACTGAGCGAGTCAGGAATCGCTGTTAGCCGCCGCGATGACGGATGGACGCCATGCCATGAAGATTTCCCCTGCGAAACTCTGTGTCCTCCGTGGTTGCCGACTTTCTTAACCACTTTTTTAACGACCGGGGACACAGAGTTCACAGGGAAGAATCGCTCCATCGCTGTTGCTTAAAGACTTCTCTTACATCACGTCGGTGCGCTTCCGCAAAAACGCGGGGACGTCGAGGTCTTCTTCCTGATAGTTGGGCGCGACGGTCCGCATGCCGTCCAGAGAAATTACGTCTGCATGCGCCTGGCTGATCTGGCGGAAAGCTGAAGGCGCGGGCTCGGGCTGAGAGGATGGCTCGGGTTGGAACACAGGATCGGGCTCCGAGACATCCGACAAGTGAAAGCGCCGTGAATTTTCTCGCGAAGCATCTCTCGATAAAATGACAGGATCGAAATTTTCCTGCTGCCGCAGCCGCCGCATATCTTCTTCTTTGAATCCGGTGGCAATCACCGTGATCTTGACCGCGTCTTTCATCTTCTCGTCGAGCACCGCTCCGAAAATGATGTTGGCGTCTTCGTGCGCCGCGTTTTGGATGATCGTGCACGCCTGCTGCACTTCGGCCAACTTTAGCGAATTGGACCCGGTGATATTGATGAGGATGCCGCGGGCTCCATCAATTGCTCCGGCTTCGAGAAGAGGCGAGGCGATGGCTCGCTGAGCGGCCTCGACGGTGCGGTGATCGCCAGATGCAGTGGCAGCGCCCATCACGGCGTACCCCATTCCCGCCATGATTGCTTTCACATCGGCGAAGTCGCGGTTGATGATGCCGGGGATGGTGATGATGTCAGAAATCCCCTGCACGCCCTGCCGGAGAATGTCGTCGGCGATGCGGAACGATTCGAAAAATCCCGCGTTCTCTGCGACGGCCAGCAATTTTTCGTTCGGGATGACGATGGTTGTGTCGACCGATTCCATAAGCTCGGCAATGCCGCGCTCCGCTTGCTGCATGCGGCGTTTGCCTTCGAAGGCAAAGGGCTTTGTAACGACGGCAACGGTGAGGGCTCCCATTTCGCTCGCCAGCGACGCGATGATTGGAGCAGCACCCGTGCCCGTGCCTCCACCGAGCCCGGCGGTGACGAAAACCATGTCCGCGCCCTCCATCGCCTCAATCAATTTGTCGGAATCCTCGAGCGCGCCCTTGCGGCCAATTTCCGGATTGGCTCCGGCTCCGAGGCCATTGGTGAGTTTGACGCCGAGCTGAATCTTGATGGCGGCACGCGACATGCGCAACGCTTGCAGGTCGGTGTTGGCGACGATGAATTCGATGTGCTCCATGCCCGAGTCAATCATGCGATTGACCGCGTTGCTGCCGCCGCCGCCGACACCGATCACCTTGATACGAGCATCGTTGCGGGCTTCTTCGTTGAAAGAGATGCGCAGTGCGTTGTCTTCAGTCATGAATCACCTCGTAAATTTTGTTCTCACTTCTGCCCCGGTTTACAGTGAAGAACCGCGCGTCCCCGCCTGGCTGGTGAGGCCAGACGCCCGTTCCCGCACCAACAAGATCCCGCACGCATGAGTTTTAAGCGCCCTTGCGTGCGAACAAAGCCTTCATGCGCGAGCCGAAGCCTGGCTCCTGCAAGCCACGGGCGAGGCGCGCGCGATGTCCGTAATAGACCATGCCGAGGACAGTCGCGAATTCCGGTTCGGCCATGAATGATGGCATCTTCGCCATCGGCATCGGCCACGCGAGGCGCGCCGCCTTGCGCAAAACTGATTCGGCGACGTCGAGAATCCCCGGCAAGCGCGATGCTCCGCCGCTGAGCACGAGTCCGGCGATACAGTGCTCTAAGACTCCGGCATGGCGGAGATTGTCACGCACCATCTCGAAAAGTTCACGCGCGCGGGGTTCAAGGATTTCGCCAGCCACGCGCTGCCGCATCATGCGCGATGGCCGCGATCCTACAGACGGCACTTCGATCTCGTTGCCTTCCGGAATCAGCGTGGGGACGGCGTTGCCGAAATTTTTCTTGAGCGCTTCGGCGTCGGCGAGACCGGTGCACATGCCTACCGAGAGATCGCTGGTGAAGTGGTCGCCGCCGATCGGAATGACGGCCGTGTGCGCGACCGCTCCCTGCTGGAAGACGATGAGATCGCAGGAGCCCGCTCCCAGATCAGCGAGACAAATTCCTAATTCGCGTTCATCGGAACGAAGGACGGAATCGGCGCACGCCAGCGGCTCAAAGATGGTGTCATCGACGTGAACTCCGGCGCGGTTGACGGCAGTAACCAGATTCTGCGCCGCGCTCGCAGACGCGGTCACGATATGCACGCGCACTTCGAGGCGCGTCGCCATCATCCCTGTTGGATCTTGCACACCCGGCTGATCGTCAAGAATGAACTCCTGGGGGAGCAGGTGAAGAATTTCGCGATCAGCCGGAAGCGGCAGGGTCCGCGCTTTGTCGACGGCTTGGCGAATCTCATCGCGTCCAATTTCTCGCGATCGTGTACCAAAGGTGATGCCGCCATGGCTGTTCACGCCGCGAATGTGCGCCCCGGCCATCCCTACCATCGCGTGTTCAATCGGAATTCCGGCCACATCCTCGGCATGCTCGGCGGCTTTCTGTATGCTGCTGATTGCCTTATCGAGTTCGGTGATCACACCCTTGCGCATGCCGCGCGATTCGCTGATGCCATGACCGCGGTAACGCAGTCCGTGCTCAGTGATTTCCGCAACCAGCACAGAGGTCTTGGCGCTGCCTACGTCGATGGCGGTAATGAAATGGGGATCGTGATTCGGCATAGATGTCTAGTGGTGTGGAGTCTCCTTGGGGACGATGGCGCTCGGCTTCTTTTGCGCAGCCGCCGAGTTGGCGGATGCAGGATGCGCAGGCGATTCGTGTGCAGGCGCCGCTGCCGGAGAAGACTTCCATTTCGTTTTCTGAACGGCCTGGGTCGCAGCCGCCGCCTTCGCTGATGCAGGCCTGGTCGATATCGGTTTCGCTGCGGCGTGCTTAGAAGGAGCAGGCTTCGTCACCGCACGATGAGCCGCCGCATGGGCCGCGGGTTTCGGCTGAGCCGCCCCCTGCTTGATCTCTTTCTTTCCGGTCGCAGTCTTCACCGTTACCGGTGTGGTCTTAGAAGCAGTCGGCGCTACATATTTTTCGTAATTCACAATCGCCGCCGACTTCACTCCGGCGGCCATCGCGGCCTTGGCTGCCGCGGGCGTTAAGGCGGGAAGGCGTGTCATCCCTGCGAGATCGGGATTGACGATGATCTGTCCGTCATAGCGCAGGTCAACCGATTCCAGCTTGTCGAATTGCTGCCGCCATTGCAATACGTGCGTGACGAACGTCTTATAGCGCTGCAAATAATTTGACGAACCGAGGTGAACCAGCACTTCTCCGCTCGCGTCAGAGGCGAGAATCTTCACGTCCTCGGGGTCGCTCAGGTCGACTTCGCTCAGTTCCTGCGAGTAGCGCGCTCCGCCGGCGTCGAGAGCGCGAACCAGGCCGTTGTAAATCTTCATGCGCGCGGCGCGGGTCGAGAGGGGTTCGCTGGCGTTCATCCCGGCAATGACGGCGAAAGAATACTTGTGCTTCACTCCAGGGCTGAGTTCCATCAGCGTACCGCCCTCATCGATGAGAGAAATGTGCGAGCCGATGCGGGCGAAGGCCATCGGAGTCCGCTCGTGAATCTCGATGCGCAGGCGGTTGGGGACAAAACGCATCACGCTCGCCGATTCGACCCACGGAATCTGTTCGAGTTGCTGCTGGCGCTCGGCCAGCGGAATAAAGAAAATATTGCGTCCAATGTCGCTGCCCATCACTTCCATGATTTGCGTATGGGATACGTGGACGGCACCCGCAACTTCAATCTGGTCGCTCGAATCTATGCGAAAACGCCAGGAATGTTTGCCGTAGCGATAGAGGTTGGTAGCGGCGACGCCAAGACCCGCGAGCAATAAAATTGCCGCGGCGACCCACATTAAGCGATGAGCGGTTTTTTTGGGGAGCGGTCCGCGACGCGCCGAAACTCGCTTTTGACCGCGCAGGAATGGAGATTCCTGCTCCGCCTCTAAATCGACGAGCCGAGCATCGTCAAAGGCCTCCCGGTCGGGAGCCTCGTTAGGAAGCGAATACAGCTCTTCCTGAACCGCGCTGGAACTAGATTTCCGCGCCACTCTTTCGAGTCAATTGTCGACAGAAAACCGCTGAGCAAAATTACTATAACCCGTTTTCGCGGAATGAGACAGTGCGAAATTGGTTCGAGATTCGATTGTCACTGACCGAGCGAAGCCAGACTGTGGAAATCTCGGAACTGTGTCGAACGATTTGTGGCGAGAAGATTCCGGTATAGAGAAATTTGAATCATCAACAATATTTTTCGATTTACATATTCCCATATAGGTATATATATTCCAGTTATGCCAAGAGCCGCTGCCACAACCGATGCTTTCAACGCCGTAGGCGAGCTGCGACGACGCGACATTCTCAGCTATCTGGCAGACCATGAGCGCCAGGTAGGCGACATTGTGGTGAAACTGCGCATGGAGCAACCGTCGGTCTCAAAGCATTTAAAAGTGTTGCGAGATGTGGGTCTGGTGCGAGTGCGGCGAAGTGGGAGGCACATGCTCTACAGAACGAATGGCGAGGCAATCCGTCCACTCTATGACTGGACAAAAACCTTCGAACGGTTCTGGACGCACCAGCTCCAGCGCGTGAAAGAACGGGCCGAGGCGAAGGCCACGGATTCGAAAAAGACATAACTAATCAAACAGCAATCTACAAAATCATCCCGGAGGAGATCATGATCGAAACAGCAGCAGGAATCGAGAGTTTAACCCTCAACATAACCCGCGAAATTCATGTACGTGCCAGCCTCGAAGACACGTACGCCGCTTTGCTGGAACAACTCGGCCCAGGAAACGAAACGCCAGAAGGCCAATCTATTCCAATGAAACTTGAGGCATGGCCGGGAGGACGCTGGTTTCGTGATCTAGGGGAGGGAAACGGGCACTTCTGGGCGAACGTGCAGGCCATCAAACGGCCGACGCTCCTCGAGTTTAGCGGACCGCTTTTTATGTCTTACGGTGCAACTTCGAATGTGCAATACCGGCTGAGCGAAGTTGACGGAGGCACGCTGATCAAATTTCATCACATAGCCTTGGGATTTATCACTGACGAACACCGGCAAGGCGTCAATAAGGGCTGGGACTTTATCCTATCGTGCGTACTGGCCCGGGCGGAACGAGGCTCGCGCAAAAATAAATGAAGCAACTTCGCGGGGTCTGATTGAACTGAAACGTGCTCCCCCCACCCGCCCCCTGCAAAAAAAGCAAGGGGCGGGCCATCCTTTGCGAGTGCTCGATGCTAGCGGCCAGCGATGGCCGATCGTTTCTCGAGTTTCTCCAGGATGGTTGGGCCCAGCTGAGAAATGCTGCCTGCTCCGAGCGTGAGAATCATGTCGCCCTCGCGGGCGAGATTTGCGGCGCGATCAACGGCGTTATCGAACGACGATGCGTAGGCCGCATCTCTCTTCTCTGCTTCAGTGATACGCCCGGTCAGAACTTCAGACGTGATTCCGGCAATCGGTTTCTCGCTTGCGGGATAGATGTCGACTACGGTCACGGAATCTGCGTCGACGAATGCGGTGGCAAATTCCTCCATCAGTTGCTGGGTGCGGCTGAAGCGGTGCGGTTGGAAAATTACGTGCACGTGGTCGAAGCCGCACTGGCGCGCGGCGGCCAGGGTAGCGCGAATTTCAGTGGGATGGTGGCCGTAATCATCGATGACGGTAACGCCAGCGACCTTGCCCTTGAATTGAAAGCGGCGATCGACTCCCCGGAAGGCGTCCAGGCCGGCGCGAATCTGGTCCGCGGGAATATCGAGTGCAACACCTACTGAAATCGCAGCCGCGGCGTTGAGTATGTTGTGCACGCCGGGCACATGTACGGCGAATTCCCCGAGATCTTTTTCTTTGTAGCTGACTCGGAAGCGAACCACCGGATTCGGCTCGCCCGCGCTTTTCAAACCAGCTTGCGGATGCAAGCGAATCAAGAAGTCGGATCCGGCGCGGGTTCCGTAGGTCGTAACCCGGCGATGGACGCGCGGCAGCAACCCGCGCAGCACGGGATCGTCGTTGCAGGCGACGACTATTCCGTAAAACGGGACGCGTTCCATGAATTCAAGAAAAGTATGGCGCACGTCGCGCATATCGCGGTAGCAATCCATGTGCTCGCGATCGATGTTCGTGACCACCGATAAAATCGGCGACAGCTTTAAAAAAGATCGGTCGCTCTCGTCGGCCTCGGCGACGAGGTATTGCGACTTGCCCAGCCGCGCATTTGAACCCATGGCATCGACTCTTCCTCCAACGACCACGGTAGGGTCGAGTCCGCCGGCGGCGAGTACAGCGGCAACCATTGACGTTGTCGTCGTCTTGCCATGCATGCCCGCGACCGCGATTCCATATTTTAACCGCATCAATTCGGCAAGCATTTCCGCTCGCTGAATAACGGGGATATGAAGTCGGCGTGCTTCCGCCACTTCGGCGTTATCGACGGCTACTGCCGAGGTCGCGACTACAACGTCGGCGCCGGAAACGTTCGCAGCGACGTGTCCGGCGAAGATCGAGGCGCCAAGGCCGGCGAGGCGCTGTGTGACCGCGGTGCTTCTAACATCGGATCCGGTGATCTGGTAGCCAAGATTCAGCAGCACCTCGGCGATGCCGCTCATGCCGATGCCTCCGATGCCTACGAAATGGATTCGCTGGATTTTGGCGAACATAGAAAATGACCCTGAGCCCGAGCTGGGCTCTGCTTTAAATAGTTACGTTAGCTTACGTCACTCGCGCGAAACCGTGAGCTCGCAAAAATAAATTGCCATCCTGCGCAAAAAAGAGACCTATGCAACTTGCCGGCGCCAGGAAGTTGCCCTCGCTCCGCTCAAGATGACAGCGTCGCGTGGGAGGTAGCGGCGAATTTTTCATGCCGTGCCAGGCGGTCGATCATTTCAGCAATTTCTTCTACCGCTTTTGGATGCGCCAGGGATCGGGCCGCGGTGGACATGCTTTGCAATCGCGGTCCATCGGAGAGCAATGCCGCCACCGTGTCGACGAGATAGGCGGCGTCGAGATTGCTCTCTTCGACGACGACGGCGGCGCCTGCCTGTTCAAGCGCTCGAGCATTGACGTTCTGGTGATCATCGGCTGCGGCTGGGAACGGAACGAAGATCGCCGGTTTGCCGGCGGCGGCAATCTCGGCCACGGTGCTGGCTCCGGAGCGGCAAACTAAAAGATCGACTTGCGCGAATGTTCCCGGCATGTCGTCGATGAATTTGTGAACTTCGGCAGAAACTCCCGACTGCTGGTATGCGGCAAGAACGCGATCGTAATCGCGCTGGCCAGTCTGGTGGATGATGCGAATTCCGGGAATCTTTGCGCGCAGGCCGGGAAGTGAATCGATCATCGCCTGATTGATGGCGCGGGCGCCTTGGCTTCCTCCGAAAACGAGGAGAGTGGGCGCGCTGCCGGAATTTCTGCGATCCACATCTGAAATTTTAAAAAACTCTTCGCGCACGGGAACTCCGGTGACACGACAGCGCGGGAAATAGCGGCAGGTTTCTTTGAAATGGACCGCGGCGGCGGAAACCCAGCGCGCGACGATGCGGTTTGCGAATCCGGGAACCACGTTTGGTTCGAAAGCAAGCGTCGGGAGGCCGCGGCGGATGGCGGCAACCATCGCGGGTCCGGAGGCGTAGCCACCAACACCGACGACCACTTCAGGATCGAAGGCGGTAATCATGCGCGAGGCGGCCGCGATGGCGCGAGGTAAATCGAACATCGTTTTTGCGCGCGTCATCAGGCTTACGTTTTTGAGCGCCCCAACCTGCACCAGTTCCAACGGGAAACCGGCTTGCGGCACAAGCCGCGTTTCGATGCCTCGAGCCGTCCCAATAAATGAAACTTCGGCGTTGAATTGTTTTTTTAGCTGGTGAGCGATGGCGAGAGCCGGGATGACATGCCCGCCGGTGCCTCCGCCTGCAATGATGACGCGCATGAAATCAGTATCCAGGAAGCGGGAAATTATTGGAGCCGCGAGCCATTAAAACCGAACGAAATGGGCAGAAGAACGCTACCAATTTAGCCTCAGCCACCTGCAGATTCGTACCAGGTCATGCGATCAGGCATGACGCCTACTCATTCAGAATACTGCGACTTCAGCCGCTGGTGAAAAGCGGCGCGCGAAAGAAAAAACTCTAGTGCAACATCACTGCGTACTTCGCTCTCGCTTCCTGCAGCAGCGACAGCACCGATTCTTTCTCGGCATCCGTGTTCCAGGAAGTGTTGGCCTTGGCACCGGCTATAAGCCGATCAACCCACGCTACGAAATACGCAGCGTCCGCGGCGTGGTTGAGAGGCGTACCATCCACGCTCACATACACCGGGCTGGTCGTCGCATACAAATACAAATCAAGAATCGGATATTCGGCGTGAGTGCTAAAGGCGCGAAGCACGCACCAGCCGCTCGTTTCCATGGAGATTGATCCGTTTACGCTGGTCGAAAAATGAGTCGTGTCGATTAAGAGGTCACGCACGACCTTCCCATTACAGACGATTTGCAGATGATCGACGGGGACCATGGACTTCATCTCGGCGGTAAATTTCACGTCCTGCTTCTTATCGGCCGAGGCTTTAGCTAAGTGCACTTCGCCGCCGATACCTTCGCCCCCCAAAGAAAAGCGCAGCAGCGGGCCGTTCGTCGCAAAGGTGCGCCCGGCCTTGATCGACGCGAGCCACGGTTCGATCTTCAACGGCCCAGACGGAACTTCGGCATAAACGCGGTTCAAGCCGACCGGTCCACGCAACGATGCATAGTTGCCCATGAAGTCGGTGCCCGCGGCAGTCGGCAGGCGGAAACCGCAGTTCAGGAGCTTGTACCAAACTTCGGCGGTCGATTCATGATCGGAGAAGCCGATTACCTCGATGTAATCGACCTTCCCAAGCGCAACATCGGCGGGCAACTCTGACGTGAGGGGCTCCGGCTTCGCAGGATCGGGAACGCTGTCAAAGGGATGCACATATCCGACGAGAGCGCCCTGCGCATGCGCCATGTCGGCGACGTTGGCGTTCGCTGGATAGAGACTTGCGGCGGCGGTGTTGGGGTACGCCGCGTATCCGGGAAGAATGAAATTGTTTGTAAGATGGAGAAGCCCGACGTGCCCCCAGTAGCTGGTGTGAAATTCCTGGCCGTGCACCAAGAGGTGATCGGCGGTCGAAGCCTGGTCTGGCTGAGGCGCGAAATAGGAAATGTCTGGAACGCGTTGCTCTTTGTTTACAACCAGATCTTCGACGATAGCGAGATTTTCAGCTGCGGCCTGTTCGACTAAGTGCGTCGGAGTATTGCGATAGGTCCCGGCATAGTTCATGTGGGTGTGTACGTCTCCGCTTACCCATGTCGTCTTTGCCGCCATTTCTTTTTGAAGCGGTGTGAGGCGAACCGTCAACTGCGTTGTGCCGTCGGCTTTGACCTCAACCTTTTTCTGCGCAAACTGATTTTCAAAGCCGCGCATAACATCAACCTGCACTTCTCCAACTGGGACAGCGATTTCGGATGATCCGGTCGAGTCGAAATAATGGGCCTCAAACGGGCGATCGGAGCGGATGAAGCTATCATCCGCTTGCATCCAGGCGTTGTCGGGAGCGTAGGCGAGTCCGTCGGAAGCGGTGATGAAGACGCGCGCAGCCGCGGGCTTGTTGAGCGCATCGACGACTTTCAATGCGATATGGCCCATGGGCCGAAGATATTTTCGATCGTGCGCGATGACCTCGGTTTGCTCCCCTCCAGGAATTGTCTGCACCCACAGCGAAGTGTTTCCGCTGCGATTCGAGATGAAGCAAATCTTCGAGCCGTCGGGCGACCAGCGCGGGTAGGTGTTGTCGAATGCGCCATAGGAAACCGGAAATGCGTCTCCTCCATCCGCGGGCATGACCCAGAGTTGATGCCACTGCTGCCCCAGATAGGAGGCGTAGACCATCCGCTTGCCGTCGGGAGAAAAATCGGGGCGCGCCTTCCAGTTTGTTTCTTCATAGTGAATTTCTTTGTAGCTGGCGGAAGCAGTGTTAAGCGAAGCGTCGGCCTTTACTTTCCAGAAGCCGCCGGTACCGTGAATATGTCCGCGATTGGAGACGAAGAGAATCTCTGAGCCATCGCGCGTCCACGCCGGACTGATTTCGTGGTCCACCTGGCTGTAGTAATAACGCGGCAGGTTGCTGACATTTTCGGCCGTAAGTTGGCGCACGTCGATGAGTGAGCCGTTCTCGAAGCGTCCGACAAAAATATGGAAGTGACCTTTATACGAGGTCGAGACGAATGCGAGTTTCTTGCCATCCGGCGAAAAGCGCGGCTCGACGTTGACCGCGTCGCCTGATGTCATTTTTTTGGTCTCGCCGTTGGCAGTATTCAGCGAATAAAGTTCGACAGCGTCGTGCTCGTAGCGCGCGAAGACAATCCAGTGCCCATCGGATGACCAGTCCGGCTGATAGTCGTAACCGGAGCCGGCAGTAATTTGTTCGGCCTTCGTGCTGCCGAGTTTCTGACGCCATAGAGATCCCGCCATGGAGTAGACGAGGCTTCGCGAATCCGGAGACCAAGCGGCTGCAGCCGGGCCTGTGGTTAGCTGTGGGAGATACATTTCGCGAAAGTAATAGGGATGTGGGAGATCAATCTGCTTGAGGACGGGTTGGCGCTGGGCAAGAGATGCCATTGCGGCGGCGCACACAAAAATGCAAAGACAGAAAGCCTTGTACAAGTATCGTCCTCCAAAAAATCAGGCGGTCACGGTGCAGGTGGTTGGGCACTCACAAATTTAATTGGAGTTCGCGACAAATGGCAGCACTATCTGCGATGGGTGATGAGCGTCGGTCAGAATGCGGATGCGGGCTTTCTTGGTCTCCGCGCTCTCGACTTCAGATTTGCCGCTTTGCAAGTTGCGCGAAAAATTCGGATAAAAGCTTCCTGAGATTTGAACTCGAATGCGATGGCCTTTGAGGAAAACGTTGCTGGTGATCAGATTTTTGAGATCGAGTTCGTAAGTCTCGAGCGGTTCGAGCCACTGGCGCCCGCGAGCAAGATCGCGATAGCTGGCGCGCAGAACGTCTAAGCCGGGGTTCATGAGGTTGAAAGCGGTTCCGTCCGGAGAAACATCTTCGAGCCGTACCCACAAATCGAGGTCGCGGCAATCGCATGAGACAAACATGCGAGCCTCGATGGGGCCGGTTATTTCAGTATCTTTTTCGAGAGGCTGCGAGTCGAAGGTCAAAACATCTTCGCGTTCCGCAAGCTTGCGATAGTCGTGGGCTCCGGAAGAAGCGTACTCATTCACTACGGGGTTCGCAGGGTCGGAGACGAACTCGCTGAACGCAGCCCGTCGGTTAGTTCTCGTCTGCTCCAGTTTGCCAATTCGCGGGCCGGAGGTCACCGGAGCCAAAAAGAGCGACTTGCGATCGGCCGCGGGCGGCCAAGTGTCCGCCTCCCGCCACTGGTTCGTGCCCATCACAAAATATCGCACCGGCTTTTCGTGCTCAACGCCGTTCTGCGCGCCTTTGAGGTAATGATCCATCCATCGAAGAACGACGTCGTCGTAGTCGATTGCGGCTATCGCGCCAAATTCACGTTCGCCAGACTTCGTCTTGCCGGTGTTGTCTACGCCGTGCACCCAGGGCCCGAGCAAGAGATGTGTCCGCTTGTCTTTTTCTTGCGACCGGTCCTCTGACGAATTACTGCCAGAGCGTGACCTGAGCAAGCCAGCATAATTCGTGGTCGCTCCTTCGGGACCATAGTTATCGTCATACCACGCCGAAAGATTTAAGACGGCGGCATGAGTTTGGCCATACTTATTTCGCAACTCGCTCCAGTTCCACCACGGGTCTTCAGCTGGATGCTTGAGCCAGTCGAAATAGAAAGGCGCTACATCTTGCAGTTGGGGAACATTCGAAATCGGTAGCGTTGCCAGCATCTTCGGGCCCTCGACCTTCCACGCTTTCAACGACTCCTCTTCGTTGTGCGGGCCAGAAAGATTTTTCTTCACCCGAATATCCCAGGCGATGTTGTCCCAAATCCATTCCATCCAGGACATGTCCCAGGTTCCGCCGGCGAAGAAGAAATTCTGCGGCGTGGAAAAGGTCATCGCCGGTACCATCGCTTTTAAGTGCGGTGGATTCTCAACCGCGGCCAGCCACTGCACAGCCCCGGGATAAGAGAGGCCGAATGTTCCCACGTCGCCGTTTGACCAGGGCTGTCGAGCGGCCCATTCGATTGTGTCATCGCCGTCGCGCCCTTCGTTTTCGTATGGACGAAACTCGCCGTCGGAATGGTAGCGCCCGCGCACGTCGACGATCGCAACCGCGTATCCGCGCTCCACTGCATGGACGAAGGTTTTATATTCTTGCTGAGCTGCATCTTTGCCGTAGGGCGTTCTGTACACGAGCACCGGAAACTTCTCACCGCCCGCTGGGTGCAAAATGTCCGCGCGCAACACGACCCCATCCCGCATCGGAATCCCGACATTTTTTTCGGTCGTGTACCGGCCTGAAGAGTGGTTACTGGCCGGGGGTACTTCCTGTGCCCCAGTTTGGAGCAAAGCCCCAAAAGCAATGAACAGGCAAATAAATACCCCGCAGGATCTCATGGCGAAGAAGCCTATCATAGCGCCGACGGCAGATTCGTCGACCTACTCTTGATCTACGACTGCCCTTCGATTCGCATATCTTGCCCAGACCCAATTCAATACAGCCGCGCCCAACGTCAAGCCAAGGATGATGGACTTGCTCAAATCCACCTGCGTCGCTAGTGCCAGGCAGATGCCGATTCCGAGAAGGGCAAATAAGGGGCCCGCAGGCAAACGAAACCGTGCGGCTTGTGGCGAAGACCGGCGCAAGGCGAGTAGCGCGGCGCAAACGACCGCATAGTATAACAATCGCGCGACCACGGAGAGAGTTACATTCCAGGTGAAACTGCCCAACAATGCCAGTCCCCAGACCGCCACCGCATAAAATAAAATCGAAAACCACGGAGTTTGGAAGTTGGAATTCACGGCAGCAAAAATCTGAGGCAAGTCGCCATTCTTAGCGAGCGCGAAGGTCACACGCGGCATGCCAAGCAGTTTGGCGCTTAGAAGTCCGTAGACGGAAACCAGGGCTCCGATAGCGACCAATCCGGCTCCGCTATTTCCCATCGTCAATCTTGCTACCTCAGCCAGCGGGCGATCGGATACGGAGACTGGCCCCAAGACTCCGATGACTACCCACTGCACAAGCGCATAGATCATTGTGCAAGTCAGGAGTCCGGCAAATAGGGCAAAGACGGCGTCGCGCCTCGGGTTCTTAACCTCGCTCATAGGCGTCAATGCGGTCTCAAAACCGCCGTAAGCAAAGATCAGGAGCACCATCGCCTTCATCCAGGTAGCGGGCGGCTGCGAGGGTGACATGCCCGCTGGAGCATGGTGCATTATGGTGAGCGCAGCGCCAGCGGTTATCACCATCAGCAGTGGAAGGAGTTTCGCGACCGTAAAGACGTTGCTGACGATTGTGCCTTGGCGTGTGCCGAAGACGTTGACGATGGCAAGAACGCCGATCAGCAGCGTCAGAATGATCGCGCGTGGCCACGGTTCTTTTGCCGCCGGCCAGAACTCCGCGAGATAGATAACAAATAAATTGGCGTTCGCCGCCGGAGCCGCAACCTGGGCGAGATACAGCATCCAGCCGACGACGATGCCGGTGAGGCGGCCGAATGCTGTCCGGGCGTAGAGATAAGGGCCTCCAGCGTTAGAAAATTGCGAAGCCACTTCGGCAAAACATGCCATGATCACGCCGATCGCGGCGCCGGCGATCAAAACCGCCACCACGCTGCGTCTCCCGAGCAGCGCCGCTACCGTGGCTGGCAGACCAAAGATCCCGCTGCCGATCACGGAGTTCACTGCCAGGGCAGCCAGGCTCCAACGGCCAATCGCGCGTACCAGGCCGGTTTGGGGAAGTGTCATATCGCCTTGTTTGTATCACACCTTTTAGGGGTCATTGGCTAGCATCTCGGATTGGCATCTAGTTAGGAGCTCGATGATGAACCTCACCGTAAAGCCCCTTTTACAACGAAAATCGCCGGTAATGAAATTCGCAAGGGTTGATCCGTGCGGCTTCTGACCCAAGGTAACTTCAATTACCGAAGCTCATGAACACGGGGAATCTTTGCGTTCCGCTCCCTGAGTGCGATCTTGAATATGAAGAAGACGGAAGCTCGTTTGGACTGAGAGGACTTTATGGATAACGAGAATAAAGAAACAATGGAGCAAATCCGCCTTCGTATTGTCAGCGTTACCGACGACCTGCGGATGATTCAGCGCGAATTGAATTGCGCCGCCATGCAGGCTCCGACGGATCCTGAGTTGATGGAAGCCCTCGCTCACGAGCCGGAGATGGAATCGATTCAGACGTTGAAGTCGGCGGTGGACCAGATGCGGCATTTCCTCTGGTTCTATATTCAGGTGGTCACGAGCGACTCCGAGATGGGCGAAAAGTTCAGGCAGACGGTTCGTCAGGATGCTTATACTCCCGCGGTGCGCGATCTGCAGCGCCAGTTTCAGAGCGCCACCGATGCCATCATGGTGCGCTATATCGCCGACAGTAAATTTCGCAAGCCAAACTAGCTGTTCCCCAAAGAACTTATTTTGCGCCAGAGCCGCAGTTGTTGATGCAACGAGAAATGTCGTATTAACTGCAACTAGACTTTGTCACCCCGTATTCGTTGAGTAACGGCCGCGACAGCGGCGGCCGAAGAGATTGTAGATGCGCGGCAGCTTTGGTTTCTGCGCGTTGGAAATGGGAGCGGGGCGGCGGTCGATGTGTTCCTGAAGCGGCAGAACTCGCGTGAAAAGCAACTGACCACTGCGATAGACGCGCAGCGTGCCATCGAGTTGGTGCGAGAGTTCGAACGCCATTAGGCACCCACTGGGTAAATGCTGAGATACCCGTAGTAAACAAAGAAGGTCTGGGGAAATCAGGAAAGCGACGATTCTCTTAGGACTGCTGGCCGGTGCCATTGGCGCTTAGGGGTCGGTCTAAGCCAGATGAACCACGCAGCGTCAGTCGCCAGCAATGCCACGAAGTAATTTCTGATTCGCCGCGGCGAAACCCATCACCGATTATTCATCAGGATGATTATTCATCAGTCGGTTGGTCTGGCTAGCTAGTGAGCACAAATTCGGCCAGGCCGCAGCTTCCACGAGCCCGATCCTGCTGTAATCGAAAACCCGCGCGCGCCATGTGTTCAAACAGACCGGCCTTCGTAATGCCGCTGTTGGCCGGCATTTCGTGGTACTGGACGACGATTCTCTTGCATCGCTGTATGGCGGAGACGGGCGAGCCCATGAGAACGTCGTACTCCGATCCGTGGATATTCATTTTCACCAAATCCGCAACCCCGATGTTTGCCTGGTTTAACACTTCCAGCAAGGGTAAGGTTTGCACCACGATCCCGTCGTCAGTCTGCTCGACCATGTTCCTGTGCCGCAGGTTCAAACCCTGTGTCTTCTCCGAATAGATTCTGCGGTATTGGCTGGGAATGGCAAGGTCTGTATCCATGCTACCGTGGGAACGCACCACGCCGACTGCGCAATTCAAAATCGTTACTCGATTCTGCAACCTGTTGCCCTCAACCAGGGTCTTCAAACGGGAGCAGGTATCAGGAAAAGGTTCCACTGCCACAATTTTGCTGGCTGGTGCCTCCCTAGCAGCATACAACGTGAATATGCCTATGTTCGCGCCAACATCAACGACGATACGGTCGGA
>JAYVCW010000348.1:0-6694 GCA_043749775.1 Acidobacteriaceae bacterium | reverse complement strand
ACCGTCAGCCCCTCCTCTTCCGATCATTCGCTACGCCTTCACAAGCAGACAACCTGACTTGTAAATCGCGTGGGTCGCGTTTACGGCTGCTAGAATCCTGCTGCTAGAATCCTTGGGTGAATCGCGCTACCAAGTCCCCGGTTCCGAGCGAAAGCGCCGACCGATCTGCCGCCATCCCTTTGCTTGATCTGCATCGCCAGTACGCAGAAATTCGCGAGGAGATTCTGGCGGCGATCGCCAACGTGTGCGATTCGCAGAGCTTTATTCTCGGGCCAGAGGTTGAGGCGCTCGAGCGCGAAATCGCTGCCTTCACAGGCGCCAGGTTTGCCGTCGGCTGCTCTTCTGGGACGGATGCGCTCTGGTTAGCGTTGGTCGCGGCTGGCGTTCGGCCAGGCGATCGCGTGATCACGACTCCTTTCAGCTTTTTTGCGTCTGCAAGTTCGATTGTGCGCGCGGGCGCGACACCAGAGTTTGTCGATATCGATACCTCCACGCTCAACCTCGATGCCTCCCGCGCAGAAGAGCTGTTGTCGATGGAACACGCTCGTGGGAAAAATGGGGCAGGTGTAATCCGTGCCGTGCTGCCAGTTCATCTCTACGGGCAGTGCGCCGACGTCGACTCCTTAAAGCGCGCCGTGTCTTCTTATAATTGCGAGCTTGGAGGCGAGCGTGGAAATCAGGGAGTTGCGATCGTCGAAGATGCAGCACAAGCAATCGGGGCCGAGTGGGAAGGTCGCGGAGCAGGGTCGCTCGGCGTTACGGCGGCCTTCAGTTTCTATCCGACAAAAAACCTGGGCGCCTATGGAGACGCGGGAATCGTTACCACTTCTGATGAGAAGACGGCGGAACACATGCGGCAACTGCGGAATCATGGCAGCCCGCGGCGCTATTATCATGCCGAGTTTGGCTGGAATGGGCGCATGGACGCCATCCAGGCCGCCGTTTTGCGCGTGAAGGTGACGCGCATTGCTAGGTGGAATGATCTGCGTCGGCAGCACGCGGCAACCTACGACAAGTTGTTCACGGACTCAGGTTAACTCGCGAAGCGTGGCTCCGCGGATGCCAGTACGCCGGTGCGATTGCTGAAGAGAAGTCCGCAGGCGAAACATATGTTTCACCAATACGTAATTCGCGCGCATCGCCGCGACGAACTGCGACGGTACCTAGCCGAACGAAAAATCGGCTCGGAAATCTATTACCCTCTGCCGCTGCACCTCCAGCCGGTGTTCTCTTTTCTCGGATTGAAAGCCCGAGATCTGCCGCTCGCCGACCAAGCTGCGAAGGATGTCCTCGCTTTACCCATGTACCCGGAATTGTCAGAGGACGCAATCCGGTGCGTGATCGAGAGCGTCGCCCAGTACTATTCTTGACCACATTAGCTTAGTTCTATCTTTAGTCCGTGTCTTGGGCGGTGCCGAGGACCACGTGATTGTCGATTTTTTTAGGCTGGATCGGAGCGGCTCGATGGGGATAGTCGGCGATACTTCGGAGGTACGCACGACGGCTTTGATCGCCAACGGACTCCGCTGCGGCAGAAATCAGACCCGCTCCGAATAGATCTCCCTTAGAGGGGCGCGGCTGTTGGGTAATTTCTAAGCGCCGATCGACGTGAACTCTTCCTTCTGCCGCGTGCTCGTTGCCGAGCGAATCGATGAGCCCGACCCGTAAACATATCGGTGCCCCATGGCGAAGTTCCTTCGGCAATTGCGCCTCATAGGCGACCGCGAGCAACAATCCACTGAGAACCTTTCCTCGCTTCAACTTAATCCCTTCTTCTAGTTGAGCGTTGATAAGTTCGCCTAGGTCTAGTGTGAGCCCAAGGGACAATCTGATATGAACGTTTGCATCCACCGGTGTACCACAGCTCGAACTCGGGACCGTCCCAAGGCAAATTAATGCGAATGTTTTCGTCGAGGTAGACGGAATGCCGGCTCACGATCCGAGCGCCAGTCACGAGCATTATGCGTGAGGGCGAATAATTGAAAATAATATTATGGAAATCCGGAGCGTGTCCGATCTCGAAATCGACGTCCGGCAAAAACTGGGCGATTTTAGGTACTTCGAGATCAATGCCAAGGGCGCGCAATTCCTCCGCTCGAGCTCGATGCTCGGCTTGTTCGCGTGTGGTCAATTCCCATCTCGTTCTTGGCATCGGTTTTTCCCTACCCCCCATAATCCTACATAACCAGCACACCTACACTATCCTTCTCCATGGCAGTCGCGGCATTTCAAGCCCGAAGCCTCGATTGCTGAAACCCCGTATGAGAGAGCCAAGCCGTGAATATGGCGAGCCGTCTTGTCACCAAGAAAAATCTGCATTCCGGCGCCGCTCCTGGTCTTTGGCACGCACAACTTTTTCAATAGCCACCCAACGTCTTCTGCGCTGTACTGTCGAATGCCGCCGCGAGACCGCAGGAGGGTGTTCAGGTATTTTGTAACTTCCTGAACGGTAACGCTCTTTGCTTGGTAGGCCTTCTTTCCCATCGCTTTGTGCACCAATCCTAGTAGCACCTCGACCAGTGACGAGTGCGGACTCATGCACCGCTCAGCGCGGGCCGCTTCGTCCTGCCATCGGAGCAAAGTTATCAAACGGGCTGTGAGTCCAAGGTCCCTAACAACACAGGCACCGAGAGCAGCAGCCGCTGCTCGGGTTGGAAACGTGAATTCCGGGACATCAAATTTACATTTTTGCACTTTCTCGAAATTCGCAAGGCGATATGCAAGAAGAATCGGCTGATACTCGTCCGAAACCTGGTTCAATTCGTGATCAGCCAGTCCCAGTGGAAGCGCGTGATCCGACGCCAAGGTGACCTGCACCGCTCCTCCCCCGACCAAAGAAGAATCGACGGCATTTGTCTGTGAAAACACGGCCTTGCTAAAACAAAAATTATGGGCCCCTTGTGCGTCTAAGCTTAAAAGGCCTCGATAGGGTGACGCTTGCAGCGCCACTTCCATTCCCGCGCTTACTCCCGCATCGAATAGCAATAACGTGGGGCGAGACTCCGCGACAAAACCCCAGGCGCTGCGAGCAACGGCGCCAATCAGCAAAGGGCGCCGGCAAAAGCATGCCACCAAACGCATGACTCTAACTAGGTGGGTAGTGTCTGCACCGGCGGTCCAGAGAGACGGAAGAATCGGCAAGACGTCTGCGAACCAGCTGCTCACGCAATAAAACGTGCAACGATCGGCATCGTCTACGGCTAGTCCTAGTCTTCGGCTAAGCTCGGTCGAGATCTTCGCGAATAGTTTCGCGGCGTCGACCTGCTTCCCCCGTCCAACGGGTAGACGGGTCGCCTCTAAGAAGGTACGACTAAGCGCAACTGGATGGTAGGTCCGGCCGTCGTGCTCGCACGTAGGGCCGATCTTGGCCGAATGGCCATCCCACAACAGCAGGCGCGTTTTGCTGCGATTGGCTGGATCGGCCAGAAGTTCAATTTGGCACCCGTCGGAGAAGAGTTCACCGACGGTTTGAACAGCATTTGCATCCGTCTTACTTCGGTCTGTTTGTCCTTCGCTCCTTCGTGGCATACATGTGCCCCCTCCATCAGCGGTCGTCGCAAGCAAAGGTTAAAGCGGGCGTACCGCTGCAACGCGCGGGTACCTGCGATTTCAGCTTTGAATTGTCAGAATTACGCTGTAGAAGCCTACACTGCAAAAAGTGCCGGCACTGTCTTTACGTCGGCGACAGCTACCCGAAGAGGTACTGTATCCAAGCTTAAGGCGCGCGGATGCGGTTGTCAATGACCGTATGGAGCCATGCAAAAGTAGCTCATAGGAGCGACCGTCCAGCATTGCTGGATCTTTCGGCTGAGACAATCATTAGTGACATTGTGCCGTTCGCGGCCAAAAGCATTGTACGACGCGGGTTAGGCTTGCGGGCAGCTCGCCCCGAGGTCGAAAAATTCAAGGAGGAAGAGCGCGAGTTGTCGCTCGTGGCTACTTCGCGTGGCACCGGGCGAAGATGCTTTGCAGAGCAGTCCGGAGGTGATGGAGAAAGTGTTATTGAACGCCTATGATAGCTTTCAATCGTTTTTTGCGTTCTTTTTCTCTTTGCTTTTCGCCCATCTGGCCTGGGCGGCTTTCCTGGCGCTCTCCTTGCGCTGTATTGCAGTTAGTTTCTTCGCACGGGCATTACCGCCTTTGCGGGCAAACTGGGCAGCGTACGATTCTTTTTTTTTCATCTGACGGCTTGGTTAACCTAATCGTTCCTGAACTCAGTCAATGCTGCAAGCAAGTTTTCGCTTGACATATATGCGTACAAGCACGCATAATATTAAGGTTTAACGGACCGTGTAGGTGTTCGAAGCGCCTACCCGGCCCTAATCAAAGTCGCCTGCTAGGAGGCAACCATGACTACTTATAAAGTAGCAGCAATCGGTTTTTCCGCTCAACCACCCCCGCACGACCCGGCTCCGAATTCTTCAAGATCCCTAAATTCGGTTCAAAAAAGGTGAATAACTCTTCGCCGGAAAGCACTCGCCAGCTGAAACTCCGTATTCGCGTGAGGGATTCAGCCTAGGGCGACGCCGCCAGTCGAAAGAATCCCGGCAGCCGATATTTACGGAGGTTTGGGATATTTACACCGATTGAAGCCCGGTTTTGAACGATGGTCGGCTTGTGTCGGCCCTTGAGCTCAGAAGGAGAATCTAAAATGTTCATAACAAGAGTTCCCACGAAACGATCAACGAAAAAGAATGTCACTTTGTGCCGACGCAACCGACGAGCCGCGAGCGAAAAGTGGGCAATGAAAGGCCGACATCCGCTGCTGCTCGTGCTGGATGGGCTCTCTGAGGAATTCGCGCTCTCAGTTTCAGCTGGCGATGTAATTCTCCTGCAGGACAAGTTATATGTGACGCATGCAGGATTGTTAAGCATTGCCCGGCGGAACCACTGCTCCGGAGTGCGAGTACGGCTTGTCTCCGAACTCTGTGACGCGGCTGCTCGCCGCTTCGCCTTCGAGGCCACGGTCTTTAAGTCGAAAGGCTGCCTAGGCTTCGTCGGTTATGGCGACGCGGATCCGTCCAACGTTTCTCCGCTAGTACGTGGCGCAGAGATGCGAGTGGCCGAAACGCGCGCCGTCAATCGCGCGCTGCGAAAAGCGTACGGCGTCGGCATTTGCTCCTTTGAGGAAATCGGAAGTACTCCCGTCCCGATGGAGAAGCGTCCGCCGCAAAATGCACCTGGACATGGAAACGGTAACGGAACCGCAGGAAAGGTTCGCGATCGCCTATGTCAGCTCATCCGCCAGCACAAACTCGATGCGGAACTGGTCAAGGCCTACGCCGTCGACTTCTGCGGCACCAAGACTCTTCGGGATGCTTCGCGCGAGCGGGTCGAATCTTTCGTCCAGCAACTGGCCGAATGGGCCGAGAAAGATCGCAATGCTCTCCTCTGCCAGCTCAATAGCTATTTGCCTCCTAAGCAGGAAGCGAGGATCGCATGAAACGCGAACTCCCAGGCCTCGCCGCAACGGCCCGCGATTCTCGTCCCGAAGTTCCGGACGGCTTTACCTCGTCCGCATCGATCGAGCCCAGTTCCACTGGCACGCCAACAAACCGTTCTACATACTTCGGCTCTCGATTGTTGAGCCTGAAAGTCTCGCAGGATTGCCCATCGTCGGGCGTCTCTCTTGCACCCAGAAGGCGATGTGGAAGCTGGGCTGGTTCCTACGCGATTTTTTCTACGATCCAGACCTCTTCGCGCACGAGCAGATCGATGAAAAGGCTTTGCCAGGACTCCGTGGGATAGTCAAGATCAGCCACACTACGATCAACGGCATTTCGCTCATAAATTTTGACGGGTTTGCCCCAGCCAGCCAGTGGGAAGAACTGTCTTCTACTCCGGTCTCGAACGTTTCCAATGCCGGGAAAGCTTCCTAATGACCTACTCCTACACGCAGATCAGCCAATATCTGAGCTGCCCTCGCCGCTACCGGCACCGCTACCTTGACGGCTGGCAGGAAAAAGATACCCGCGCTCCCATGCGCTTCGGCCGCGCCTTTGAACAAGCCTTGGCCGCCCTCTTCCGTCGGGAAGATGCGGCCAGTGTGCTATTCGAGCAGTGGAGTCTGTGCAAAGACATGAATCTGACCTACTCCAGCCATGACACCTGGGACCGCATGCTGCAGCAAGGCATCCAACTGCTCGACCGCTTTGCCCAGGACGATCGCATTTGCATTCGACAGCCGCGCTCGAACCAGCAGGTTCAACTCAATCGCAAGCTCGGCCCCCGGAATGATTTCATAGCTTACGTCGATGCCATCGGAGAACTGGACGGAACACCGTGCATTCTCGAATGGAAAACAACTTCGGCACGATATGTGGAAGAACCCGTCGGCATTTCTGCCCTGGACCCGCAACTCGTCTGCTACTCGTGGATGAGCGGCATGAACGAAGTCGCGCAAATCGTCTTCGTACGCAAGCGCTTAGGCGAAGTCCAGTATCTGCGCGCCACAATCTCGGACGAACAGCGCCAAGAATTCGAATGGCTCGTTGCGGATACCGTCCGGCGGATCGAGTCCGGACTGTTCCTGCCCCACAGCGGCATCCGCTTTCCACAAAACCCATGTACGACCTGCCCCTTCCTCGGACTCTGCCTGCATCAGCCGAATCTCGTTGAAGCCGCACTCGTGCGCAAGCCAGGAGTTGATCTTGGTCTGTTTGACGAGCTTACGTACTAAATATCCGCCAATGCC
>JAYVCW010000347.1:0-8146 GCA_043749775.1 Acidobacteriaceae bacterium | reverse complement strand
CACAGCGTGGCGTTTGCTCCAGCCGAAGAGTTGAAGGGAGACTTCGTAAACACCAGCCGAGAGGGCTTCAGGATCGCGCATGACGTGAGCGTTTATTCTCTGATCGCGGTGAGCCGGGCTGCGGCGCCTCTGATGGAAGATGGGGGCAGCGTGGTTACCATGACCTATTACGGAGCCGAAAAAGTCGTTCCGCACTACAACGTGATGGGCGTTGCAAAAGCAGCGCTTGAATGCTCCGTCCGTTATCTCGCCCAGGATTTGGGACGAAGGAAGATTCGAGTCAATGCCATTTCCGCCGGCCCCCTCAAAACGCTTGCGTCTCGTGGCATTTCCGGGCTTGGGGACATGCTGAAGTCGCATGCCGAGCGCGCGCCGTTGCAAAGAAACGTCGAAGTTTCCGAGGTTGGGAACACGGGCGTCTTCCTCGCTTCCGACGCCAGTTCGGGCATCACCGGAGAAGTGATCTACGTCGACTGCGGTTACAACATCATGGGTTTCTGATAGCGAGTTCTGATAGCGGGTTCTGAGAACGGGATATTTCGCTGGGTGTACAAATTAGACCGCTCCGCAGCACCCTCCCGCACGGCAACTCTAAAGCGGCGAGCCGACAGTGCCGATAGACGCGTAGATGCCAACGCTTGTGCTCGCCCCTTCGCGTCAAACTGCGAGCATTGCTTTCGACAGGATGGCGCGACGATGACGCTCCCGGTCGAATTTCCCTGCCAGCGGCCGAACTCTACCTTCTGGGGATCTCTGATGAGATCCAAGCTTGCAGGCACTTTTATGAAGCGAGCACACGCCGATGCTCCGGCGCTGGAGCCGCTCCACTGCGATACCCCTCGAATCAATGGGGCGGACGTGGCCGCCGTCTATTTTGGAGAGCGTGTCGCCGGAGACTTCTACGAAGTTCTGAGAGTTGGGAGTTCGCGAGTCGTATTTGTGATGCTGGATATTGCCGGCCTTCGCGCCGATACGCGCGAGATTCTGGTTTCTGTGCAGCGAACTTTTCGCGAACGCTCGTCAAATTTGTTTGCGGAAGAAGACTTCAACGAGACCGGCGCTGTGATTCAACTCTGCTATGAGATGAATCAGACCATCATTGAGCGCGGGGTGCGCAGTTGCCCAGCGTTTATCGGCTGCTACAACGAAGACGTCGGCACAGTTTGCTACGCCAATGCCGGGCACACACCGGCGCTGCTGCGGGATCGTTCCGGGATCTCTCTCCTCGCGGCTACGGGCCTTCCGCTAGGCCTTTTTACGCACACCACCCAAGGCGCAAATACATATCGTCTGGAGGAGGAGTCCGCGCTACTTCTGGTGTCGCGGGGAGTCGTCGAAGCTATTTCATTTCGAGAGGACGCCGATTCTGGCCTGGCATCTGATTTCGGAATGGCGGGAGTAGTGGCTGTAATGGAGCAGGCCCCAATACATCGGGCCTACGGGCTGTGCCTTGCGATGCTGAGGTCTGCGCAACGCAATGCGCCACCGACCGGCGGCGGGGCAGACCTCACCACTTTAGCCCTCGTGCGGAATGCCAAAGGAGAGTTGAACGAATACGAATCCCCTGAACCGGCTTAATGCGGGCGATCACTGATTGTTGATATTGATATTGATCATTAGAGAGCAGAGCCGGCGGCCGCCATCACCCAACCTTCTGAAAGAAACTGCTCAACGGTTCCGTCCTGGACACCCTCCTGCACGCGGAGTTCGTCATTCAAAAAGTGGTAGGAAAGAGTTCCAGGTCCTTGGTCGTCGCGCAGCACGCGGTCTACACGAATGCGGTTACCGTCACGATCGGCACAGATGAGGCCGACTTTTAAGTCCTCGGCCCTTATTTTTTTGATGCTCTTGGCGAAATTTGCCATCTAATATTGGATGAGGGAAATACCAGGAACGAAGCGGCCTGATTACATATCTTCCTCGAATTTACGACCGCCAGTGGTTAAGGCGACAGCACGGAAAACCGACAGCATTCAGTATCGAAAGTTGGCATCCGTGTTTTTTGCCGCCGCCATGCTCTTTTCAGTGATTCGCGAGTGGAACGCGCCGATTGCTTGTACGCGACTTACGATCGCGGACGCCAGAAGCCGCTAGCTGAAAACGCCGATTCAAGATAACCCTATCTTCCGCTCCTGATCCGACATTCTCTCCAGGTTAATTTGCAGATCCTTATCTCGGAGTAGTCGAGGAAACTTCTCTCCCCACTCGATCAATAGTATGCAATTCGGTGCGATCAAGTCGTCAAGCCCGAGGGTTGCAAGCTCTCGCTCCGAATCAATGCGGTAAAGGTCGATGTGGAACAGGGTGATTTTCGGTCCGCGATATTCGTGAATCAGGGTGAAGGTTGGGCTGGTGACATCTTCTGCACATGCCGCTTCAAATCCTTCGGCGATCCCTTTGACAAGGGTGGTCTTGCCCGCACCAAGATCGCCGCGAAGCAGAATTAAGAGTGGAGGCGATATCTCGCGCGCGAGTTCTCGGCCGAAGGCGATTGTCTCTTCCGCAGAATGAGTGATGGTTTGGGCTTGCATCCCGCTAAGAACGCCAGTATAGCAACGGAGTTGCGGATGCGTAGAGGACTAACGTCCTATCGGGGCTGCCGACTTAGAATTCGCCGCTGTTAGCCGACTGCGCCGCCGCGGGATCGAGGAAGTTACGATCGAGTGCGGTATCCAGCACCATCCTAAGCTTGCGATGATCATCGTCATCAAGCGCGATAAATCGAAAGGGCTGCATGCAGCCGCTCTTCGGGGTGTGGAAAGGCTGCAACATTTCGGCCATACCGCGGATAGCGCCCGATCGGGTCTGAAATGCAATTTCCACAAAATCCCCCACCAAAAGCTCCCGGGGCAATTGCAGCAGGCCTCCGGTCACAGAAATGGATTGCAGCTTAGCCCTTGCCCGCTTGCCGCCGTCGGCCATGATCGCCGCGGCCACTGAGCCATTGAGTCGTACCCGGGGAGAGCGCTGACGGGAATCGTTCAGGGGGAAATGAGTCATAATATTCTTGTGACTATGCCACGAAGGCAACCCCGGCGGCAGATTACGAAAGCGCTGGTCCACGGGCGTGCGCTTTGCGAATCAAGCAGTTGGGCATTCCTGCCGAGCGCCCGCTAGCGATAATCACAGCAGTAACTTTTGCGACTGGCCTCGTCAGAGTACGCTTGTTGATTGTGGCCATGATAAGTAAATATTTGGGGAGACCAGCCAGAAAAACTCGCAGCAATTTTTATCGTGAGACGAGGCGCTCATCGCTATGGATATGGATATGGATATGGATATGCGGATAATAAAGAAGTTGAGATTGCATTTTGCGGCGGTCGTGGCGATCGTTCTGGTGTCGTTCCTGGCTGGATGCTCGCGCGATCCGAATGTCCGCAAGCAAAAATATCTGGAGAGCGGCCAGCGTTATTTCGATAAAGCTCAGTATCGCGAAGCGACTATTCAATACCAAAATGCGATTCAGGTGGACCCGCGCTTTACCGATGCTCATTACAAACTGGCGCTTACGCTGATGAAGCTGCAACAGTGGCCAAATGCTTTTCAGGAATTGAATACCACCATCCAGCAGAAACCCGACCAGTATGCCGCGCACCTGGATATGGCGAACCTTCTTATTCTGGGCCGCCAGTTCAATGATGCGAAAGAACACCTCGACCTCGTAGCCGAGAAAGAACCGAATAATCCGGAAGTTTATGTCGCGCGCGCTAACTACGATGAAGGCATGAACAATCTCTCCGCCGCGCTGACGGATATGCAAAAGGCTCTGCAACTCGATCCGAAGCGCTCTGATTCCTATTTGAACCTGGCACTTCTTCAGGTTCGGGGGCAGCAGTGGAATGTGGCGGAGGCGAGTTTCAAGAAAGCGGTGGATCTCGATCCGAAATCCAGCAATGCCCTGCTGGCCCTGGGAAATTTCTACCAGGTGCGCGGGCTCTATCCTGAGGCCGAACAGACCTATCAGAAGGCCATTCAGATAGCGGCGGAAGATCCTAACCCGAGGCTGGCTCTCGCCGGACTCTACATGGGGGAAGGCAGACCGACTCAGGCTGAGGAATTTCTTAGAAAATCCAAGAAGGATTTCCCCTCCAATTCGGTGGGATATCGCATGTTGGGAGACTTCTACTTCTCCAACAACCAGCTCGAAAGAGCGACCGCCGAGTACGGCGAACTCTATCGCGATCATCCCAAGGACCCGGTGGTGAAGAAGAACTACATTCAACTGCTCATTTTGAAAGACCGAATCGACGACGCCCGCAAGCTGAATGACGAGGATCTGAAGACAAAGCCAGACGATCCCGATACCCAGATTTATAAAGCGGAAATCGACATTCGAAGCGGCAAAGCCAATGACGCCGTCAACACATTGCAATCCGTCTTGAAGAACGACCCTGACAATGCAATCGCTCATTATCAGCTTGGGCTGGCTTTTGATCAGCTGGGAAACAACAATCGTTCGGAAGCGGAATGGCGTAATGCGACTCGTTTGCGTCCAGACTTCGTCGAAGCGCACCGCGCCCTGGCTGGAGTGGATATTCATCGCGGCGATGCGAACGCGCTCGCTCAGGAAGCTGAGCAAATCATGTCCGCACAGCCCGGAGCTCCCGATGGGTACCTCTTGCGAGCGGTCGCGGATATCAATCGCAAACAATATCCGTCGGCGGAGGAGTACATAAAAAAATCGCTGCAAAAGGAACCGAAAAATCCAATTGCTTACGTCCAGATGGGCAATCTGCGAGTGGCGCAATCTCAATATTCAGAAGCACAGAAAGCCTACCAGCAAGGCCTCGACGTCGATCCGAATTCAACCGATGCGCTAGGCGGACTGCTCAATGTCGAATTGTTGCAAAAGCAGCCGGACCGTGCGATTGCGATCGCCAAGACACAGATCTCACGAAATTCCAAGAACGTCGGCTTTCACATCATGCTTGGCCAACTGCTGCTCGATCAGAAGAAAGATCCGGCAGCGGCTGAAGCTGAATTCAAGCAGGCGCTGGATCTCGACAAGAAGAGTGCCGAAGCAGCGGTTAAGCTTGGAATGGCCCAGAACGCTCGTGGGGCGGGCGATTTGGCCCTGCGAACTTATGTTGAAGGCGAAAAGCAGAATCCGCGGGAAGTCGCATTCTACCTGCTGGCAGGCGGCATTTATGAAAGCAAGCAACAATGGGAGAACGCAAAAGATCAGTATCGGAAAGTGCTGAGCCTTCAACCAGAAAATCCTCTCGCCTCGAATAACCTCGCGTATGTGATGTTGCAGCAGGGCGGCAATGTGGACGTCGCTTTTTCGATGGCGCAAACGGCGCGGCGGCAACTACCTGACAACGCAAATTCCGCAGACACGCTGGGATGGGCGTTTTATCACAAGCAAGTTTATTCTTCCGCTATCGACCTCTTTAAAGAGGCGGTGAAGAAGGACCCGGATAACCCTCTCTTTAATCTTCACCTCGGTCTGGCTTACGCAAAAAGCGGCAAGGGGGCACTGGCGCGCCAGCAACTGGACAAAATGCTGAAGCTCAAGCCGAACTCACCGGAAGCAGAACAACTAAGGCAGGCTGTAGCCGAAGCCAAGGGATAACGGAGTTCGAACACCCGATGCAAAGCACGGAAACATCATCACGCGAGCGATCTGAATCAGACGTTCCTTTGCGGCTTATTGAATTGGATATTCTGCGGCAACCTAGACGGGAAGTTCTTCTTGCATCCAGCCGGCCGTGGCTTCCGGCTTGGGCTTAGCGCATAAGTCCAGAACCAGTTTTTCGAGCACCAAACGCTTGCCGACTGGATTCGAACGCAACGCCAGGTCGGCTTTGGCCACCAGCCGAATGGCCCGCGTCAGCTCCCGCTTCGATTTATAACGGCGAGCCTGGCGAATAATGTCGTCAGCCGCAAACGGCGGTACTCGGAATCCCTGCCACAGCGCGGCCCACAACATGCGCTGGTCGCGCACGTTGCGCTCCAGAATCACCAGCATCTGGCGGAAGGTCTTGGCTAGCATATAGAGATGGCCGATGGCCGCTTCTTCGCCATCTCCTACGTTGAGCAGACAGTCCAGAACCTCCAGGGCGCGGGCCGGAGCTTTCGATGAGATCGCGTCTGTCAGTTCATAAAGCGAACGCTGCTTGGCGGCAAGTACCATGGTCTCCACATCACCAAGCGTGACTTTCTTTTTTTCGCCGACATAAAGAATCAGCTTCTCGAGTTCATTCGAGACCATCATCATGTCGCCGCCAAGCGCGTCGACCAGTTCGCGTGCTCCGTCGGGATCGACCTTCACGTCGCGTGTAGCGCTGTACTCGCTTATCCAGCGCACGGCTTCGCCTTCCTGTACCCGGCATAGTTCGACGATGCCGCAGGATGGTCCAAGATCATCGCGGATCTTCTGGTAGCGATCTCTATCCGTCATGTCCATGCGACGCGCGTCGGCGGGGATGCTGATGTGGTCGGCAACGAAAACAATGAGCGCGTCGGGATTCGGATTCTTGCAGTAGGCCTCGATTGCGCCGACCTTTTCTTCGTTTGATCCGCGGCCGAATAGATTCTTCACTCCCCGAACGAAGAAAACCTGAAAAGGCGCCATCAGCGAAGCGGTCCGGGCCCTATCGAGAATTTCATTCAGCGAAGTTTCGCTGAGATCGAATTCGAAGAGTCCAAAGTCGCGGGAGTCAGGAGCGACCAGGTGTTCGAGGATCGCATCGCGGCAGCGTTTGCGGAAGAACGCTTCATCTCCCACCAGCACATACGCGGGTCGTAGCTTTTTCGATTCCAGTTCGGAGAAAAAGCGCTCGGTTTGGGAGAAGGCCCGCATTCCTAATTACTCTAACATCGCAAGCGTCAACGGCAACTCGCCTGGGTCAACGCCGGATCTCAGCCGCCGAATCAGCGTTTCTTTTTCGCTGGGGCAAGTTGTCTCGCGAAAAAATCCGCCGCCATTTCGCTGACCCGCTGGTGGACGGCCGCTCGATCGACCCCGGGATTATCCACGAACAGCTGCGGCAATTGCTTCTTGCCGGCCTCAGTACCTACGTCGAGAAATGTGTAATGACCGACGCCCCCGGGCACGATCGTAAGTTTCGAGCCTTTGATATTCGCGGCATAAAACTTCGCATTCTGGTCGGGAGGAGCGATGGTATCGCTTTCGCCGGCAACGATCTCCACAGGAATCTCGATCTTCTGCAAAGTTTCCGGAGTGAACGCCCTGGCGACGGCTGGAGCAATCAAGAATGTGGCTCGGACGCGCGGATCGCGATAAGAATCGCCGGCATGCTGCAACGCTTGCTTCACTTCAGGCTCTTCCCGGATGGCCTTAAACTTCTCTAGCAAATCGGGCATCTCCGGAGGGTTACAGGCGGCCTTTTGTTCATCGCACCAGGCCAGAAGACGGTTCACGTCAGTCGTTCCGCCGGCGAGTTCGACCATGGTGTATCCGCCATAGGAAAAACCCGCCGCGCCGATGCGATCAGGATCGATTTTCGAGCCGAAGCGAGGATCTGCGAGCATGTCGCCGATCACCGTGCTGATGTCCTTAGCCCGCTCCCACCCTTCGATAAAACCCTGGGTTGTGTATCCGGTGACGGCATTGTTGCCGGGATGGTTCACGGCCACGACGACATAACCACGAGCTGCGAGATAGGTGCCAAGCCATGCCATCTGCATCGCGCTCCCTCCGGTGCCATGCGAGAGCGCAATCAGTGGAAATTTCTCGAACGCCGGAGCGAGCGTGGCATCCTTGGCAGCGCGCCCAGCGCTGAACAGCGGCATGTTAGGAGGACCAACAAACTGGTCCGTTTCTCCAGCGATGTCTTCGGACGGATACCAGATAATGCCGCTCAAGGTGCGCTCGTTCGAGCCGCGCCAGTTGTAGTCGTCGGGCGCGGAAAAATCGCGAAAGCTAAAGCCGATATGATGGAGAATCGGCTGTTCTTTTTTTTCTCTCTTAGCAGCAAATGAAAACGGCGTAAGAGCTATTAACATCGCCGCAAAGAGCATGCAGCGCTGGCTCGACATGATCAGTACGCCTCCAGAATGTTCGCGACCAGGGTCCGTGCAAAGTCGCGTGACAGGCGATCGGCGGCTGGAGAATCCTCCTGAAAAAAGCTGGTCAGGTCACGCGACAATTCGTACTGATCATGAAAAATGTAATTCGGAT
>JAYVCW010000346.1:0-2800 GCA_043749775.1 Acidobacteriaceae bacterium | reverse complement strand
ATGCTGTGCTGTGAGCTCGACACGATCCCAGCTCATGTGCCTTTCGCCCGTTTCTACGTTACGTTTGAAAGCGTGACTATGGCGATGTTGAAGAGAGCCGGGCATCAAGATCTTCACGTTTCGACCTAGAAGTTCGCGTGTCACATGTCCAAACACTTTGGCAGTCGAAGGGTTCGCGTATACGATCTCGCCTTTTTCGTCGATGGTAACAATAGCATCGGACGCGGTTTCCGCTAGAACTCGATGCCGCTCTTCGCTTTGGAGCAGAACGTCATCGGCCTTCTTTCGTTCGAACGCCCTCCCCAAAATGGTACTGACCTGAACCATAAGGTTTTCCAAATCCAAGTCGGTTTGGACCGGGGAGTCCGAGAAAAACTCTAAAATGGCAACGATGTCGGGTCCGACCCGCACCGGGAGTCCAAAGGCGAACGTCAGACCTGCTGCCTTTGCACTTTCCGCGCGCGGAAAAACAGCCGGATCAGCGAGGTCTGTTAACCAGATAGGTTTCCCTGCGGCGACTATCATTCCTGGTAATCCTTCGTTGATACGTAGCTCCGTTTCTTCGGTAGCTTTCTTGAAGGGTTCAAGACCGGGCCGTTTCAAAACCCACTGCGTGCTCGATATGAAGGTGCCACCGTCATTCTGATCTATCAGATAACTGTGACCCACAGACCAGTCTGTCAAATCACAAATTGCCTCAATCGTGGCTTGGATAGAATCCTCGGCGGAACCCACACCCGCCGCCGCGACAACTTTGTAGAGCACGGCAAGGTAAGCATTTTTTTGGTTCAGCGCAGAACGGAGACGAAGGTCACGATCGACCAGACTTTCTTCTATCCGCTTTTTGTGAATAGCCAGGCCGATATATTTCGAAACAATCGCCAGGGCATCAAGTGCAGCGTCCGGTAGAGCCCTTCTGGAAAACATCGCCAGAACTCCGACGAGCTTATCTTTAACGATCAGAGGGTATCCCGCAAACGAGACCATAGATTCTCGCCGAGCCCACTCCTGATCATGAACTCTAGGGTCTCCGATTACGGAATTTGTGAGGTGGGGAGTTCGTTCTTGTGCGATCTGTCCGATCTTGTACTTACCAACGGGAACAATGCTGTGCGCGCCGTCGATATGTGTGTACATGCCGGCGCTAGCCCGGAGTTCTAGAATGTTTTCACTTTCGTTCAAAGTCCAGATCCGGGCGAAAGCGGCATCGAGGTGGTCGACTAATGCCTGGGCGGAGAGCCTGAGCATGTCCGACATCGGAATATCTTGAATTAATACGGAACTGATGCTTGCCTGGAGTAAGGTTAGACGGTGGTTTTCACTTTCGACTATGGTCACCCTATCCCGCTTTCTTCAGCGTGGTTTGTTGCCATTATATTGCTAGATCACAAGTGGGAGGACAGGTGGCGCCTTATCGCTGAGACTCGCAGAGGTTGTTTCGTGTCGCAGGTGGATTTGCGGCTGCACTTCCGCCGCAGTATAGAGCGCTATCTACAAGCTTCTGCAATCTCTCTTCGACCGGCTTCGTCGCCAGCCCCTGCGATTCATCGAATGCGTTTCCAGTGGTGCTTGGACTTTGCATTCGCTCACATCAATTCCAAATTTAACAGATAAAACCATTGGCGAGTTTCCATCAGATGCCGCACGGGAAGATGCCGTGAAAATTGCGATCTATGATGGTTCACTGGGGCACCACGCATTCAGAGTGCGACAGTTTATGTTCCTCAATCAGTCTGAATCATCTCACCGCAGGCGGTGTCGGCACGAACATCCTGTGGCTCGGCGATCCATTGGGCTTTGCGAATATCGAGAAAGGAAGACGGAGCCAACGCAAGTTCACCACGCTTCGCTTCCACGACGCCGTGTTCGGACATGGTCGGACCAATCCATTCGGGCGCATTGGAATGCACCGCAGCCAGTCGCAGAATCGTACAAATCGTTTTGCGTCCGGCGTTGCAAGTAGCATCCTGGACCTCGTAGTAGAATGCGTCTGAAAGTCATGCAAATCGTTCGGGTATTCGCCGCTGCCATTGTCTTTTTATTAATGGCGTTAATGATGACGCAGGCCAAGGAGACGCCTGACTCGGGCGCTCAACAGTTCGCTAATCTGGCCGACTTCAGGCTGCAAAACGGAAATGTAATCCGCGATTGCGCGATTGGTTATCGCACCTTCGGACACCGCAATTTTGACAGCTCGAATGCGGTGCTGTTTCCCACTTGGGCTGACGGGCGCACGAACGATCTCGTCGATCTGATAGGGCCGGGTAAACTCGTGGATAGCAGTAAATATTTCGTCATCGCCGTGGATGCGATGGGAAATGGCGTTTCCTCGTCGCCTTCGAACAGCCAGGCGCAGCCGCGACATGATTTTCCCTCGATACTCCATTCTCGATATGGTGGAAAGCCAGCACCAGTTGCTCACGCGTGTGCTGCACATCAATCATCTTCATGCTGTGATCGGGATATCCATGGGCGGCATGCAGACATTCCAGTGGGCAGTCGCCTACCCTGGCTTCATGGACAAGGCAATTCCCCTTGTGGGCTCGCCTCGGTTAGCGCCGTACGATTTACTGCTCTTACAAACCTGGGTTGATGCGATTGAGCCTGTGTGGAAACATGGCGACTACACCGAGCAGCCCGTTCCGCGCGAAGCCGAATGAACTTGCTCAACTGGCACTGACGGGTCAGTCCCGGGCCAGCTTTTGGAATTCGCAAGGCTAAAGCACGCTCGCACGCTGGTGCTTGAAAATGATTGCGGGCATTTGGGACCGGACTGCGATATGCCTAAGGTGACATCGGC
>JAYVCW010000345.1:0-16896 GCA_043749775.1 Acidobacteriaceae bacterium | reverse complement strand
TCACGACCGTCCGCATGGCGGAATCCACGGACAAACCCCGCACGATGCTCGTGCCCGCCCTAACCCTTACTTCAAACACGGCCCCATGTGTCTAGTTTTGCGGGGTACACTACAGCACTTGCTAAAACAGGTGATTTGATTTACTGTGATCCCCCCTACTCACACACCCAGTCGATTCTCTACGGCGCGCAGGACTTCAAACTTAGCGACCTCTTGAAGACGATTGCCAAATGCAAAGCTCGAGGCGTTTTTGTTGTCCTTAGCATCGACGGAACCAAGTCGTCGGGAAGGGTAAGCTGCGATTTACCAATTCCAGAAGGGCTGTTCGAACGAGAGGTATTCGTCCATTGTGGCCGGTCTATGCTTAAACGATTCTAGATGAACGGTCGCAGTCTCGAAAAAGATGTTGTCCGTGACCGACTTTTGCTCACCTATTAAAAAAATAAGAAACAACTTTTGCTTCACTGTGCCACGTGCATTGCCCCAGTTACTTCCGCCTAGTCCCGCTTTCCATTACTGTTAATTTTAGTGATACCGCCTCTACCCGTGTGCCCGAGCGGCTGCAGACTGTTATCGAAATCATGACAAACCTGTCAGTGTGCTTTATGCTACAGGTGACGGAAGAATGACGATGAGCTTCGCGACCAATGGAATGATGGAAGTTCCGATTTATGGTCTCACCGAGGCCGCACAGTACCTTCGAGTGCCCTTGAACACTCTGCGGTATTGGGTGCATGGGGGCGGAACTCTGCCTCCCCTCGTGAACCTGGCCAGCAAATCTCCTGCACGCTTGTCCTTTTCCAATCTGCTCGAATGCCACATGCTGAGCAGCATGCGCGCCATTTACGACGTGCGAATTCCAAAAGTACGTAAATCGCTAGCTACTCTCGCGAAATATGTTCAACATCGCCATCCCCTCGTGGAGCAGGCGTCCCAGACCGATCGCCGGGACTTGTTCATTGAACACGTTGGTAAGGTTGTGAACCTTTCCAAAGATCAACAGATTTTGATTCCGGGAGTGATGGAATTTTATCTGGAGAGAATCGAGCGCGATCCAAAAGGTATGTTCAAGCTTTATCCGTTTGTTATGGAGCGTACGCCGAACGAACCCAGGTTAATTCTGATAAATCCGGCAATTGGTTTTGGTAAGCCGGTAATCGCAGGGACAGGTATTTCCACATCCGTCATTGCTTCAAGATTCAACGCGCGAGAGCCAATAGAAGATCTCGCCTCCGAATATGGCGTCACGCCACGGCAAATCGAAGAAGCAATCCGGTGGGAGCAGCGCACGGCAGCTGTCGCTGCCTGAAGACTTCGTTCTTTACCTCGACGAAAATCTTCACAACTGCAAGCATCCTCGACGCTCTCGTTATGCATAACGTGCGACATGAGCGCCACGGAAGTTATTTCGCTCCTGGTACCGAAGACACCTTCAAACTCCCATTTGTGGGAGAGCGCGGCTGGCTGCTAATTACCAAAGACAAGAGGATTCGGTTCAATGAACTCGAGAAATTGGCAGTCAAGCGCCATCGAGTGAGGGAGTTTTACTTTGCGTCCGGAAACCACAATGGCTCCGAGATAACCGCTATGCTGATCACTGCGTTGCGCGACATCGCAAGATTTTGCCGACGGTATGATCCTCCCTTCATTGCAAGCATCAGCGCAAGCGGAAAGGTCAGTCTAAGATTTCCGGCGAGCTCGTAATCCCGAGTTTGTTCATTGTGCTGCAAACGTTCCCGCATTACCCCAGTTACTTCCGCCTGATCTCGCTCTCCGTTACTGTTACCCTTAGTGATACTGCCTTTCTCCGTGTGTGCGCGCGCGGTTGCAGACTGTTTATCAGCGAGTGTTCTTGAATGACATTACGCATAAAACATGGATATCGCTAAAACGGAACCCGCGTACCACGACCTCCTCAGTCGGCCGATTCGCGAGTTGGGGCTGAGGCTTGCCGGGTCTCCGGTGGAGCGGTTTGTCGAGCAGCTTTATCGCGAGCTTGAGGCGAAGGGGCTGACTAAGTTTCGTCCCGAGGTTTATCTCACCGATGAGTGGGGATGCCCGTCGGGGGAGCCGATTATCGGGATTCCGTTTTATCTTGCGAGCACGGCGCTGGCGCAACTGGAAAACGAAACGCACGACCTCGAAGACGCGCGGGAGATCATGATGTACCTGCGGCATGAGGCGGGGCATGCGTTCGTGTATGCCTACAAGCTGCACAACAAGCCGGAGTGGAAGCAGATGTTTGGGCCGTTTCGCCGTCCGTATCGCGACAATTACCGGCCTGCTCCGTTCTCGCGCGATTACGTGCGGCATTTGCCGGGGTGGTATGCGCAGAAGCATCCGGATGAAGATTTTGCCGAGACCTTTGCGGTGTGGCTGACGCCGCGATCGAACTGGCGCAAACGCTATCGGGGATGGCCGGCGCTTGACAAGGTTGTGTACCTGAATCGCCTGGCGCGGAAGGTGGGCAAGAACGATCCGCTACGGCGGCGCGGGCAGACCGACATCACCGTCGATGACATGGAGACGACGGTGGCGGAGTTTTACAACATTCAGCAGGCGGCGCGGGAAGAACTCGCGGTGTCGGAACTGACTCCGGATACGGATTTGCGCGATATTTTCGCGGTGTCGAAGCGGAGGAAGGCAGCGGTTCCAGCGAACGAATTTTTGCGCGAGCATCGCAAAGCGGTGATCGACAAAGTATCGCAATGGACGGGAGCGCAGCGCCCGCTGATCAGGAAATTGATTGACTCGATTGAGAAGCGCACAGCGGAGCTTGATCTGCGCGCCGATAAAACGCGTATGCCGGAGCACTTGGCCGAGGTTACGGCTTATGCGACCGCGCTGGTTATGACGTACGTGACGAAGGGGAAATTTATTCAGCCGTAAGCGATGGGTAGCGGCTGCTTGCTGGTGGAGATCGACGGGGGGGGAAATGATTGGAGCGAAATTAAAAATCGCGCTGCTTTACGACCTGTGGAATGAAGATCCGGTCGCGGCTGCGGCCAACGAAGCGCCGCAGGAAGAAACGCCGGCACGCAAGGCTCGAAAGAAGGTCAAAAAGAAAGTTAAGAAAAAGGAAAAGACCGATCGCGAGGAGATCTTCGAAGCGCTCCAAAAGCTGGGGCACGAGCCGTCGAATTTTGAATTAGATGGCCGTCCGCAATCACTGCATTCTCTTTCGCGCTGCGATGCGGACCTGATTTTTAATTTGACGGAATCTTTCGGTGGCGACGATACGAAAGAGATGAACGTGGTCGCCTACGTCGATCTGCTTGGGCTGCGATATACGGGTGCCGGCCCGCATGCAATTTTTCTTTCGCAAGATAAAACTACGGCCAAAAAGATTTTCGGCTTTCACGGCATCAAGACTCCATTCTTCGCGACGTCCTATCGCGGGCGCGTCGACCATTGCCACGATATTTCTTTTCCGATGATCGTGAAGCCTTCGTGGGAGGACGGATCGATCGGCATCGATGCCGGGTCGGTGGTGAAGAACGTGAAAGAAATGATGGAGCGGGTGCAGTACATTCAGGATGAATTCGATTCGCCCGCGCTCATCGAAGAGTACATCGAGGGCCGCGAAATTTACGCGGGTATTCTCGGCAGTTACGAGCGGGCGCAGGTGCTGCCGCTGATCGAGCTGGATTTATCTAAATTGCCGGAGGGTACGCCAAAGATCGCCAGCTACGATGTGAAGTTCGAGAAGAACACCGAGGCTTATAAATTGACGAAATCCGCCATCGCGGAAGATTTGGACGACGCGACGCGCAAGCGCCTTGAAGATACGGCCCTTGCTGCCTATCGAGCGCTGAAGCTGCGCGACTATGGGCGCATCGATATGCGCCTCGCTCCGAATGGCGATGTCTATGTGATCGAAGCAAATCCGAATCCATGGCTCGCCAGCCGGCAGGAGTTTGCTATGGCGTCAAAGGCGCATGGGCTCAGCTACACGGAAATGATCGGCTCAATTATTGACCTTGCCATGAGCAGGTATTTGAACGCCGATCTGACAAATGCAACGACGACATTGTAAGTTGCTATTTTGCGTAGCGACAAGAAGTGCCGCGCCTTGCATGCAGGAAGTTCCCCAGGACGCTCCCATGTCCTTCCTTCGGCGCGATCCGGTGAGCACGACAGCTTGATGATTAGGGATAGATGCGGTCTTCGTGCGGTGCAGGGTTTCGAAGACGGCTTCAGCGCGGCGGATCGCAGTTTGCACGTTGTCGCAGATATTTTCCGGGCCAATGAGTTCTTCGAATTCGGTTTGTTGAATCAGCTTTAGCGGCTGCTCTCTTGCTCCGCAAAGAATCATTTCTCGCCCACTTTCTTTCAGTGCTCGCGCCATTTCTTCGAGCGCGAATAATCCGGTGGCATCGAGCGCCGTCATATTTCTCAAACGCAGGATCACAATTGGCGGCAATCTGCTGAGATTGTCAGTGATCACGTCGACCTTGTCGGTCGAACCGAACAAGAATGGACCATGGATTCGAAAGATAGTCGCGTATTCGGGAATGTCTTTATCCTGCAGGATGTGGACGCGTCCGTCTTCGACATAATCGTCGGTGACTTGTGCAACGGTAGTTGTCGCGGCCACGCGGCGGATAAAAAGCAGCGAAGCGAGAATCATGCCCGCTTGAACGGCTACAGTAAGATCGGCGAACACGGTCAGCGCGAACGTCAACAGCCACACGCTGATTTCGGTTTTTGAAAGTTTGAGCAGCCCGGGAATTTCTCCCCACTCGCCCATGTTATAGCTCACGACCATCAGGATTCCGGCGAGCACGGCCATAGGCACAAAATTCACGAGCTTCGAGGCGAAGAGTAAGATTGCGAGCAGAGTGAGCGCATGAATCATTCCGGCGACCGGAGTCTTTGCGCCGGAGCGAATGTTGGTCGCTGTGCGGGCAATGGCGCCAGTGGCGGGAAGCCCGCCAAACAAAGGCGACACTACATTCGCGATTCCCTGCGCCACCAATTCGACGTTGGGATTGTGTCGCCCTCTCTTCGAGGTATCACCGCTCATGCGATCGGATACGACTGCCGACATCAGCGACTCGATCGCCCCAAGCATGGCGACAGTCATGGCAGGGCCGAGCAGGTTGTGAATCAGGTCGGAGCGAAAGACTGGGATTTGGAGATGCGGCATCCCGCTGGGGATTCCGTGAAAGCGTGAGCCGATCGTCTCGACCGGCAGTTTGAAGAGCCACACCGCGAGTGTCCCCAACACGAGAGCGACGATTGCGCCTGGCACTCGCTTTGAAAACGCGCGGCACAGAAGAACGACTGCAACGGTGCTTGCCGCTAGCATCGTGGCCTGAAACGATAAGCTATGGAAACTCTGCGCCAGCGTTTCCATGCGCAACCAGAACACACCAAGAACGGTTTCGAGTTTGAGTCCGAAGAAATCTTTGATCTGCGTACTGGCGATCAGAATGGCAATGCCATTAGTGAAGCCGATCACGATTGGCCGCGGAATGAACTTCACCGCTGATCCGAGACCTGTAAGACCCATGACGACGAGAATCATTCCCGCCATCATCGTGCACATGAAGAGCCCGTCGACTCCGTGCGCGGCGACGATTCCGGCGACGACAACAACGAAGGCACCGGTGGGACCGCCGATTTGCGTGGTCGAGCCGCCCAGGGCGGAAACGATAAAGCCGGTGACAACGGCGCAGTAAATTCCTGCTTGAGGAGTCAGGCCGGAAGCGATCGCAAATGCCATGGCGAGTGGCAGCGCCACCAGCCCGACAGTGACTCCCGCCACAAAATCGTGAAGAAATTTAGTGCGGTTGTAGTCGCGCAGGCAGAGGACTGACTTCGGAAGCCAGCGCTCGTCAAAAGGGGCGGATTGCATTGAATTAATTATCGCTTTTCAGGAGGGCAAGAGATAGTGACGGAAGGGGCTAGCGTGGAAAAAATGGCGGCGGACGGGCGAGGTCGCCCGTCCCCGCGTTGGACGCTTAAAACTGATTCCACAAATACTGGTTGTAGACGTCGTGGTGGTACTGCACCTCGGGGGCTTTTACGACTGTTCCCAAAAGGCGCGGGCAGCGATCGGCGGATGCTTCTTTGAGATCCGCGTACCGGCCCTTCACGTCTTCGCCCATCAACTCCGACGTCCATTCGGATTTGCGGAAGTCGGCTAGCGCTTTGTAGATATTGTCGGGCAGGTAACGCTCGGCTTGACGCAGGTTTTTAATCTTCGAGGTCGAGCCTTGCAGCCCGCTCTTGAAGATCGAGAGCATCACGAGATACGGGTTCGCATCGGGAGCGACGGAACGGACCTCGACCCGCATGCTGCGTTCGTTGCCGATTGGAATGCGGATCATCGATCCGCGATCGACCGCCGAGGCTTTGATCTGATTCGGCGCTTCGAAATGCGGATCGAGGCGGCGATAGGAATTCACGCTTGGATTCAGCAGCAGGCAGATATCGTTGCCGTGGGTGAGGATGCGATCGACAAACTCCCATCCAAACTTACTGAGCATCTCTTCGCCCTTCGGATCCCAGAAGAGATTTTTGCCGCCCTTGCTGATGGAAACGTTGGTATGCATGCCGCTGCCGTTGACGCCAACAACCGGCTTCGGCAGGAAACACGCGGTCAAGCCCATCTTGCGCGCCACCTGGCGGCAGATCAACTTGTAGAGCTGAATCTGATCGGCTGCGGCGACAACTTCGCCGTACCCATAGTTGATTTCGAATTGCGAGGGAGCAACTTCTGGATGATCTTTTTCGTTCTGGAAGCCCATTGCGCGCTGCACTTCAGCAGTGGTGTCGATGAAGTTTCGCAGCGGATCGCCCGGCAGTGAATGATAGTAACCGCCAGTGTTGACGTATTCGAATTTGCCGGTCTCATGGTAGGTGCGCTCGGCATCCGCGCCTTGAAACAGGAAGCCTTCAATTTCGTTCGCCGCGTTCAGGGTGTAGCCTTGCTTTTTGTTGAGTTCGTTGGCGAAACTCTTGAGCACTCCGCGCATATCTGCAGCATAGGGCTCGCCGCCTTTGTCGATGACCTCGCCGAATACCAGCATTTTGCCCGGTCCAAACACGTCGGCTGGCCCCCAGTAGAGCGCGCTCCAGTCGATGCCAAGGCGCAAATCGCTTTCGCGCTGGGCGGTAAAGCCGCGAATCGAGGAGCCGTCGAAGGTCAAATTGTCGTAACTTTTGAGCAGGAATTTTTTATCGTAATCGAGCATGTGCAGACGGCCTTCAAGGTCGCTGAACAACACAGTCACGGCTTTAAGGCGCGACTCATCGGAGAGATACTTCAGCCGCTCTTCCTGAATTTTGTGGGGAGCCACGCGGTCCAGGCGCTGCTTCTTCGCCTTCAGGTTCATCTCTTCGAGTTCGTCGTAGGGGATCGCCAGGAAATTCCGCAAATCAGTTGACATGTATCTCCTTAGGAAGTGCGCTTTAGTTAAGCATTTCTGGGGGACACAACCCAACCAGCCTATCCCGCCAATGATTGCTAGACAAATAGAAACTCGGTTATAGGGTCGATCAGGAGCAGTTTATCCAGTTCTGAACAGTCTTCAATCACTTCACCTCAGGGATATAAGCGGTGCAGCATGCGCGGGAATGGAATCGTTTCGCGGACGTGTTCCAGGCCGCAGATCCAAGCGACGGCGCGTTCAATGCCCATGCCGAAACCGGAGTGCGGAACGCTGCCAAATTTTCGCAGATCTAAATACCATTTGAAGGCCTCTTCCGGCAGTTTGTGCTCGCGAATGCGCTGCAAGAGCAGATCATGCGAGGCCATACGCTGGGACCCGCCGATGATTTCGCCGTAGCCTTCTGGCGCCAGGACGTCGACACAAAGAGCAAGTTCCGGGCGCTGCGGATCGGGCTCCATATAAAAGGCTTTTACCGCGGCGGGATAGCGATGAACCATCACCGGACGGTCGTAAAGCGAAGAAAGATACGTCTCGTCGGGAGAGCCGAGATCGCCTCCCCACTCAAATTTATTTTCCAGCTTGCCTTGCGCATGGCCTTGCTGCAACTGGCTGACGGCCTCGTCGTAGGTGATGCGCGGGAACGGAGCCTCAATTTTTTCGAGCTTGGTCAGGTCGCGACCGATGGTTTGCAGATCGGCCCGGCGTTTCTCCAGACATTTTTTTACTAAAAATGCGAGCAGGCCCTCGGCGAGTTCCATGAGGTCGTCGAGCGTGGCGTAGGCGACTTCGGGTTCGACCATCCAAAACTCGGTGAGGTGGCGGCGCGTCTTCGATTTCTCGGCGCGGAAAGTTGGCCCGAACGAATACACCTTGCCGAGCGCCATCGCCGTCGCTTCGATGTAGAGCTGGCCTGATTGCGTTAGGAAAGCCTGCTCTTCAAAGTAGTCAACGGGGAAAAGCGTTGATGTTCCCTCGCACGCCGCAGGGGTAAGAATTGGGGGATCCGTCAGGGTAAATCCGTTGCTGTCAAAAAAATCTCGGGCGGCGCGAATAATCTCGGCGCGCACGCGCAGAATGGATGCCTGGCGCTGCGAGCGCAGCCAGAGATGGCGGTGCTCCATCAAAAAATCAACGCCATGTTCTTTCGGAGTGATGGGATACGGAGTCGCCTCTGGCACCCGTTGCACCACCTGCACGTTCAAGACGTCGAGCTCATATCCGCCGGGAGCGCGCTTATCGGCGCGCACGGTGCCTTCGACGATTACGCTTGATTCCTGGGTCAAGCCTTTAATCGCGTCGAAGACTTCTGGCGGCACGGCGTTTTTCGGGACCACGCCCTGGATCACTCCCGAGCCGTCGCGAAATTGTGGGAAGAGAAGTTTGCCGCTCTCGCGCAGGTTATAAAGCCATCCGCGAATGGTTACGGATTGGCCGTCGTGTTTGCCGATCTCCGCTATCGTGCTGATGGGTGCTGACATGATTTCGTTTGCAGCAGGCATTGAACTTTAATTCGCTCGCGGCGGCGGCGAGAAAGCCGGTCTTTCGCTCCACCAGCGCTCACCGAGGATTCCAATTGTAGTTTAGGATGCGGCGCTCACGCCTCTTCAAGCTTGCGGAAGGTCGCGCTCACTTCTTCGCTCGGATTTTTCTTCTCTTCGCCCTCAATTTCCAGCAGCAGCGGCGGCTTTTGCGGAGCGGTGCGCAGCAGGTCGATAGTTTCCTTCCAATCGATCGTCCCAGCTCCGGGCCACAGGTGCGAGTCTTTTAACTTGTCGTTGTCGTGCACGTGGGTCGAGCAAATATGGCTCTTTAATATTTCGAAAGCTTCTGGAATTTTGCCCATCATGTTGGCATGGCCGCAATCGAAACATACGCCCATGTCTTCGAAGTGCATGGTCTTGATGAATTCCACTAAACGCTCAGGGGTAGACAATTCGTTTGGAATATTTTCGACGAGTAGCCGCACGCCAAGAGGCTTGGCGAAGGCGCGCAGGTGCTCCACGCAGGTCATCGCCGCTTCGAATTTCTTCTCGTCGAAACTATCGTTGGGATTGCCGATGTGCTGAATCAGAAATCGGAATGGGATATGTTCGGCAACTTCAATCGCGCGCTTGATCTCATCCATGGCATCGATTCGTCCAGATCGGTCGGTCGAGGCAATGTTCACGGGAGGCGAACCGGTTCGTCCCCAATCGTAATCGGAATATAAAGGCGCGTGCAAAGAGTGAAGCGGAATGCCAGTCGACTGGAACCAATCCGCGATTTCTTTGACGTGCTGTTTGCGGTTGGCGTAATCGAAATGCTGGCGGGCGGCAAAAATCTCAATGGCCTGCGCCCCGGCGCGCACCAACTCATCCAGAATGCCGGGATGCAGCCGCTCCTTCACGTAGAGATATGTCGATACCGCTCTTTGCATCAGTAACCTATCGCCCTTCCATTGTTGCGGCCATCGCTGGCTCCGAGGCGCTCGCCGGTTTTAGGGTCGACCATAATGCACTCGGCGTCTCCCCAAAAATGGCTGACGTTTAACTTGTGTCCCCTGGATTTAAGAATATTCATTGTATCGGGTGAGAGGCGATCTTCGACGAGAATCTCATCCGGCAGCCATTGATGATGAAAGCGCGGGGCATTGACCGCCTCTTGAATATCCAGATTGAAGTCGATGACCCCCATGAGTACGTTGGCTACGGTGGTGATGATCGTCGGCCCTCCGGGAGAGCCGACCACGAGAAAAAGTTTTCCGTTTTTTAAAACGATGGTCGGAGTCATGGCAGAGAGCGGGCGTTTGTTCGGCCCGATGGCATTCGCCGGTCCCTGAATCAGGCCGTAGGTATTCGGAGTGTCCGGCTTCGAAGTGAAATCGTCCATCTCGTCGTTAAGCAGAAAGCCAAGGCCCTCGGCGGTAACACGCGATCCGAACGAGTCATTGAGCGTCGTCGTAACGGCGACGGCATTGCCTTCCGCGTCGACAACTGAATAGTGGGTGGTGTTTTCAGGCTCCCGGATCGCAGAATGAGATTGCGCCACGCGCTCCAGTTCATTGAACGATGGACGCTTCAATTCTTTACTCCGGCTGGCATGCGCGGGATCAATCGTGTTCCGCCAAGCCTCGCCATATTTCTTGTCGATGAGTTGGGCCACGGGAATTTTGGCAAAATCAGGGTCGCCCATAAAATCGGAGCGGTCAAAAAATGCGCGGCTGAAGGCTTCGGCCTCAAGGTGAATCGCGTCGGCTGAACGGTTGCCATATTTGGCCAGGTCGAAGCCCTCGAGAATATTCAGGATTTCGATCAAGGCGACTCCGCCTGAAGATGGGGGCGGAGCGCTGATAATCTCGTAGCCGCGATAATCGCCATGCACCGGTTCGCGTTCTTTGACTTCATAGGCCGCGAGGTCTTCGGCGGTCAGCAGGCCCTTATTCTTTTGCACTGCGGCTGCCAGTTCACGCGCCATGGCGCCGTGATAGAAGTCGTCGGGATTTTTCGAGATTCGCTCGAGCGTGCGCGCCAGATCGGGCTGTTTGAAGATGTCGCCGCCTTGGTAAAACTTTCCATCCCGGAGAAAAACGCGTTTCGACTCAGGGAAGAGCGGCAGATACTCATCTTCGCGAAGATCGCGTGCGTCCTCATAGGCCAGGGCGAAACCGTCACGAGCGAGCTTGATCGCGGGAGCAATCACTTTTTCTAACGATAATTTCCCATATTTTTTTTCGGCATATACCAGTCCCGCTACCGACCCCGGCACCCCGATCGCCCTGTACCCGACAAGGCTCGATTCTTTACTCGCCTCTGGAATGACGTTCCCTTGGCCGTCGAGATACATATTCTCTGTCGCCGCAGCTGGAGCTTTCTCGCGGAAGTCGATGAACTTAGTCTCGCCATTCGTTTTGCGAAAAAGAAGAAAACCTCCGCCACCGAGGTTCCCGGCTTGCGGATGAACGACGGCCAGCGTGAATCCGGTGGCTACAGCGGCATCGACGGCATTGCCGCCTGCTCGGAGCATTTCCAGTCCAGCTTGAGACCCCAATTCGTGGACGCTTGCGACCATTGCATGTTGAGCGTGGGCCGGAAGGAGCGGAGCCGCGGCAATGGAGCCAGTCAGGAATGCGAGAAATGGAATAGCTCTCAGCCAATGAGGCAATGAACAATCCTAAGGGTCATAAAATCGAAAGGAAGCATGACCTTGATGATTTTGCGTGAGCCTTGAGGCTAGCGCAGCGGGCTGAAGAGAGTCAAACTTTTGCGGCTTGACCGTGCCGTTGAGTGTGATGGCGAATTTTCGACAACAATGAAGCTCCGCCCTTTTTCCGCCAGGTGGAGATATCACGGCAGTTCGCCAAGGTAGGGAAATGCGTACCAAGCTAACCACGCGAATAGTAACCAGTGCGAAAGTAGGTTGCCGTTAAAAGATCGCTGGCGCGAGTAGCGGACAACGGTGCACCAGAGGAATACCAACCAGATCAGGTTGATGAGGCAGACCGCTTTCGTGTAGTGCGATCCTTGATAGCGCACGCCATCGTTCCACTCAAACACGAAATACACAATCGTTAGCACCGTCAAAAGACCGATGAGGGCTTTTGTCCTCGTCAGGATCTTCGACCCCGGATTTAGGAGTAGGCCGGGGTTCCACAGAAAGAAGAGAACGCTGGGAACAAGCACGGCAAGAAACTCTAGGTGCCACCTCGACAGTACGAAGGCGGGCAGTATGGTCAGAGTAGGAAGCGGAGAATACAGAGTGGGAACACCCGAAGAGTAAAGTCCAATCCAAGCGGGTATCAGTAAACACAGCCCCGCAGTGATCACCAGCAGGCGAGAGTTCATTCCCTAGTCATAGCTGCTACCGGGGGTAAGTGCAAGAAGGAGGGCAACCATCGTTAACAGGCCAGAGCGCTAACAACCCCGCCCCAGAGTCAATAAGTGAAATCGCGACGTTTCGCCAACTGAGTTTTCGGGCACGAGCGTCGGCATTGTACGCGCAGCTAACAATTACTGATAAACCCTAAACTTAAGATGACGTTGGTCGGTGCAGAAATAGATCATCTTTTTGTCCTCCGTTGCCCTTTGCCCTTGCCAGACCTCAAAAGCTATCGCGATAATCAGATTCTCCTTGATCTTCTTGCCATCAACTTTCTTCGTTGTTGCATTGAAAAAGGCCGTCATTACCGTTCCTTTTGGAATATCAGCTGGCATCATGCGGCGGCCATCCCTAGCAGGAACGGAACACCCGGTTTCGAAAACTCCCGTAAAGCTGTCCGTTCTGCTGCCGTTCGTGAACGTCAAAGTGAGATGACTATCTGCTCTATCGGTTACAGCCCCCTTGAAGATCGAGCCGTAGTAGTTTTCAGGGTAATAGTTGTTTGGAGCAGTGCCATATTGAGCAGACATGCGGATTGGCACGAGAGCGACAATCGTGAGGAATACCACAACGCGTAGCGTTCGCACTTATCCCCCTTAGTCGACAAGGAATGATACTCAACGTCTGCTTGGCGTGGGACCGATCAAGATTCTAATTGTTGAGAAAAGCTGATAGCGCTCATTGCCCCGTCCCAAGGAGGGCGATGTTACGCCAACCATTCGCGGAACGGTACACTGAAGCTCTAAATCAAACAGCTAACGGACCGTAAACGAGGGGCTTTGCGGGGCGATTATGAAACAGCCACTATTGTTCGCGCCAGCATCGTTCGCGTACAGGTGAGCGCGAACAGACTGGAGACGGAATAACCCCACGGGTGATCTTGTGACGGCGCTTAATTCAAGGTCAACTTGCGCTGTAAACGTTTCGCCCGCCTGAATCCTGCGATACTCAGAAGGTTGCGGGTGCCGTCGAATTAATGCTCCGCTTGCTAGCCTTCGGCCCACCCATACTAGTCGCTAATGATACCCAGCGACCCTCCCCATGCTTGCCTACCCAATAATCGGATGGGAATAGATAGGGAACGATGTAGACCTCATGAGATGTCATATTTGTGAAACTGAGCCGAACACTGATGGGTTCGCCTTTTTCGTAAGCGCGCCTGATCGGTTCGGCCTTGAGTCTGAAGCTGTCATGACAGGGCCGATCCTTGCTTCCGTACAGAGGAATACTGCAGAGGATTAGGCTAAGGAGCGGTATGAAAGTCTTTCTCACGCCTGAACTCTACGCAAAACATCGCGTTCAGTCCAGATAACTGTTGTTAACAGGCCGCGATTGCGCTCACTGAACGTCCCAATGAGTAGTAATGGCGATCTTACGCGCTACCACAAAACACGCCGTCGCTACTCCAAAAATTAGGTTACCGAAGAGAATAGCTGGCACTATGTGGAGCGGTGTCAAATATCAGCATGGCATCAATTCTTTCGCGATCAGAAATCACAGCCGCAGTCATATTCTGTTGCGCTGCCGTGAGCGTAGTGTGGCTTTTGGTATGCCTTCCCTTTAACGACAACCCTTCTGAGGTGTCAGTGGCGGCTAGTGCTCTGGCGCTTGTGATCACTGCGGTAGGGATTTTTCTTAGGCCGCGTTTCAGTTACTGGTTGGGACTAACATCGGCCCTCGTCGCGCTGCGCTGGTTTTGGCGAATTGAATTCCGGTATTTTCCAGCACTCAATTCTTGGATTGCGTTTAACCTCCCCCGGTCCCAACCCCAAGTCGCCTCAGAAGTATTCTTGGCAAAACTAAAAATCATCTTCGCCGTAGCAGTTTTGACTGCAGCGGCATGTTCTGCGATCCGCCTTCTCCCATCCGACTGGGTGGCGCGTAAGCTCCCTTTTCGCGAAAGGACGTGGCCTGCCATTGCTGTTTGTTTTGTAGTTGTTGTTTGTTGGAATGCCATCTCCGTGAGTCCATACCGCATTCCACTCATCGTGGATGGCGTTGCGCCCGAGTTGACGGTGTTGCACGTCGAAAAGACAGGCATTCAATTCCACGAGACAGCAGTCCGTGCACAAAAGGATGGAAGGTTATACCTTGAGCGAAACGATAGAAGGCTGTTCGAATACCAGTTCGCCGCCTTTGGCGGATCAGAAGTGCTACCGAAGGCACTTAACTCGCGAGTGCAGGCCTTGGCGCATTCAATTCAATTTGCGGACATGCGTACACCGCCCGCGGTCGCCCTGCGAAAGAAGAACGCGGAAGGCTGGTACATTCGAACAGGTCGCGGTGTCCTAGCCTTCACATCCGAGTACGGGACAGAGCCGCCAAAGGAAATAGTTGACCTATTTCAGGACTTGCATGGCGCCGTTACGGAGCAAAAAGAGATCGGAACGGTGACCGATGTATGCGTGGGTTTCTGTTACGACCCCCTGGCCGGGTTAGGTCTTAGCAACATGAATGATCGCTGCACCGAGAAAAACGGGACCCGCTGCAGGTGAATTGCCGTGATCAGATGAGATGAGAAGGCCGGTCTCCGGACGGGGTGCTGTACGCTCCCAAGTTATCGATGTACTTGAAGCACCGATAAAAAGGGAGAGCGGCAATGAAGAAGATTAGCACCGCATGCGAGCCGAAAAGTATCCGAGCAGAAGTTAATCATCGGGCTGGATCTGGGCGACCGGTTGCGCCGAGTTCCGGTGACTGGGGTGTCGGGTACAGCAGCGAGGAAAGGTATGCGCCAACAGAATAGGAGACGGTACGAACCAGCGGAACCGTGAACAAGAAAAAGCTCCTAGCGTCCGGCGCGCTCAGAACACTGCCAGAGCCAAGACCGGAGAGGCGTCCCCAAACGTCCCCGTGCCCAGCGATTGTCAGATAGCCAAATGCAAACCATAATGCTGGCAGAACCCATGTCCACTTCGCCGCAGAATATTTCCAATTTCGCCACACGACGAACCCGAGAAAAGCTGCACAGACGATGCTGAAGATGAATTCCTTCCAGACTATCGCCGTGACCGAGTGGGATGGAATCACTCTCCACAAGGCGTTCTCCAGAGTCGTCGTTCCGATGACGGCGACAGCAAGATTAACCAGCAGCAAGCCGCCCAACTTTAGTGCACGCATGGCACGAGAATTCTACCAGTCGTTGCCAATCTCCGGCCGACTGTTGAAATCAGGCGTTACACGTTTTGACGCGGTCGATGAGTGCAATGACGGCGATAGCGCTCATTGACCGTCCCGTTGTTTGTAAACGCGATGAGCTATTCGAACTCGCGCGAGCGATCCGCGTTACAGAGACTTATCAACACGCCGGACGTCTTGCCCCTCCGGCAATGCTGCTAGCAGCTCTCGCGCTGTTTTCTTCAGTGTCGGATGGAAGGCCTCGGGAGCGATCTCAGCCAATGGCTGCAAAACGAAGCGGCGCTGGGCCATGGCGGGGTGCGGAATGGTCAATCCAAGTTCGCTGACGACCTGGTCGCCGAAGAGCACGATATCGATATCGATGATTCTTGGCCCCTTGTCGGATTGCCGCACGCGTCCCATGCCCGCCTCGATTTTCAGGGCGAGGGCTAGTAATTGTTCGGGCGTCTGATCCGTCTCAAGCGCGATCACGCAGTTTATGAACCGGGGTTGATTCGTGACTTCTACGGGCCCAGTTTCGTAAAACTCCGATACAGCCCTCAACTTGCCGCCCGCCCGCAATTGAGAGATTGCAGAGTGTAGATTGCGGGCGCGATCTCCGAGGTTCGAGCCAAGCGATAGGTAGGCGAGACAGGCGAGATTACTCATGAAATTGCAGGTTTTCGCCTCGTTTCACAGGTGACGGAGGCACGCATTAGCCCGGTACCTACGTCACTTTTCCTAGTTCCCCCCGGGCCATTAGGATTAAAAACAGCCATGAATTTAGATTCTCTCCTCATCAGCCGTGATTCCGAGTTGTTGAGCGTGCTTGGCCCGGCATTGGAGAAGATTTCTGTCACCCTCGAGACCTGCGCTGATCCGGAACGCGCGAACGAACTCTTGGCCAAGCGTAAATTTGATGCCGTGATCTTTGACTGCGACGATCTGCCGTACGGTTTTGAATTGCTTCGGGGCCTCCGGACGACGCATAGCAATGGCAAGTCTGTCGCCTTCGCCGTGGTCAATGGAAAGACCACAACGCAAGATGCATTCAAAACGGGAGCCAACTTCGTCCTGCAGAAGCCGCTGACTACTCTACACGCATCGCGCTGCTTTAACGCAGCTGTTAACTTTATGGTGCGCGAGCGGCGCCGATACTTTCGCCATCCGGTAGACATGCCGGTTCGCCTCAGCGTTCCGCCCGATCAGGAATTGGCCGCCACGGCAACGAATCTGAGTGAAGGCGGAATGGCCATCCGAGTTTTGACCACGATAGCCAAAGAAAGCCGAGGTCAAGTTCGTTTTACCCTTCCCGCCGTCAATACTTCGCTGGATTTGAAATGCGAAGTGGAGTGGAGCGATGGTACCGGCCATGTCGGCATTCGCTTCCTCGAGGTTCCGCAAAGCTCGCAATACCAGCTCGAGAAGTGGCTCACCGATCGCCTGCAAAGCGAAATGCCGGCGGGTCTGCAAGGTTACGCTACGCTCACTTAATCGTTCTGCCTCGTCGGCCCACTCAGGGCAT
>JAYVCW010000344.1:0-2090 GCA_043749775.1 Acidobacteriaceae bacterium | reverse complement strand
AATTCTATTCACTGAGAGGTCTCAATGCCGCGCCGGTGACGATATTAATGCTCTTCACCGCAATACCCGCGCTAATAGTCGCGATCCGCCGCCGCGAGCCTCTTGCGCTGTTGCTCACGTGCTTTTTCGTAGTGCTCACCGGGGCGTTGTTTACGTTTCGCTATGAGTCGGTGACTTATCTGACTCCACTCCTTCCCATTTTGATCGTCATTGGTGTTGTTGCTTCTCCGCTTTTGTCTCGCCGAGTAAGTGCCCCCATGTGCGCGGTTATTCTCATCGTCTTTGCGATCAAGATTGCTAACTCAGATAAGACGTGGGGCATTTCCTACCAGCCTGAATCCACAGTGCCCGCAGCGGCGATACTGCATTCTTATTGCGAACAACACAGGGATAACGGCCTCTACATACTCGGCGTGGAGGATCAGTTCTACGCCTTAGCTCTGCCGCTCGCCAGAGTTCGTTATGGATGGGTCGACCCGGCCGGTGAAATCGCGCACGTCCGTCCTCATCTGAGTTACCTGGGGGTGGTGCAAGATGCCGCGGCAACACCCAATGCTGCTGTCTATGCGGCGAGGCTCCGTGATTGGGGACTGAACTCGGTAGAACCACTCGGCACAGCCATCACCGGCCGCACCATGGACCATCTCGCTGCGCTCGTGTTGGCCCATCCGGAGAGCGATTTCCTGGTCTCCCCTGGGATAGCGGCGACATTGGGAGGTCGACAAACGCAAGACATCCGCTCTCGCGGTACCGACTGTGTTCTCTTGGAATCCCGGCTGTCGCGTACAGTCGCCGCGGCGCACCGCACCTGCGGCATGTAAGATGAACAGCATGTCTACTCATGCGAAAGTCCGCTGGGGCGTTCTAGGAGCCGCGGGAATTGCCTTGAAAAAGGTCATCCCCGCCATGCAGAAATGCGAGCGCGCCGAAATTTATGCGATCGCCTCGCGGGACCTCTCCAAGGCGAATGAGGCCGCCCAAGGTTTCGGCATTGCGAAGGCCTATGGGACTTACGAAGATCTGCTCCAAGACCCGCAAGTGGACGCGATCTACAATCCATTGCCGAACCACCTTCATGTTCCCTGGTCGATCCGAGCCGCCGAAGCCGGTAAACATGTCTTGTGTGAAAAGCCAATCGGCTTAACCACTGCGGAAGCCATCTCTCTGCTCGACGTCCGCGAGCGCACCGGTGTAAAACTCGGAGAAGCCTTCATGGTGCGAACTCACCCGCAATGGCTGCGCACGCGCGAGTTAGTCAGGTCCGGGGCAATTGGCGAATTACACGCCATCACAGGGTTTTTCAGCTATTCGAATCGCAATCCGGCAAATATCCGTAACATTCTGGAGTTTGGCGGCGGAGGCCTGATGGATATCGGATGTTACCCGATCAATATCTCCCGGTTTCTCTTCAGCGACGAGCCTACCCGAGTGACTGCGCTAGTCACCCGCGATCCACAGATGAAGACGGACACGCTTACTTCCGCCATCCTCGATTTCAACGGGCGCCATGCGGCATTCACTTGCAGCACGCAATTAGTCCCGTATCAGCGCGTTCAAGTGTTAGGAACAACGGGCCGCATCGAGCTTGAAATCCCTTTCAACGCGCCTCCCGACCGGCCCACTCGAATCGTGATCGACACTGGAGCCGATCTCTTTGGCGGAGGATCCCGCGTGGAAGAGTTTCCCACTTGCGATCAGTACACAATTCAAGGTGACGCATTCTCACAAGCCATTCAGGAGAATACCGAGGTGCCAGTTTCGCTCGAGGACGCTATCGCGAACATGGCGGTGATTGATGCCGTCTTCCGATCCGCCGAATCCGCGCGTTGGGAGCCAGTAACCCGATAACCGGGTTCATTGAAAAGGTCCGTAACGTAAACGCGATTTAGACCAGAATGGCAGGAAGCCTGTTGGATCGGTATCGGGCTCAATGATCCAGGCTTGCCGATCGTGATAATACTCCCGCAACTCGGCGTCTTCCTGGCGCGTCATGCCATTCGCCCACACCACCTTACTCGCGTCGATATCGGCGGCATTGTAGACCCATTCCTCATGCGGGCTGTGATTAGACATATAATGCACAAATACAA
>JAYVCW010000343.1:0-2131 GCA_043749775.1 Acidobacteriaceae bacterium | reverse complement strand
AATAGTGCCATCGGCACATCGGGGATTAGGTGCGTAAGCCTGCGGCCTGCTGCTAGTCCGTCCATCTCTGGCATGGCGAGATCCAAGACGACAGCGTCGAGGGCCAATTGTTGAGATTTGCGAACCGCTTCCGCGCCATCCGCGGCTTCGCGAACCTTCTAGTCAGGATGCCGCTCGATCACGAGGCGTAGGTGTTCTCGCAAGAAAGCGAAAACACCGCCTCTATGCCGTTTTCTTGCGAAAAACTGAATGGGATCAACTCGTGCAGTGGCTCGAAACCGTGTTTGGGGGTTTACCACCAACACGAGAACTTGCGAAGATACCGATCGCCGCTTAGTCCGCGGGCGAATTATGCCTTCGTTTAAGCCTACGTTGACGCCGATCAAATTCTTACTGCACCTTCGCGACGACCGGGCACACATTCTCTCCGGGTTGCGCGAGTGAGGGCACGACCCTCTCTAGCGCCGCGACAGCTGAGCTGATCTGCTTCGGAAACAATTGAGTACCTACGAAACATTGCCGCCGTTTTTCACTCGCAAAGCTCGGGAGTCATCTTAAAATCGAGGACGGAGCACCCACGTCGATGGTGCGGATCCTTGTCGCTCCGGTAGGAGGTCGCGGCTGCGTGCGGTTCCTCCGCTCCGCTGCGCGCCCCCACTTCGTGTCTGTTGGGCTGGGCTTCAGCACCCTTGGTGGTCGGGGGCGGTCCGCGGCGCGGGCCAAAAAGATTCGCTGACTACTGCTGGCGGGCACAGACCACTAGCGCCTCTAGCGAGTGCGCCCTCAAATGCGCCAACTGACGCCGGGCGGGACACGCAGCAGGTTTTGAATCCGTCCAAATTTATACTGTTAAGAATTACGAAGTGCTTTTTCCGAATCCGAACTGCCAGCCTTTAGCGGTTCCCTTTCTATATTAATTGTGTCGCGTTTTTAGTGTTAAGTTTGGGGCGCACAACTTTCAGCGCGACCAGACGCAGTACGAGAAGAAAGGTTCGGTCGTACTTGGGGTCAGCGTGGATAGCGCCGACTCTTACAAGCAGTTCTGTACCAGGGAGGGATTGAATTTTAAACTTGGCCGATACCGATCACAAGGTGTCTAGCGCCTATGGTTCGTTGACGAACCTGGGGCTCGTGAAATTCGCTTCGCTGACACACCTTCGCCATCAATCCTGGAGGAAAAATTGTGAAAGTGTTCACCGAGGTCAGCCCAAATCAGTACAGTTTCCGGAGTTTTGTCGGCGCTCGCTGAGCTGCAAAAATAGAGTCCGGCGGGTGGGCGGTCTCAAGGATCCTGACGACGTAATGCCATTCCTGGAGAATGTCTTGCGTGGCAAGAACGTGCCTTGTGAGCGCGTGCTGGAAGTGGGGTCCAACACGGTAGGTAAAACCAAGCTCTCGTAGACGCTGCGGTTTGACTCGTTGGCTGCTCAGGAGCACACCTGCCGCCGCCCCGAAGATGAGCTTTAGAGCAAGCGCCGGCACTGGGAGCACTGCAGGGCGGTGAAGAGCACGCCCAAGAGCCTTCGTCCGGCGCAACACCGTTGTGCCTTCGTAACGATCATCGGTCAACGCGGACGCGATCACACGAACCAGATGCTGGAGGTGAATCCAGGGCATGCACTGGGCGTCCGGACCCGACCTGCCGCCGCCGAACCTCAATCTATACGAGTGTGGCAGTGTGCTTTTTGGGGCTAAGTCCGACTCTAGGTGTATATGTAGCGCTCCAGATTTGACCGACCCTTGACCCACCAGCCCGCCGCATCGGATTGATTCACGGTCTGCTGAACACGCGGTAAGTCAAACGCTAAGCGCAGCTTCGGAAATCGCCCGATAGAAACTGAAGCCTGACGTCAAATCCACGTCCCGGTGGCGGAGTATCTTTCGAGCATCACGCCTTGACAGCTTCTATGATCGACAAGGGACTGTTAGTCGTGATGACGCGCGACAGCCTGAACCCCGCACCGCGCAGAAGCGTCGTAAACTCGGCCTTCGTCCGCTCACGGCCGCGCGGCGTGAGCACCAACATTTCCAAGTCGAGCAGCTTGCCGTAATGCGGCGCGTTGTCAGGAGGCACGACCGGATCAACAATCAACACCTTGCCTCGTGGCCCGAGCGCGCGGTGACATGCTTG
>JAYVCW010000342.1:0-12135 GCA_043749775.1 Acidobacteriaceae bacterium | reverse complement strand
GTACGTTGCTTATTCATCACGTCGTCGTATTCAAGAAGGTGTTTGCGGGATTCGAAGTTCTGGCCCTCCACAGCTTTTTGCGCCGACTCGATGCGCCGCGTAATCATGCGAGACTCAATGGGCACGCCCTCTTCCATGCCAAGACGCTGCAGTAGGGTCGAGACCCACTCTTTCGCAAAGATGCGCATGAGGTCGTCTTCAAGCGACAGATAAAAACGCGAGGACCCAGGGTCACCTTGCCGCCCAGCGCGCCCGCGCAGTTGGTTATCGATACGACGCGCTTCATGGCGCTCGGTGCCGAAGATGTGTAACCCGCCGGCTTCGATCACCTCCTGGTGTTCGCGATCTGTGTCAGTCTTGTGGCGCGCGAAGATCTCATTCCATTGGTCAGTCGGCACTGCAAATTCGTTCCCGGCGTAATACCAGACCGTGCGATTCGCATCGTCAACATCAACTTCGATCTTGCCTTGCGCGGCCCGCAGCGGCTGCGCAATTCCCTTCTTTACACATTCCTGCTTGGCCATGAATTCAGGATTGCCGCCGAGCAAAATATCGGTGCCGCGGCCCGCCATGTTGGTGGCGATTGTGACCATGCCCTTGCGTCCAGCCTGGGCAACGATTTCGGCTTCGCGCTCGTGATATTTCGCGTTCAGGACGACGTGCTTGATCCCTTTTTTCTTCAGTAATTCCGACAGCCGCTCCGACTTCTCAATGGACGTCGTGCCCACCAGTACGGGCTGGTTGCTGTCGTTAAGCCGCTTGATCTCGTCGGCCGCCGCAAAGTATTTCTCTTTCTCAGTGCGATAAACAATGTCTGGATTTTCCTGCCGCAACATCGGGCGGTTCGTTGGAATCACAATGACTTCCAGCCGATAGATCTTGTCGAACTCGGGCGCTTCCGTCTCCGCCGTTCCGGTCATGCCCGCAAGTTTTTTGTACATGCGGAAATAATTCTGGAAGGTAATCGTCGCGAGCGTCTGGTTCTCGCGCTCGATCTTGACGTTTTCTTTTGCTTCGATGGACTGATGCAGCCCGTCAGACCAGCGCCGCCCCGGCATCAGGCGGCCCGTGAACTCATCGACGATGATGACTTCGCCGTCTTTCACCACGTACTCCACGTCACGTTTGTAGAGCGCGTGCGCTTTAACCGCGGTCTCGACGTGATGTTTCAACGCCCAGTTTTCCGGGTCCGCAATGTTACCGATTCCAAGAAGCTTTTCGACTTTTTCCCAACCTTCATCGCTGACCGTGACGTTGCGATGCTTCTCGTCGACGACGAAGTCTCCGGTCATGATCTTGGGCTCGCCCGGCTGTGTATCGATCTCTTCGCCGCGCTCAAGCTTGGGAATGATGCGATTGACCTTGTAATACTTGTCGGTCGACTCTTCACTCGCGCCAGAAATAATCAATGGCGTACGAGCTTCGTCAATCAAGATGGAGTCAACTTCGTCAACGATCGCGAAATTGTGCACGCGCTGCACGCAATGGCGCAGGTCAAATTTCATATTGTCGCGAAGATAATCGAATCCGAACTCGTTGTTCGTGCCGTAGGTGACATCAGAAGCGTATGCGGCACGGCGCTCGACATCATCCAAATCGTGGACAATGACTCCAACCGTGAGCCCAAGAAAGGTGTAGAGCTTGCCCATCCATTCAGAATCGCGTTTGGCGAGGTAGTCATTAACGGTGACAACATGCACGCCACGCCCGCTTAGCGCGTTCAGATAAACCGGAAGCGTCGCCACGAGCGTTTTTCCCTCGCCGGTTTTCATCTCCGCGATGGTGCCGTTGTGCAGTACCATGCCACCGATCAACTGCACATCAAAGTGGCGCATGTTAAGCACACGCCGACCCGCCTCGCGGACGACGGCAAAGGCCTCTTCCAGAATTTCGTCGAGAACGACCTTGAGCGCCTCGCCGCGTTGCGCCTCTATTTCTTTCTTAAGGTCGCTGTTGGCAAAATCCTGATTCCCAGTGACGCCGACCTCAGACTCGATCGTGGTATCGGCAGCGGGTTGCGGTTCATCTGCGATTGCTTTCAGGCGTTCTTGAATGCGCGCTCGAAATTCGTTCGTCTTAGCACGCAACTCGTCGTCCGAAAGCTTTTGCATCTCGGGTTCGAGCGCATTGATCGCTACTACGCGCGGCTGCAGACGCTTCACCTCGCGCTCGTTCTTCGTCCCGAAAACCTTGCCCAGAAGAGTGTTAATCAAAAAAGAAATCCCTCAATGTACACACGTTACATATCTATCTAAAAGCCTAGCACATTAGATGCGGTGAGAATCGGGAAGGACTGACCGCCGTTAGCGACGGTCGGCTCGTTAGACAAATGGATTCAGGGCCATCAAGTTGCTCAATCGTCGCCCGTGCTCCATATCCTCACGTGAGTCGCGGTCTTTGCCTAATAACTGCGTTTTGCCAAAAACATCGACCGCGACCGAGCCAACAGCCGGACTCAGCCATGCTCCCGTCGGACGACTGCAGAGCGCGTTGGCACAACAGATCTGCAAACTGAAAGAGAGTACAATCGCCCCGATGGAACACGCACATGAAACCCGTGAAATACTTTCAGGTGCCGATCGAGGAATGGACGCGATTATTATCAGCGCTAATACCGAATTGGTCGATGTAGATGATGCAATCAAGCATTTGGCCGACCATAAAGACCTGTATTGGGAAGTTGGCTTTCCAATCAAAGACAAGTTCTCTTTCCCGATGTCCTGCTTCCTGCACATTACTGACGGACAGGTCGAGTATAGGGCGACAGTTCGCGACATAATTCCATTCTCCCCAACCCACTACAAAGACCCGGTGCTGGCACCACAGGTAAAACCCGAGGCATGGCGGAAAAGTCGGGGGCCCAACGACCCGAACCTAGAACATGATTGGAAGCACGCTCTTGTGATGATGGAGATCGTACCCTTCTCATACGACACTCGCTCGTTCGTGAAATATCGAGACGGGAGGAAAGTTCAAAGACCACCGCAGGGCTATGTGCGTGTGTTCCCACCGGGGCATGTGCCTTCACTCGAAAATCCGCCTGAACGACCCGGGGGCAGACGGCAAGTCGGTACCGACGCCTCCTTGCTAGAAGGAAATGTTGAAGAGTTCATAATACAGCGACTTGGGGCGATAGAACATGGGCTCCGTCTTGTAGGGCGCCTTGATCTACTGTGCGAGGATGCCACCGGGAATTACGTCGTAGTCGAAATAAAGCGAACGCAAGGTACGGATCAAGTAGTAGGCCAAATCTCCCGGTATATGGGCTGGCTTATGGAGAGTTATCCCAAGAAGAAGGTTCGCGGCATTATCATTGTTGGAAAGAAAGACGAGGCATTGAGGTACGCAGCAATGGCTGTGCCGAACGTACAAGTGAAGGAATTTGAAGTTCAAATCTGTTAGCTCGTTACGCCTTGGCCAAAACCCGCCATGCGTGGTACCGCCGGACGCCAATGCCCGCCTTTTACCAGCGCTTTCAAGAATCGGCCCGGAAGTTTCCGGACAACATTGCGCTCGAAATCCAGCGTCCAGAGACGACAGAGCGGGTCACCTTCTCTGAATTAGCTCAAATGTCAGAGAGCTTCGCACACTGGCTCTCAAGCAAAGTGCCAAGAGATGCGCGGGTTGCGATTCTGGCGGCGAATCATCCGCGGTGGGTCGCTGCCTATTTGGGAATTATTGCGGCGGGAAGGACGGCGGTGCCGCTCGATACCGCCTTCCACGCCGACCAAGTCAAGAAGTTGCTGGTCGATAGTGGGGCGGCTCTGCTGCTGTGCGATGCAAAGCATTCGACGGTCGCTGCCGAAGCGGTTTCTGGGTTAAAGGTGGGGTTGGTCATGACCTCGACGGCCACAGAAGTTGCCGCCTTGTCCGCCAAGGCAACGACCCGATCGAAGACGAAGCCTGCACACACCGCAACCGGCGCAACTGATGCAACTAAGACTGAGGCAGCCAAGACTGAGGCAGCCAAGACTGAAGCAGCCAAGGCTGTGTTCGAAAGTGATCTCAACACAATTTTTGCGGCCGGGTCATCCGGTTTCGAGCCAGCTGTGCCGAATGACGCAGACTTGGCTGCCCTTCTCTACACCTCTGGGACGACCGCTGACCCGAAGGGCGTGATGCTCACGCACGCGAACCTGGTTGGCGAAGCGAATTCGGTTCTGTCGGTGATCAAAGTCGGGCCCGATGACGCCCTGCTCGGAATTCTACCCATGTTTCACGTCCTGGCCCAGATGGCGAATCTGTTTTTGCCTCTGTTTAACGGAGCCCGAGTTGTTTATCTCGAAACTCTGAACACAACCGAACTTTTACGCGCGTTACAAGAGCGCAACATCACGATATTTTGCGTCGTCCCGCAATTCTTCTATTTGATTCACGAGCGCATTTTTAAAGAACTCAACAAGCGTGGAAAACTCACGCTTCAAATGATTCGTCTTCTAATGAAACTGAATCGCGGACTGCGAAGTGTGGGAATGAATGCTGGGAAACTTCTGTTTGGAACAATTCACTCCACATTCGGCTCTCATATGCGTTATCTCGTAACGGGAGGTTCCCGATTCGATGCCTCCATCGCACAGGATTTCTACTCCTTCGGAATCGACGTTCTAAACGCCTACGGCTTGACGGAAACGACAGGGGGAGCGTTTATCAACCCGCCAGGAGATGTTGTTATTGGGTCGGTAGGAAAGCCGTTTCCTGGAATCCAAACCCGGATCGTCGATCCTAAGCCGGCTGAAGATGGAGGCCAGCCTCAAGGGGAAATCGCAATTCAGGGCGCAATCGTCATGAAAGGCTACTGGGGCAAACCTGACGCGACAGCTCAAGTACTTAAAAACGGTTGGTTCTACACCGGAGATCTCGGCTACCTTGATTCGCACGGGAATCTTTTCATCACCGGACGTGGGAAGGAAGTCATCGTCCTCGCCAATGGAAAGAATGTTTATCCGGAAGAGATTGAAGCGCATTACCTGCAGGCGCCATCGGTAAAAGAACTTTGCGTCATGGCTCTCGAGGCGCGACCGGGCGATCCCACCTCAGAGCGATTGCATGCCGTCGTAGTGCCAAACTTTGAGTTGCTCCGCGAACGTAAGATTGTGAATGCGAAAGAAGCGATTCGGTTTGAAATCGAAACACTCTCCCACAAGATTGCCACGACCAAGCGTTTGGGAAGCTATGACATCTGGCCCGAAGACTTGCCGCGCACCACCACCCGCAAACTTAAGCGCTTCGAAATAGAGAAGAAGGTTCGCGAACTCAAAAAACGCGGAGACGCAGACGCCGAGATCGGCATTGAAAAACCATTAAGCGAGGACGAAATAGCATGGCTGGAACGGGATGACGTAAAGCGCGCCCTCGCCATCGTGATGGAATCCTCTCGCAATCGGATGAAATCCCTTCATCCCGGCAACAATCTCGAACTCGATCTCGGCCTCGATTCCATGCAGCGAGTCGAATTGCTGACTGGACTCGAACAGCAGCTTGGCGGCCAGGTTCCGGAATCTCAACTGGGGGAAATTTACTCCGTCCGCGATCTGGTCGATGCCGTACTCGATAGTGCCGGGCGGGGTGAGGGACAAGTCGGAGCGGCTGCGCCAGCATGGTCGACCATTCTGAGCGAACCCGTCAACGATCCTGAGGTGTTGGCCTTGTCGGGCCACAACATTATCTCGGAAGTCTTTTTTTTCGCTCTCGGCAAAATGATTTATCTGTTTGCACTTGATCGATTTCATCTCAAGGTTCGCGGCCTCGAAACTCTTCCACAGAAGGGCCCCTATCTGCTTTGCTCCAACCATCAGAGTTTTCTCGATCCGCTTGTCTTGGCTGCGGCCTTGCCGTGGCGGCTGTTTCGGCAAACCTTTGCCCTCGGCACAAGTGAAATTTTTGGCACCGGAATGATGCGTACCCTTGCGCGATGGGTTCGCGTAGTCGTACTCGACCCCGATGCCAATCTGATTCCTGCCATGCGCGCCGGCTTTTACGGGCTGAATGAGGGGCGCATTCTCATTCTCTATCCGGAAGGTGAACGTTCTAACGACGGCAACCCAACTCGCTTTCGCAAAGGCGCCGCCATCCTCGCCGTTCATGCGCAAGCGCCAATTATTCCGGTTGCGATTGAAGGATTTTACGAAGCGTGGCCTCGCCACAGAAAGCTTCCGCGACTTGCGAAACTGAGTCTTGTTTTCGGCGTGCCGATTCAGCCTCCGCCGCTGAGCACGGCAAGCGAAGCAGCCTATGATGGCCTGACTGCAGAATTGAAAGCGAGAGTGACTGGGTTATGGAGGGAACTGCGCACTGAAGAAACAAACCACCCGGAGACCGCTCGCCCGGCCCTAAGCGAGAAGGCTATTCCCTAAGCAACAATTAAGCGCCAGCGCCCGCACCAGCCACTTTCGCTCGCCCATCAAGAATCTTTGTGAGCGCATCGACCACGCCGGAGTGAAACTTCTGCCCGGAGCCAGCGACAATTTCCTGTTCCGCTTGCTGCGGCGACATGGCTTTGCCGTTTGCCCCGCTGATTAATTTTTGATACGCATCCGCGACTGCCAGAATGTGCGCCTCAATCGGCACGTTCACCGATCGTGCACCCTGCTCCTGCACAATCTGCTGCGCAACGATGATCGGTATCACGCGCCGCAACGAGTTCCCTACCGCTTGGGTGCGCGCGTCAGCTTTGAGCGGCTTGCGGAAACTCGCAACCACTTCTTCGCGGCTCACGTTCGCTGCCTTATAAAGAATGTCGTTCGTCAAACCGATCTTGCTCAGGTCGCGAAGCATCACCGCTGAGCGCACGTTTTCGATGCGATCGGCACCCAGGCCCATAGTCTCAGCCATTCGGGTCGCGGCTTCAGCGACGCGGTGGTTATCGCCAACACCAATCTTTTCGTTAGCCATGAAATGCTGCAGCACAAGCAGTAATCCGCTGAAACTTTCGCGGATGTCGCTCGTCATCGCCTCTTTGCGCTCGTAGAGAGTTCCCATCACGTAACCAACAATGGCAAGCATACCCGCCCAGATTGCAAAGTTGAACAGCCGCTCGCCGGGAAGCGTAATCACGCGGTGCCCCGGCATGGCCTCATTCAAGAAATCAAGCAGGACGACCAAAAAGATGCAGGCAAAAGCCGTAAGCGTGGAGTGACGGCGTCCAAAAAAATAAGCCGAATATAATGTCGGTAAGAAATAAAAACAAAGCGCCATGGGCAAAGATTGCGCGAAGAATTGCACTGTCGCAGCAATCGCGAACAGGGAAAGAAGAAGGATGATCTCCCGGGCAATTTTGCTCATCGAGTAGTTCTCTCAGGTCACCGAGCCACGATTTTTATTCGATCCAAAAGAGTCCGTTAAAGAAAGGATGACACCGCACCGCGCCCAGTGTCATGTTGCGACAATTTACCCCCTTCGCAAAGTTACCAGGGTAATGAAAAGATCCGCCTGTTTCCAGAAACGATGAGGCGACTGGGCCTCTACTTCGCCCGGGGATGCGTCTGGTCGTACACATTCATCATATGTTTGACCGAGAGCTGGGTGTAGCGCTGGGTCGTTGCGAGGCGCTCGTGGCCTAGCAGCTCCTGGATCGCGCGCAGGTCGGCTCCTTCTTCAAGCATGTGGGTTCCGAAAGCATGTCGCAGCGTGTGCGGATGAACTTCCGGCGAGAGCCCTTTCGCCACGGCGATCCGCTTAATAATCCTTCCTACGCTTCGCGTCGTGAGGCGTCCGCCCCGCTGGTTAATGAGTAGCGGAGGCGAGCCCTTCGTCAGCAATCTTTTCTTCAGCGTGTTCAATAAGTGCTGCCGCCAGGGCATGTACGCTGAGAGCGCCGCCTCCGCCGAGCCTCCGAACGGAACGAAACGTTCCTTCTTCCCTTTCCCGCGAATCAGTATGGCTTCATTGCTCAGGCTGATGTCATCGAGATTGATTCCGACCAGTTCTGAGTTTCGAATGCCGCAGCCGTATAAAAGTTCAAACATCAGACGGTCGCGCTCGGGAAATGACGCAATCTCTGGCATCTTACCGTCCAGCATCGTATTCATTTCTTCAACGGTTGGGACGCGGGGGAGTTTCTTTGGGAGACGAGGCGTAGAAACCAGCTTTGCCGGATTCTGCTCGACGACTCCCTCTTGCGCCAGCCAGCGATAAAGCGAACGTACCGCAGCTAGCGAACGGGCGACGGAAGTTTTGTTCAACCCCTTGTCATACAGATGCGAAAGAAATCTGCGAATGGCGACGTGATCGATGTTCTTCCAATCTCGCGCGCCCATGTAGGCAGAAAAAGTATCAAGGTCGCCGCTATAAGCCTTGATGGTGTGTGCCGACGCATTACACTCCCGCAGATGGCGTAGAAAGTCGTCGGTGGCAAGCTCGATGATAGTGCGGCGTTGCTTCGTCATCATTGTTTTCAAAACCGTGTGGGAACGGGAGCACGCCCGTCTAGCCGAGCGCAGTCTCACAAATCTTCAGCTACCCCGCCTTATTTTTCCCTCGCGGGTGATGTTTTGCATGCACGCCCTTTAGCCGGTCAAGCGCCACATGCGTATAAATTTGCGTCGTGGAAATATCGGAGTGTCCAAGAATCGTCTGCACTGTGCGAAGATCGGCTCCATTCTCAACCATATGTGTTGCGCACGAGTGCCGCATCATATGCGGACTTGCATGTCTTCCCGACGCCAGACTCGATTTGCCCACAATCTGCCACAGGCGTTGCCGCGTCAGACGACGCCCGCCTCCTCCCACAAAGAGCAAGGCGGATGACTTTTTACCGACGATAACGCCTCTGCTCTCGCGCAAGTATTGCTGCAACGCTTGCTGCGACGGGCCGCCAAGCGGAACCATGCGCTCTTTGTCGCCCTTGCCGCGAACCAGAATGTAACCCATATCCAGTTTGAGGTCTTCCAGCCGCGCATCGGCTACTTCAGAAACGCGCACACCACCAGCGTAAAACAGCTCCAGCATCGCGCGATCCCTTAACGCCAGCGCGATGCTTCGTTTGCTTCCGTTGCGCGGTGGCTGAGGGCTGAGCATCTTGCTTACTTCATCTGAGGTCAACGCTTTCGGCAACACCTTCCATTGCTTCGGCAGATCGATATTGAGCGTCGGATCCTTAACGATTTTTCCATCCAGCAATAAATGGCGATAGAGTTGGCGGATGGCGGAGAGCTTTCTTCCCACCGAGCGGCCGTCGAGGCCGTTAGAAAATAATTCCTGCATGTATTGCCGCACGTGCTCGCGTTGCACGCTGGCGAAGCCTTTCCGCCGGTCCTCCAGGAACGTGGCAAAGTGAACTAGATCGCTCGTGTATGCGGCGATGGTCAATTTGGCGGATCCCCGCTCGACCCGAAGGTAGTCGAGAAATCCATCGAGCGTGTGCGCGTTGGCTTCAGAGGTCATGGGGCGGCTTGGTAAGTATGTTCTGTGGACGGAGTTTTCAGAAGTGACCAGTCAGTGACGCGAACCTGTCGAACTCACTTCACTGCCGCGACCGACTGCAATACGTCCACCGCATAAAGCGCGCCCTCGGGTGTTTCCTCATGCTTGAAATAGGCGTACACATCGCGGCCGGCACCGAGGTGCTCATGAATTCGCGTGACCATGGCTTGCCGTTCTTCCGGAGTGTAATTCGGCTTTCGATAACGATAGTATGCGAAATTTGCGGTGACAATGTCAGGAGTATTCCGCTCCTCGGACTCGGCAACGCAGAGCGCGACGTTTTTGTCCCGCAGCGTCTGCCATGTCTCATCCGCGAACCAGGATTCGTTGCGAAACTCGAATGCCGTGCGCACCGTGCGAGGCAGACACTTCAGGAATTCGGCGAGGATAAGCTGGTCTGCCTTGAAGTTTGGCGGCAACTGAAAGAGCAACGGGCCTAAACGCCCGGCACGTTCCAAACCTTCCAGCGTTCCGATAAAACGTTGTAGAAATTCCTCCGCGCTCTTCAATCGCTTAATGTGGGTAAGAACCTGATGCGCTTTGATCGTGAAGCGAAAATGCTCGGGAGTGTCCGCGATCCAATTCAGAATAGTTGAGTCTTTCACCAGCTGCCGAAAAGTGTAGTTGACCTCCACGGCATTCAGTTTTGAAGAATAGAAGTTTAGAAATTTCTTCTGGGCCAGCTTTTCCGGATAGAAAGCAGGTTTCCATGTTGGATACGCCCATCCCGAGGTGCCTACATAAAGACGCGCCATATCGCAATAAAGTTAACCGAGACGTCGAAATTGAATCGATGCAGCGAGATTATAAATGGGCGGCCCTACTTTTTTTGCGGTTTAGTTTTTGCCGCGGCGGCGACCTTCGGCTTCGACCTCTTGTTTGCGATTTCTGCTGAAGCGTCGGGCCGCGCACTTCCGCGAGTGATCGCGCTAGCGCGACTCTTCGTTCTCTCCTTCGCTTTTTCAGGCGAAGATTTATCCGCCGAGTCTTCGCCAACCAATCCCGACAACTCTGGCAGCTTTTGCTTCAACGTCTGCACAGGCTCGAATAAATCACCAAATTTCTCGACGCGCGCCAGCACGTCCTTGGCTTCAAACACTAAAAGCTTGGCATCTTTCTTCTTTAGCGTTTTCTCGACCTCTTCCCAGGTAACTGGCGTGGACACCGTGGGCCGCTCCCGAGCCCGCAGCGCGTAAACAGAAATCGTTGTTTTGTGCTGATCATTCTGGCTCCAGTCGACGAGCACTTTATTGGTGCGAATCGCCTTCTTCATGTCGGACACAACGAGATCAGGATGCTCCTGTTCGAGTAGTCGCGCCATGGCGTGGGCGAACGGCTTCGTTTGCTCATAGCTGGTCTTAGTGTTCAACGGGATATAAATCTGTAGACCTTTTGAGCCGGACGTTTTAGGAAAGCTCTCCAGCCCAAAGTGACTGAATATTTCACGTACCCAAAGCCCAACCTGAGCGCACTGAACGGTATCAGCGGGCGGCCCTGGATCAAGATCGAACACGATCATGGTCGGTGTTGAAATGTCTTTCGCCAAGGAGAGGGACGGGTGCAGTTCGAGCGAAGCGAGATTCGCAATCCACACCAGCGTCGGCAGGTCATTCGCCAGGAGATAGTTGACATTGCGATTGTTACCGCCGCTCCAGATAGGCGCGGTCTTCACCCAATCAGGGCGATGCTTCGGAGCATTTTTTTCGAAGAAGAATTCCTGGTCGACACCGCCAGGATAGCGCTTCATGGTGAGCGGCCGTCCGGCTAGATGCGGAATAAGCACGGGCGCGATGCGCACGTAATAGTCAACGACTTGACCCTTCGCGAAGCCGGCTGCCGGGTAAAGGATTTTGTCGAGATTCGTGAGGTTTAGCTTGCGTCCCTCAACTTCGACGACAGTAGGCGGCGTGGGCATATTTCCACCGGGTACGGTGATGTGAAAAACTTCAGATGCCAATCGGTTCCGCGAGTTTGTTCCGTCATCCCCGATTTATGTTGCCAACACTTATTGCGGTTCGCTTTGTTCGGGAACGAGTCCTTTTGGCGGCGCAGGAATCGAGATATCAAGCTTTTTCACCGTCCCGAGCGAACTTGGCACTTTGTCGAATTCGCTCACGTGGCCCACAACGAGCACGGCCATCTGATCGCGATGCAGATACTTCGCAGCGACCCGCGCCACATCTTCTTTCGTGACTTTTTCAATTCCCTTCTGAAAGCTTTGCAGAAAATCGAGCGGATACCCGTATAACTCGTAACCCATTTTTTCCATCAACACTTTTTCCGGCGAGTCCAAGCGGAAGACGAACGAATTCAGAATGGAATCTTTCGCCCGCTTGATTTCCTCATCATCAATCGGCTTCTTCTTTAAGTCTGCAATCTCCTCGTCGATCGCCTGAATCGATTCGTACGTCGTCTGGCTCTTGGTGCTGACCATCAAGCGCAACATGCCTGGATGATCCCAGCTCGCGCCAATCCCACCGCCGACCGCATAGGCAAGGCCCTTCGTGGTGCGAATGTCGCCAAACAAGCGCGACGAGAATCCACCTCCGAAAGCCTCGTTGAATACGGAGACCGCGTAGTAGTCCGGATTTTTACGGGTGATGCCGGTGGTCACAATCTGAATGTTGCTCTGGTTGACATCGGTCTTGTCGACCTCGTAATAGCCGGGCTTGGCAGGTTCGGATTTGAATTCCGTTTTCTCCGCGGCGGGGCCTT
>JAYVCW010000341.1:0-16980 GCA_043749775.1 Acidobacteriaceae bacterium | reverse complement strand
AATCTGTTGGTTCTAGGTTCAAATCCTAGTGGGCCCACCATTTTTACCCAGTGTCCGCTCCCGCCCCTATCGATCTAGTCACTAGTTCTGGCTCGGGGTTCGATCCTTATACCACGCCGACAGCGGCAGCCCCGGGGCGTTCCAGAAGATGAATTTTTAAAGTTAGTGCGGGAACGTACGGAGCGTTCTCTAACATCGCGGCAAACAAACGATTCCTGCGAATCCCCTTCGATCCCTATAACCGCAGTCCCGTTAGGCTGGCAGCCGCGTTGAGGGCGGGACGGCTTCAAAACGGCCCGCAGGATGCCGGCGCGACAACCTCTTGACTGACCTTGTACCGTACCTTGTACCGTACCTTGTACCGTACTTCCACGCAACTAAACTTGAACCGCATCCTGCCTTATACTAATCAGATTACCATGCGTGTTATGTGTCTGTGGGTATTGGCATAGGAATGTATCGTTCGCGTTTACTTCTTCTGTTGTGCGTGTCTCTGGCCACTTTTCCGCTTAGCGGGTGCCTGTTTCGCACTCGTTCGCTCGACAGGCAGTACTCCAACCAACCGCTGCAGACCGCAACCCAGCAAGCTTTAATTCAGTATGTCAACGACCAGGCCACCAAGATTCATTCCATGCAGGCAACGGTCGACATTGACGCTTCGACCGGAGATATCAAGAACGGCCGAATTACCGACTATAAAGAGATTCGCGGATACGTCTTGGCGCGCAAGCCTTCCATGCTGCGGATGAAAGGGTTGCTTCCCGTTGTGCGCAATACCGCCTTCGATATGGTGAGCGACGGGCGGGACTTCAAGGTTTGGATTCCGCCAAGGAACAAATTTGTTCTTGGCTCCAACACCGCGGATACCTACCGGCCCGACAAGCGCCTGGAGAACATGCGTCCGCAGTACATATACGATGCGCTGCTGCTTCCGGAGATCAGCGAGGAGGAGATTGCGGTCCTTGAGAACGGCTACGAGACTGTTCTCGACAAAAACAAACATCGCGTTGACCAGCCGGATTACGAACTGGCGGTGATCCGCAAGGGGCCGCAGGGATGGTACTTATCGCGACGCATCCAGTTCAGCCGCAGCGATCTGCTTCCCCATCAGCAGAGAATCTACGATCTGCAGGGGAATGTCGCGACCGAGGCCCAATATCAAAATTACAAGGATTACTCCGGGACGATGTTCCCCAGCACAATTAAGATCGACCGGCCGAAGGAAAATTACGACATCACCTTGAGCATAGTGAAACTGGAAATCAATCGGACACTGACCGACGATCAGTTTCAGCTCGAACAGCCTTTTGGGGCCGACGTGGTGCGTCTCGACCAATCCGTTCCGAGAACGGCAAACGCATCGGATAGCAAGCAAAAATAGCGCCTCAGCCATCTACTAACTGGGAACAATGCAATGATGAATCGAATGATCGTCGGGAACCTGGTGCACAGGCCACTGCGCTCACTTATCAGCGTGGTTGCCGTAGCGCTCGAAGTGACGCTGATCTTGTTGATTGTTGGCCTCTCGCTCGGCATGCTGCAGGATGGCCGCACGCGTACCGCTGGAATTGGCGCCGACGTCCTCGTACTACCCCCGGGTTCTTCCTTCATCAGCGGGTTGACCGGGGCTCCCATGCCGATCAAGATCCGGGGGGTGCTCGAAAAATTGCCGCATGTAAAAAGCGTGGCTCCGGTCATCACTCAAATCAGTTCGGCGGGCACTCTTGAAATCATCGCGGGAATCGATTTGCCGAGCTACGAGAGCATGTCCAAGGGCTTCCACTACATCGAGGGAGGGCCTTTTCAGGGTCCAAACGACGTTCTAGTCGACGATCTCTTCGCCCAATCGAAGAACGCCAAAGTGGGCGACGCGATTGAGATCTTGAATAATAAATTTCGTATCTCTGGAATTGTTGAACGCGGAAAAGGCGGACGGAAATTTGTTCCCATCAGCACCTTGCAAGATCTGATCGGCGCCAAAGACAAGGCAACCGTGTTTTACCTGAAACTCGACGACCCTGCTAATGCCGATGCCGTAGTGGCAGAGGTAAAACAGGTTCCGGGGATGGAGCGTTACGTCGCGAACTCCATGGCTTCTTATCTCGCCATGATGACCACGAACAATTATCCCGGGCTCTCCACGTTCATCAAAGTGGTGGTCGGGATTTCCGTCGTCATCGGTTTCATCGTGATATTCCAGGCTATGTATACCGCGGTCATGGAGCGCACCCGCGAGATCGGCATCCTCAAGTCAATGGGCGCCTCCAAGTTATACGTCGTGAATGTGGTGTTGCGTGAAACCGCGTTGCTCGCTATAGGCGGAATCGTCCTGGGAATCGCCGTCAGCATGATCGCCCGCGCCGCGTTGGCCCATAAATTCCCCCTGGTTCCGGTGGTGGTGGACGGGGGATGGATTGTGAGAGCTACGTTTATCGCCATCGTAGGCGCGCTCGCCGGAGCACTCTATCCGGCGTTTAAAGCGGCCCAGAAAGACCCGATCGACGCCCTCGCCTACGAATAGAACGCCCCCGTTCATCTAGTGTTCGCGTTTCTTTCGCTCCCCCCAAAAAACTTTTCTCAGCCTCGAATATCGCTCGCAAATCGCCGGAGAAAGCTGGATACTGACCCGTAACTGTGCATGCTATAATCACGCGCCGTAGCGCTGAGGGAATATAGTTTCGCGGCAAGTTGTCCTAATTCTCATGGCACCGGCGCAAGTAGCGCACGGATGACCATAAATAACTGGAGGAGACATGAGCATCTACGATCCGACTCTTTATGGTCGGGATAATGAGTCCGATGAATTTGGCGACAGCAGCGCGTATGGCGAATCGCTGGAAGAGGATTTGGAAGAAGAAGAAGAGGAAGAAGAAGAGCCTGTCGGTTCCGGCGGAGATGGAGACGAGGAAGACGAAGACACGGATTCTGAAACTCCCTCACGCGAGCAGGGCGGCGGATCATCGCGGATGAACCAGGGCGGCGGAGGAGATGGCGGGCCTCCTAAGAAAAAGGCTCCAGCGCCCGCAAAAAAGGCAGCGGCGAAGAAAGCTGCAGTCAAGAAGACGACAGTGAAGAAGACGTCAGCCAAAAAGACGTCAGCCAAAAAGAAGGCAGTCAAGAGGCCGTCAGTCAAGAAGAAGGCAGCCAAAAGACCGGCTGCTAAAAAGAAGTCGGCCAAAAAGAAATCCGCTAGGCCAGCACGTAAAGCCAGCGCTAAGAAGTCCTCGAAGAGGAAGGGTGGGCGTCGCCGCTAAGGCTTGCCTGTAATCAAAGGAATACAACGGCGAGGGCTTGGGTTCATGGCCTTCGCCGTTTTTTCTTTCAATCGCCCGGTACCACCACCGCATCGGCTTCGATCTCCACCAGCATCTCCGGAGACACCAGGGCCGCAACCGCCAGCATCGAACTCACCGGCCGGATATCCCGGAAGAATTCTCCGTGCGCCTTCCCAACTTTCTGCCAATCGGCGATGTTGGTCAAAAATACCCTGGTGCGCACAACGTCCTTCAAGGAAGCTCCAGTTTGCGTCAACGCCCGTTCGATATTTTTGAGTGCCTGGTGGGCTTGCGCGTAAGCGTCGCCGGCCACCACTTTGCCGTCGTGGCCGGTGGCTGTTGTCCCAGCCACAAAAACCTGAGCACCAATTCGGACTGCGCGCGAATAGCCGACTACAGGCTCCCACGGTGTCCCCGTCGCAATATTCAGTCTTTTCACTTTGACCTCCACCGCGTGCATAACACGGTGCATGACATCTAAGATGCTCCGGTTGCGTGCGAAATTCAACTCAAGTCCCGGCAGGCTCAGCAGCTTTGGAGATTAGCAATCACCGTGGCAGTGTGCCAAAAACCTGCGGCAACGCTGCGCTCGCCGCGAACGTCTAATGCCTGTGTGGTTCGTTAGTTACTTGCGGGTGGTACCGTCGTCGGAACAGGATACCTAATCAGCATGACCATTTGTTCCGATAACACAGTAAGGCGACAGTCGACGCAAGTTGAAAGGTGCCGAACATGATTCCGGAGGAGCATCCTTTACAGCAGCTATTCATTGAATTAGTGGGTCGTCACTACGCACAGGAAATTGGGATCCGCGACCCGGAAGTGGTGAACTATGTCGCACAACTTCTGGCTGAATTTTGCGACTGGGATCAACTGCTGAAGATCCGGAACGGGGCCGGCAAGCCCCTGCAGGATGTAGGCGAGATGCTGGTGGAATCAGACCCAGTCTATGGCCCCGCGCCTTCCTTTGATCGTGAGCGTCAGGTTCGCAAACACATCGGCGACTACACTCTATTTTTTGCCGGGATGTTTCCCGAAAGCATCAATCACTACCGTCTGCGTCGGCAGCGTGTTGAGAATTTTGTCGATTGGGTGAAGGCGGGAAAAGAAAGCTACTATATCGTTTCGAAATTCGAGAATTTCGAATATGCCAAGGTAGCGCCGCTGTTCTCGAAGCTCTCCGCGTCATTCGAGCAATGTGTCTACGGCCTGAATCTGGTGAAGAACGAGTTGGAAGTCATGCAGCACCCGATCACCCGAGGCCCGAAAGAACTCTTAATGTAAAGCGGGTAGCCGCGTCTCTCGCGCGTGAATCGGCAGTGGGCCACGAAACTCGCGATGCCAGCAGCTATCTGCTGGGAACAGACAATGTGCACACGCCCCTCGCTTAACTCGGGGATGAGAAGTAAGCACGACAACCAGGATTAACGAACGATTCTCCTCCCAGCTATCTTCAACTTATCTTCCAAAACAATTTTGATCGCTTCGGTATAGGCGAGGTGCTCCTGCTCCAGGATGCGCACAGCTAACGTGTGCTCGTCATCGGAATCGAGTACCGGCACGCTTTTCTGCACAATGATGGGACCATGATCCAATTCTTCATCTACGAAATGAACGGTGCATCCCGCGATCTTCACGCCGAACGCAAACGCCTGCTGTTGCGCCTCCAAACCGGGGAACGCCGGCAGTAATGAGGGGTGGATGTTTAGAATTCTGTGCGGAAATTGCTGCACGAACCAGGGTGAGAGCAGCCGCATATACCCGGCGAGGCAGACAACATCGACGTTGTGATCCCGCAACGCAGCTACCATAGCGCGATCATGTTCTTCGCGCGGTTTCCCTTTCGACGGAAGAACGATTGCAGGTATGCCGCGTTCTCGAGCTGCCTCAATTCCCGGCGCGTCACTACGATTCGATATGACGACCGAGATGCACGCAGCGAGTTTGCCGGCAGCAATATTGTCTGCGATGGCGATGAAGTTCGAGCCACGTCCGGAGAGAAGAATGCCGAGGTTCTTCAAGCGCGCCCTAGCTGAATACCACTTTGCGGTCGCCCTTTACGATGCGACCCACACTGTAAAATTTTTCGCCCGCGCGTTCCAGCAGGGTTTGAGCTTTCTTAAATTTCTTGGCCGGCACTACGACTAGCATGCCGAGCCCCATGTTGAACGTGCGCAGCATTTCTTCCCTCGGAACATTGCCCAGCTTTTGCAGGTGATCGAAAATGGGCTGCACTGGCCAGGTTCCAACTTCAATCACCGCCGAAGTCCCTTTCGGAAGAACCCGCGGCAAGTTCTCAGCAATGCCGCCGCCAGTGATGTGGGCCAATCCGGCGACACATTCTCCCGCAATTAGCTTGCGCACTACCGACCAATAGCTGCGATGCGTGCGCATCAGCTCATTGCCAACTTTATTTTTGATTTCGCTGACAAACGTTTCTGGCGAGTAGCCAGCGACTTCGAAGAGCAGTTTTCGCGCCAGCGAATATCCGTTGGTATGCAATCCATTGGAGGGCAAGCCCAACAGGCAGTCGCCAATCTGAATATCTTTTCCGCTGATGATGCGCTCGCGCTCGACTACGCCGACGATAAATCCGGCGAGATCGTACTCTCCATCGGGATAGAAGCCGGGCATCTCGGCAGTCTCGCCTCCGATTAGCGCGCAGTTGTTGTGTTTGCACGCCTCCGCGAGTCCCCCAACGACTCTCTCCGCAACTTCAGGGTCGAGCTTGCCGGTTGCGAAGTAGTCCATAAAGAAGAGGGGAGCGGCGCCTTGAACAGCGATGTCGTTGACGCAATGATTCACGAGATCGGCACCGATGGTGTGATGCACGTTCATCTCGAACGCCACTTTCAATTTTGTGCCGACCCCATCAACGCTGGAGACGAGAACCGGATCAACATATTTTTTGTCGACCGAAAACAGTCCTCCGAAGCCGCCAATCTCGCTAAGCACACCTTTGGTAAACGTCTTATGCGCGAGATATTTTATGCGCTGCTTCGTCCGATTGCCGCAGTCAATGCTCACGCCAGCATCGGCATAGGTTACCGGCGAGTTTGTATTCTCGGCCACTTTTATTCCGGTCTTTACTGGGATGGAGAGATCAAGCCACTGTCGCTGAGCAGAGGCTTTCTAAGCGCAACAAATTTTAGCACGTCCCGCCTTCCCTTTTACGCCCTACCTAATGTTGTCAGGTTGCGAGACAGACCCGATATAATTCTCGCCCACTTCTTTTTCTTTGGAGAGACTGATGAGAATTCTCGTAGTGCTTTTACTCGCGTTGACGATTTCATTCGCAGTAGCCCAGCAGGAGCAATCTCAGGAGACAACGCCCGACAACGCGAAACCCGCTTCTACCAAGAAAGAAAAGAACCGAAAAGAGTCTCCATCTTCTTCCACATCAGACAAGCCGGCCGTCGAGACCAACAAGCCGAGCGAGCCACCGAAGTCTCCGTCGCTTGACGCCTCCGACAAAGAAAATAAGGACGAACACTTCGACATCTCTGAGATCGCTCCAATCGTGACCCACCATCAGCTCGCGCTGAACGGCAAGACGATGAGCTATACCGCGACTACCGGCAGGCTGCCCATCAAGCGCGGCGACGGAAAGATCGAGGCGGAAATGTTCTTCGTCGCCTACACCGCCGACGGACAGGACAGCGCCCGCCGTCCGCTGACCTTCGCGTTCAACGGAGGCCCCGGTTCGGCATCGGTCTGGCTACACATGGGAGCACTCGGGCCGAAGCGCGTTGTGATGCAGGCGAACGGATTCATGCCCGCTGCCCCCTACCGACTGGAAGAAAATCCAGATACTCTGCTCGATCGCAGCGACATCGTCATGGTGGACGCGATGGCGACCGGCTACTCGCGCGCCGCCAATGCCGAACTCACCAAGAAGTTTTTAGGGTTGAAAGGGGATGTCCAGGCCTTTGGGGAGTTCATCCGGCTGTATCTCTCGCGCTACGACCGCTGGGGTTCTCCTCTTTTCCTGCTCGGAGAAAGTTATGGCACGACACGCGCAGCCGGCATCGCGGGATATTTAGCGGATCACGGAATCGCGTTCAACGGAATCACGCTGCTTTCGATGGCGGTGGATTTTCAGACGCTCGAATGGAGCCATTCAAACGACCAACCGTACTTCCTGCTGGTGCCGACCTTCAACATGATTGCCGCCTACCATCACAAACTCGCCTCAGATGTCTCGCAGAATATGGACAGGACCCGCGACGAAGTCGTGCGCTGGTCGCTAAACGATTACGCGATGGCTCTCGGCAAGGGGGACGCCCTTATGCCCGACGAGCGCAAGAAAATCGTTGATCAGCTCTCACGTTATTTGGGATTGCGCCCCGAGGTAATTGAAGCGAACGATCTGCGCATCGATGTTCCGACTTTCACAAAGGAATTATTGCTCGACCAAAAATTAATAGTTGGACGACTGGACGGCCGCTTCAGCAGCGCGAGGCCGGGCGAGGATAATTTTTACGATCCGACAAGTTCAGCGATCTTGCCGCCGTACACCTCCGCGTTCAACAATTATCTGCGCACCGAACTCAACTACAAATCAGATATGCCGTACCGAGTCTTCGCTTTTGACGAGCCCGGCTTCCAGAACTGGGAGTGGGGCAATGCCGAGCAGGGGTTTCCTTCGACCGCGGGTGGATTGCGTTCAGCGATGGTGAAGAATCCATATATGAAAGTGCTCGTTATGGAGGGCTACTATGACCTCGCCACGCCTTTCGCGGCAGCGAATTGGACCATGGATCATTTGAATCTTGGAGAGCAGCTTCGGCAGAACGTTTCGTATGCGACTTATAAATCAGGACATATGGTTTATGTCGACCGCGCGGAACATGACAAGATGAAGAAGGACTTAGTGGATTTCATGCAGAAGTGTTTGAAGTAGCCGCATTCGTCTCTAGCGGACGCCCATGGCGTGGCGGTAGGCTACGACATTTTTGTTGTGCTCTTCCAGGTTGCGAGCGAAGCGGTGGTGACCGGTGCTGCCATCGGCCACGAAGTATAGATAGTCGGTGGTTTGCGGATGAAGCGCCGCTTCCAGTGCGGATTTCCCCGGATTACCAATAGGCCCGGGCGGCAATCCCGTGAAGCGGTAGGTATTGTAAGGAGAGTTGTACGCCATATCGTCGTGATGAAGCGCGCCCTGGTAGCGTCCTTCAAGTTGCTCGGCGTAGATCACGCTCGGGTCAGCCTGCAGCGCGATGTGGTGAGCCAGGCGATTGAAGTAGACTCCAGCTACTAGCGGCCGTTCTTCCGGCGCTGCTGTTTCTTTTTCCACAATCGATGCCATGGTCACGACTTTATTCAAGTCTGAATCGGGAGTCGCGACTAAGCCAATTTGCTGCGCCGTCAGGCGGAACTGATGCACCATCGCCGCCGCCATCTCAACCCGGGTTTGCGTCCGGGTAAATTCGTAAGTATTCGGGAAGAGATAGCCCTCGAGCGACTTCGCCTGCGGCGCCAGATCTGCAATAAGCTGTAGCTGCGTCTGAAAAATCTTCAGAAAGTCGGCAGTCGATCCCAGTCCTGCGTCCTCCATCGCCTTGGCGATGTCGAACATGGTGTACCCCTCGGGAATCGTGACGACGTGAAAATAAATATCTCCCCGGGCGACGCGACGGTAAACCTGGGGCATGCGCGCCTCGTGGTCAAACCGGTATTCCCCCGCCTTGAGCGTAAGTTTCGGATGAACCGCCTGAAAAATACGGAATGCCAGCGCGCTGCGGATAACCCCAGCCTTCTTAAGTTCTAATGCAATGCGACGGGTAGAAAATCCGGGACGCAGCAGTAAAGATGTGTCTGCTGGAGGCGTGACCGGAACATAGAGTTGCCAGGCAACCCAGCCGCCGGCAGCGAGAAGAGCGACTAAGAATAATGTAAATAGAGTGCGCAAGTTTCTAGTGTAGAAGGTTTTCGCAACCCAGAGAGTGCCCGAAGAGCAAAGCTGGGCGTGCGCTATTGCTTATTCAGGCTCAGGCGCTTATTCGCCAAGCCAATCCGCGTAAGGCTTCATCGAGTCGACATGGTCGAAGATAATTTTGATTGCTCCGGTAATCGGGATGGCCAAAACCAATCCGATTGCACCCCAGACCGCTCCCCAAAAAAGCAGCGCTATCGTGACCGCCAGCGGATTGATCCGCAACCGGCTGCCCAACAGCTTCGGGTACAGTACGTTCAACGCGAAGAGGTGCATGCCTACGACGCAAATTACGACGATGAGCAAGTCTCCGGTTTCGAGTTGTCCAAAACCAACCAGGATTGGCGGACCCATCGCCAGAACGACTCCAAGATAGGGCACGAGGCTGAGGAAGCCACTCAAAAATCCTACAAAATAAAAGAATGGCACGTGCAGCAGTCCGAAAATCCCGACGCTTAGAGCCGAGATCAGTAATCCGATGACGATATTCCCCACAATAAAGCTCTGCAGCATTTTGCCTATCAACCCCAGGGTGACGAAAGCGGTATGCCGATGTTCCAGCGGAAAAAGCATGACTGTCGCTGACCGCGCATGGCTTTGCCACGTCAGCAAAAAGTAAGCCAAAAAAGGGATGAAAGACGCGGCCAAAACAGCCTCAGTGAAAGTGCCTGCTCCGTGGGTCAGAAAGTCAGACCAGCTCTGCACCTGGCGCACCTGCATTACGTTCGACGGCTCGGCGACGGCGTCTCGCGTCTTTTGTAGCTTTTCTGCGTCCTGCTCGAAGGGTTGAACGAGTGAACGAATCTTTTGAGAATACTTAGGGAGATTATCGGCAAAGACGACAGCCTCGTTGTAGGAGGCGACGCTGATCCCGTAAACCAACGCAAGCAGAGCCACCATCGCAACCAATGCGGCAGCTGCACGCGGAACGTTTATATATTCGAGCGCCTGTACCACCGGAGAGAGCGTGAAGCTGAGAAGCACGGCAAAGAACAGCACCGCGAGCACCGGCTCGCCATAGTAGGCGAACATTACGATCAGGCCAATGCCGAGCAGGGTCAGGGACCAATGATGTTCGATTCGTGTTTGTGTCACCGGTTCCATAATTCGGCGGCGGCGAAAGTGTGCCTACCGGGCGGGCAACAATTCTGCCCTACCTCGAAAGAGCCGTCTACAATTAAACAATGCCAGCGCCTGGAAATTCCGCTCACCCCCGTATTCTTGCTCTCGACGTGGGCTCGAGGCGCATTGGAGTGGCGGTTTCGGACCCACTCGGCATCACTGCTCAAGGGCTGGACACGATTCAACGCCAGAACAAGCGTCGCGATCGGGCTGCCCTGGCGGCGGTTTTGAAGCAATACGAAGTAAAAGAGATCGTGGTTGGGCTGCCCCTGCGGCTTAGCGGAGCAGAGGGTACTCAGTCCGAGAAAATGCGGGCCTTTGCCGCGGATATAAAATCTTATTTCAAGCTACCGGTTCATCTCTGGGACGAGCGCTGGACTTCGACCGAAGCAAACCGCCTGCTGCGGGAGACGGATCTTTCTATCAAGAAGCGGGGACAGGCGGTAGACCGGATGGCGGCGATCTTAATTTTGCAATCCTGGATGCAAGCGCGCCATGGAGCGGCGAGCCCTGATGAAGCAACAAGCCACGGGGACCAGGACCTTTGAAGGCCAGGACTTTTGAAGAGAGGGTGCCTAAGAGGCGAGTTCCGTGAGTTCCGGGAAACGAAGATTCGCCTTGATCAGAGCCTTGTCCAAAAACTCTTCTATTTCATTTTCGGGGCAGTTGCGCGAAATCGCGATTTCGCTGACCAGCAAGTAACGAGCGCGCTCCAGCATCTTCTTTTCGCGGAAAGACAGCGACTTTTCCTGCGCCAGCACTAAGAGGCCCTTCAGGACAGCCGCCACATCCGAAAGCGAACCGCTGCGCATGCGGTCGGAGTTTTCCTTAAAACGGTCCTTCCAATCGGTGGAGTTGATGCACTCCCCGGAAGATAGATAATCCAGGATCTTCTGAATCTCGCCATTGCGAACCACGGAACGCATGCCCACGTTCCCGGCATTGGCGAATGGAATCATCACCTTAAGGCTGCTCGATGCAATTTTGAGCAGGTAAAACCTTTCAACCGTAGTCCCCGTCGTGCGGCTGCTGATCTGTTCAATAATGCCGACGCCGTGATTGGGGTAAACGACCTTGTCACCGATGTGGAAAACTTGGCTGCCGTTCATTAAGTGGAGGGGCCCTCGCCCGAGGGTGCAAAAAACTACTATCTAGTCTATCGGAGGCGGATGCCGAAGGCAATGACAAACACCGGAGGCTGAGCCATTGGCGCTGCGTCTTAAGTCGTTCCCATCTATCGGTTTGGCGACTAGCGAAGCGAGAGTCGTCCGGTCAGCAGTATCCGGGCCATCAAGGCGGGAGTTATAATTCAGAACGCATGACGGAAGAAATCAAAAAGAAGCTGCGGGACGAATTGAACACGCTGGAACACGAACTGGCCTTCGATATTCCTCGGGAACTGAAAAAGGCAGCCGCCCTAGGCGACCTCAGCGAAAACGCCGAGTATCACACCGCCAAGCAGCGGCAGGAGTACCTTAAGGCTCGCGTGCGTCAACTCGGCCAGCGTCTTGCCGATCTCTCCCTTGTAAACATGAACAATATTCCCAAGGATAAGGTCGGCTTGGGTTCGTTCGTCACGGTTTTCGACTCGACTAAAAATGAAGAGATGAAATACGAACTGGTGGCGAGCGAGCAATCCGACGTAGCCGCGGGAAGAATCTCGACCACCTCGCCGATCGGGCGCGCCCTACTCAATAAAAAGGTTGGCGACACCGCGACCGTGGTAACTCCGGGGGGTAGCCGGGAGATGGAGATTTTGAAACTCACTACCATGCATGACATTGCCGAAGAGGCCAAAGCCGAATCCGCATTGCAGCTCAAATCGAAAGCAAAGTGACCGATCACAAAAAAATGAGTTGGACGAGCGGAGTCGGCCGGGCCTGCGGAGTATTGCTGGATGCAATCGTCCGCCTGCTCGCGCTTTCCCACATCAATCCAAATGTTCTTACTGTGATGGGATTGGTCGTCAACACCTACGCCGCCTTCTTGTTTGGTTACGCGAACGGCGATAACCAGCGACGCATGTTCTTCTACGCCGGACTCGTCATTATCGGCTCTGGATTTTTCGATCTGGTCGACGGCCGCGTGGCCCGCTTTTCAAACCAGGTTACGCGTTTCGGAGGTTTCTTTGATTCGGTCGTTGACCGCTACAGCGACGCGTCGCTCTTTTTCGGATTGCTTGTCTATTACTCGCGCGGCAACCGTTTCTTCTATGTCGTGCTGACCGCCCTCGTCATGATCAGCACCATCATGGTGAGTTACGCCCGTGCGCGCGCTGAATCGCTCATAGGAACGTGTCGCGTGGGATTCATGGAACGCCCCGAACGCCTGGTTCTACTCATTATCGGGGCCCTCTTCAACGTAATGGCTCCAGCACTTTGGGTGATCGCAGTCTTGTCGACGATTACCGTCATCCACCGCATCATCTATACCTGGCAGCGCACTTCTGAGTTGGATGTGCGGACTCGGGCCGCCTAGTATCGTCTTCCTGATTTGCGGTTACGCCGTTCATTTTCTTTGCACCCAATCTTTTCAGAGTCGTTTCCATGCCCCTCTGAAGTCAACGATTAGAAATCGGCTAACTGCGTGGGTGAGTCTGCCCCAGCCACCCTGCTAGACTGAATTCCGCAACTTTACCCAAGGGATCACACGTGCCAATCAACCCCGTTCTGGTCGTTCATGGCGGCGCCTGGGCTATTCCCGACGATATGGTCGAGGCCCATCTCAACGGCGTTCGCAATGCCGCCATTTCCGGGTGGCGTGTACTGGAACGCGGAGGCTCAGCGCTCGATGCTGTCGAAGAAGCTGTTGTCGTGCTCGAAGACGACGAAACATTCGACGCCGGGCGCGGCAGTTTTCTTAATCGCGATGGCAAAGTTCAGCTAGACGCTTTCATCATGGACGGCGCAACCTTGCGCGGCGGTGGAGTTGGCTGTGTCGAACGTTTACGGAATCCCGTTAGGGCGGCGCGCAAGATTCTCAGCGATAGTCCCCATGTGTATTTTGTTGCTGAAGGGGCGGAGCGATTTGCCGAGGCTCACGGCATAACTTTGTGCCGCAATGAAGATTTGGTGACGCCGAGAGAAATGGAACGGCTGAAGGCGTACCAGGCTCAACCCGCGGGGGACGGCAACGGCAAGGATATGTTCGCCCCCGCGGTGTCGCGTGAAATGCTCTCACACGACACTGTCGGCGCGGTTGCTCTCGATAGCGAAGGCAACATCGCCGCTTCAACCTCGACCGGGGGCACGCTCAACAAAGCTCCAGGGCGCCTCGGAGATTCGTCCCTAATCGGTTGTGGATGTTATGCGGATAATCTGAGCGCAGCTGCTTCCACCACCGGATGGGGCGAACCGATCATGAAGTTAGTGCTCGCAAAATGGGCAGCGGACCGCGTGCAAACCGGCAGCCTGCCAGAGTGGATCGCGCAAGAAGCTATGAATTATTTGAAGCAACGGCTCGACGGCCACGGTGGAATCATTCTGCTCGACGCCAAAGGGCGCTTCGGAATTGCCCACAACACGCCTCGCATGGCGTGGGCGATTCAGACATCAGGAAAGCAGGAAGCCGGAATCCAGCGCGAGGTGAAATAAGTCTGCCTTTTAGTATTGGGATTGATGCCGTCGCCGATATGAGGAATCCCTAGAATTCCACATGGGCTCGAAACGTCGGCACGAGATAATTGGCTGTTCCGGTCGCTGACGGCGGCCACGAAGCGAAGGCGACTGCGCACTGCTTACGGACCTTATTCGTAATGCTCAAGCAACGCCGTAGACGAATCCCCAGTTGCGGTCCTAGTAGTCAGGTACGAGACCGACGGTGTAGTTGATCTTAGCAATTGATGCCCGCGGAATATCGATGCCACAATCAACACGAAAATCGGAGCCCACATCCGGACGTTCAGTCATGGCCCAGATGACAAAATTGACGCAGTTTCAGTGCTGCCGTGCTGCGAGATGCGGTAAGCGCTTTAGAAGGACTAAAAATGGGCAACCCAACGCACCTCGTGACTGGATACCTGCAGGCGCTCGGGCAACGTGACTTCGCTGCGGCGCGGACGCTCCTGTCGGAGGATTTCGCATTCGAAGGACCGTTCGACACATTCAACGATCCGGACTCCTATCTCGGCGCATGCGATATGAATGGACGAGGTTCCTGTTGCCTGGCGTGCAACCGTTCCGGTCGAAAATCGGTTCTGGAAGGAATAGTGCGCACCGGCTTCTTAAAAAATGTTCCCACACGAGGGAATAAATCGATAGCCGGTTAGTTAGACATAGTGCTTCTCATTGTCATGGTGCTGTTCTCCTTAGATTCAGGGCACAGCACCGGGGCGCTGCTGATGGTTCTCGATGGAGTCTTGGTATGCGGGAAATGCGCGGCGAAGATCGTGGAACCCTTCACAACGTCAGAGAAATGAAGTATCCGCAAGAATAGTCAATTAACACCTAAACAACTGAAGAGGAGAAAACCGCTTTGGAACAAGAAGACAAGAACAAGCATGCGATCAGGGAGTTCACACGAATTTTCAAGAACGAGCACAATGTGAACGGGGTGGGACACTTGTTTGATAAGGATTTCATCCACCATTTCCGGACGCCTATGCCAGGTGGCTTTGAGGGTCTCCGGAAAGTCGGGATCATGATGAACGGGGCGTTCCCGGATGTCGTCGTGACCGAGGAGGACCTGATCGCCTCCGGTGACAGGGTCGTCGAAAGAAGTTCAGCTGTGGCGACGCATAAGGGTACGTTGATGGGTGCGCCGCCGACCAACAAGCGGATCAAATGGAGCGAGATCCATATCTACCGCCTGAAAGACGGAAAGATTGCAGAGCACTGGGCAGAGATAGCTATGATGGAACTGCTTCAGCAAACAGGCGTCCTGCCGCAGGTTGGAGATCCGAGATGAGGCTGAAGGGCAAAGGCGCAGTGATAACAGGCGGAAACAGCGGGATCGGCGTTTACGACTGATACTAAGGCAGCAACACAACCAAGGGAGTTATCAATGCCAGCTAAACCCGCGAAGTCCGATCTTATTGTCATCGCATCTGCCAAAGCAAAGCCGGGTCAAGAGAAAGCGCTTGAGCAAGCGTTGCGCGATGTTGCGGGACCAACCAGGGCCCAGCCCGGCTGCGTTTCTTTCAGCCTGCACCGCGCGGTGGAAGATCCGGCCGTCATCATAGGTGTCGAGCGGTGGACAACCAAGGAGCACCACGGCAGGCACTTACAGGGCGAACACTTTCAAAAACTCGGGTCCGCCATGGGCAACATCATTGCCGGACCGCCGCAAATCCTCTGGTACGACGTTGTTGACGATGCATTGTACGTCACTACTTAGTTCGCTACTATAGATCTGCCCGACAGGCGCGGGACGAAGCCGACCAAAATCCGACAGTGGACTGCATCCGCCGCTACCATGAATACAAGGATTGATGAGGCTATACATCGACCGAATTCCTAAACCAACTGGAGGACTCGCGAATGAATGCAGCACTCAAGAATCACCAAATCGTCTCCGAGGCCGAATGGCTCAAGGCACGGAAGAAACTTCTTCTCAAAGAGAAGGAGTTCACGCGCCTTCAGGATGAGCTCGGTGAGGAGCGCCGAAGCTTGCCTTGGGTCAAAGTCGAAAAGGACTATGCTTTTGATGGACCCAACGGCAAGGAGAGCTTAGCCGATTTGTTTGATGGCCGCAGCCAGCTTGTTATCTACCATTTCATGTTTGGCCCGGAAAACCAGGCCGGCTGTCCGCATTGCTCCCTGCGGGCCGACGGCTTCAATGGTATCAACGTGCATCTGAAGCAGCGCGACGTGACCATGATCGCGGTATCGCGCGGACCATACAAGAAGCTGGCCGCCTACAAGGAGAGGATGGGCTGGGATTTCAAATGGGTATCTTCCGGCGACACCGATTTCAATTTCGACTATCACTTCTCTTTTACGCCGGAGCAGATTGCTCAGGGAAAAGCATTCTTTAACTATACCTTCCAGAATCCTGGCCCTACCGAGCGCGAGGGACACAGCGTTTTTTGTAAGGACGACGGCGGAGAAATTTTCCATACCTACGCCTGCTACTCGCGCGGGAACGAGCCGTTCAATATCCACTACCACTATCTGGATATGACGCCAAAGGGACGGGATGAGAACGGCCGGGGGCCGTTCTGGGTGCGAAGGCACGACGAGTACGGCCAATAACCAGCCGCACGAATCGAATGAGGCGCTCGTCAAGGCACTGTTCTGCGGAACAATCTCACGCGCCCTACCGTATATTGCCGGTATGCGAATCCCTGCCGCCCTCGTCATACTTTTACTTTCGATGCTCGGTCTCAGTGCATCCGGCTTTGCCTTTGATCTTGCTTTGATTCACGCGAAGATCTATTCCTCCCCAACCAACGCACCCATTGAGGATGGAACAATCGTCATCCACAACGGACGCATCACTGCCATCGGTCCCAGAACCAGCACAAAACCTCCGCGTTTCGCCCGCGCCGTCACGGTCATCAATTGCAAAGGTCTGGTCGTGACTGCTGGTTTCTGGAACAGCCACGTCCACATCTTCACCAAAGGACTGCTCCATGCTGAAACTCTCTCCGCGAGCAACCTCTCATCGCAGCTTGAACAGATGCTCACTCGTTGGGGTTTCACGTCCGTT